>CAYOVU010000187.1:0-26087 GCA_964407505.1 uncultured Acidobacteriaceae bacterium | reverse complement strand
GAATTTCCTGCGCCTGCAGGATGAACTCGCAGGCACGGAAAATCGCATTGCCGTCGAGCGCAAGCGCTACAATGACACACTTCGCGATTACAACACTTACGTGCAGCAATTTCCCAACAGCTTCTTTGCGGGAATCGCAGGATTTAAAGCGAATGAGGCTTATTTCGAGGCTACGCCTGCGTCGCGCGAAGTTCCGAAGGTGAACTTCTCTAGTCCACCGCCGCAGGCGGCTCCGCAGCCCGCACCGGTTCACTAGCAGATGTTGGTAAGAGAAGGCAGCCGAGTTCAGGTAAGTGGGGGCCCCGGGCGGAGTCGAACCGCCGACCAACGGTTTAGGAAACCGCTGCTCTATCCAACTGAGCTACGGGGCCACGCGACAATACCTAAATTATCTCACGTCAATTTGATGAGACGGGCACGACGGCGAGTCGGGATCCAGCCTTCGGGGCCGTCCTGAAGCAGACTTGATGTAGGCCTATGCTCACGCGGGTCACGTTAGCCGTGATCGACACCCAAGTGATATGTGGCATTCGAGTGCCCGTGCCTGGGGTTGCAGCCGGCGACGAGCCAGCGTCTAAGGTCCTATAACTTCACTTATGCCATAATAAGGCCATTTATTAAATAATCTTATCTATTCCATTTGGTGACAACTCTCCCATGCAAGCTAAGAAGGCTGTCTATTTCCCCGCTTCCTTTTCCCAACAGGGCCTCTGGTTAATCAATCAATTGGATCCTGGCAAAGCCACTTACAACATATCTTCGGGATTACAAATCCGAGGGATATTGGATCCGCAGGTGTTGCGGCGCACTCTAGCTGAAATTGTGCGACGCCATGAGTCACTGCGCACTTACTTCATTGCCGTATGTGGTGAGCCAAAGCAAGTTATCGAGGATCACGGCGAGATTCATCTTTCATTTGTGGATTTAAGCTTGCAAACCGAAACCGATGACGTCGAGGCGGAAGCAAGGAAGCTCGCCGAAAAAGAAGCGAGGCAGCCGTTCGATCTGGGAAAAGCGCCATTGCTGCGGGCAAAATTGCTGCGGATTGGAGCGCAAGACCATGTGCTGCTGTTCACCATGCATCACATCATCTCTGATGCCTGGTCGATCACAGTATTGGCTCAGGAGGTGTCGGTGCTTTATGGGGCGTTCAGTGCCGGTCGGCCTTCGCCTTTGCCCGAGCTGCCCATCCAATATGCCGACTACAGTCTATGGCAACGCGATCAGATGGAGTCAGGAGTCCTAGAGCAGCAGCTGTCTTATTGGAAACAGCAACTGGCGGGTGTGAGTACATTAGAGCTACCAACCGACCGCCCTCGGCCAACTCATCAGAGCCAGAATGGGTCGACTATTCCTCTTGCCATCTCTGCCGATCTAACAAAACGCCTTAAGAAACTGGGCAAAACACAGGGCGCCAGTCTGTTTATGGTTTTGTTGGCTGTTTTTTATACATTGTTATATCGAGATAGCGGACAGGAAGATATTGCGGTCGGGTCACCGATCGCGGGGCGTCCAAATGCCGATACCCAGGGACTGATCGGGTTCTTTATCAATATGCTCGTACTGCGGGCTGATCTTTCAGGCGGGCCGAGCTTTGTAGAGCTATTGCGCAGAGTAAGGGAGATCACACTGAAAGCATACGAGCACCAGGACGTACCCTTTCGGCAACTGGTTGAAGAGCTGGCGCCAGAGCGCGAACTCAGCCATACGCCGCTGTTTCAGGTCATGATCACGCTGCAAAATGTGCCGCAGTTAGAATTGAAACTCGGCTCTGCAAACGTCGAACTATTCAACATCGATACCAGGACAGCAAAGTTCGATCTACTCCTTAACTTGAGTGAAGATAGTGCCGGTGATCTGCAGAGCTCGTTGGAATACGACGCTGATCTATTTGACGGGAGATCGATAACTCGAATGATTAGTCGGTACCGGATGCTCTTGGAAGGCGTAGTAGCTCGTCCGGAGCAATCTATCGATCTGCTGCCGCTTTTGAGTGCAACAGATCGCCATCAAATTCTCGTGGAGTGGAACCGGACATCCCAAGAATATCCTGTCATTACCCTTCCCCAATTGTTGGAAGAACAGGCCTGCAGAACTCCCGACGACATCGCAGTTATCTATGATGGGCAGCGGCTGAACTATTCCGAGCTGCACCAGCGCGCCAACCAGTTGGGTCACTATCTACAAAAATTGGGCGTGGGACCGGATGCTCGCGTAGCCGTTTGTCTTGAGCGCGGCCTCGAGATGGTGGTTGGACTGTTGGGCATTTTGAAGACGGGTGGTGCCTACATTCCGGTAGATCCCAGCTATCCGAAAGAACGCGTGCGTTACATGCTGGAGGATGCCGAGGTTCATGTGCTGATAACCCAAAGCAATGTGCTGGCCTTGTTGCCCGACTTTGACGGGCCAGTTGTAAGAATCGATGACCAATGGGAGGAGATCGCCAAAGAAAGTGCGCAGAACGTCAAGAGCGAAACGCAACCGGAAAACTTAGCGTACATAATCTACACCTCAGGCTCCACCGGAAAACCCAAGGGGGTGCAGATCAGCCATAGCGCGCTGGTTAACTTTCTGTGGTCGATGCGTAGCTGGCCGGGCATAGAGCCGCGGGACTGCGTCCTGGCGGAAACCAGCTTGTCCTTTGATATCGCGGGTGTGGAAATTTACCTGCCGTTAATCGTAGGCGCGCAGGTGAAGCTCCTGAGCAGCGAAGCCGCCAAGGATAGTGCTCAGCTGTTGCAAGGGGTGAAGGACGGTGTGACGATCATGCAGGCGACGCCAGCCACCTGGTCACTGTTGCTGGAATCGGAATGGCAGGGAAGCCCGGGGCTCAAGGCGTTCTGCGGTGGTGAGGCGCTGCACTCAGACTTGGCGAAGAAGCTCATTGACCGCTGTGATTCTCTTTGGAACCTGTATGGTCCGACCGAAACGACAATCTGGTCGCTGGGGGAAAGGATCGAAGACAATGGAGTTCCAATCAGCATTGGACGACCGATCGGCAACACGCAGGCCTACGTTCTGAGTCGTGAACTTCAGCCGGCGCCCATCGGGATACCGGGGGAGCTGTACCTAGGCGGTGCGGGATTGGCGCGGGGCTATCTGCGACGACCGGAGTTGACCGCCGAACGCTTTGTTCCAAATCCCTTTAGTGCGGAAGGCGGAGAGCAGCTCTACCGGACCGGAGACCGCGTGCGTTGGCGAGGCGATGGGAAGATCGAATTTCTGGGAAGGTTGGATGAACAGATTAAACTGCGAGGCTATCGGATCGAGCTGGGGGAGATTGAAGCTGCGCTAAGAGAGCAGGCTGGGATAGAGAAGGCTGTGGTTGTATTGCGTGAAGATTTGCCCGGGCAGAAACAGTTGGTCGGCTATGTAGTTGGTTCGATTCCAAAAGAGGGCGGACAAGCTGATCTGAACTTGGGTCGATTAAAGAATGGGCTGAGACAGCGCTTACCGGAATACATGGTGCCAGGGCTCCTGATGTCCCTGCCAACTCTGCCCCTAACTCCCAATGGAAAACTGGATCGCAAATGTCTGCCTGCTCCCGAAACTGGCGTGGGAGCTCGCGGAGCGGCATATGTTGCGCCGAGAACACCGATTGAAGAGATACTCTGCAGCCTTTGGGCTGAAGTCTTACGGATCAAAGAGGTTGGGGTTCAAGATAACTTCTTTGAGCTGGGCGGACAATCCTTGCTGGCCGCGCAAGTGACGGCCCGCATCAAGAAAATTTTCCATATAGATGTTCCTTTGCGGCGATTGTTCGAGACTCCAACTATCGCAGACATCGCAAAAGTAATCGAAGATCCGCTTCAGATTGCCAGCAAACAGAACCTCCCGCCGATCGTCCCCATGTTGCGCCGGGATGTGGCTCCTCTTTCCTATGGCCAGCAGCGGCTGTGGTTTCTCTATCAGACTGCTCCCGACGATCCTTCTTACAACGTACCTTTTGCAATTCGCATTCAAGGACCGATTGAGATCGACGTATTGCACAGAAGTTTGCAGGAGGTTATGCGCCGCCAGGAGTCTCTAAGAACTCGCTTTGTCGTAGAGCGGGGAGTGCTCACGCAAGTAGTCGATGACAATTTCGAGGTCGAACTGCTGGTCGTGCATCTGAGTTCAACTCCGGAGGTCCAGCGCGAGGAGGAACTCAAGAAATTGGCGGCTCTGGAAGCGCGAAAGCCCTTTGATCTGGCTCGGGGACCGGTGTTGCGCGCGAAATTACTGCGCTTGGGAGAGCAACATCATGCATTGTTGGTGACCATGCATCACATCGTGACGGATGCGTGGTCCGCCGGGGTTTTCGCTCGAGAGATTTTCATCCTTTATGAGGCATTTAAAGCCGGCCGCCCCTCTCCACTTCCAGAATTGCCGATCCAATACATCGATTTCAGCGTGTGGCAACGAAGCTGGCTCCAAGGCGATGCTCTGGAAGAACAGTTGAACTATTGGAGAAAACAACTAGCCAACCTGGAAAAACTTCGGCTGCCCTTCGACCATCCGAATCCGGCAGTTCCGAGCTACCGCGGGGGGAACCTGCCGGTGCGTTGGGATGCAGAGTTGACTGCGGAGGTTTCACAGCTGGGAAGCAAACACGGTGCGACTTTATATATGACGGTCCTGGCCGCCTTCCAGACGCTTTTATATCGGTACACTGGCCAACACGACATACCCGTAGGCTCCGTAAGCGCAGGGCGAACCCAGGCTGAGACAGAATCGCTGATTGGATTTTTTGTAAACACGCTTGTGATGCGCAGCCGGATTTCACAAGCATCGAGTTTCAGTGAACTCTTGCGCCAGGTTAAGAAGACCACGCTCGATGCGTACGCTCACCAGGATGTGCCCTTTCAAATGTTGGTGCAGGAGCTCTTGGGCCAGCGGGACCTGAGCCGCTCACAACTTTTCCAAGTGACTTTCAACATGCAGAATGTGCCGCAGCCAATTCTGCAGGAGAGTCCGACGAAAATCCAGCCACTGGACTTCCAACTTGACACCGTCAGATTTGACCTCTCACTTACTTTGGAAAAATCGGGCGACTGCATTACAGGTTATTTGAGTTACAACATTGATTTGTTCGATGCAGTCACCGTCACCGGAATGTTGCGGAGACTTGAGATCCTTCTGCGCGGTATCGTCAGCAATCCTGACCGACGTCTGTCAGAGTTCCCGATTCTTGACGAGGCGGAACACAACGTTCTGACTGCCGGAATGGTTGCGGCAAGAGATGTACAGACCGGTGCATTTTCCCTTGATCCGCTGGCTGGCAGCATGCGCCTCTTCGTGCTGGATGAAGAGTTTAACCCTGTGCCCGACGACGTAGTTGGCGAAGTCTGCATTGCCGAGGAAATGTTCATCGCAGACGATCACGACGAGCCGGGAGTTTCCTTCATACCCAATCCCTTCGCCGGAATTCCAGGAGCGCGGATGTACCGGACCGGCGATTTTGCGCGCCGGCGATCGAACGGTATTTTGGAATATTGTGACCGTCGCGATGCGCAGACTTTGGGAGGCGAAATCGACGACGCATCGGCGGTCGCCCCGGATAGGTCCGCAAAGGAATCGTCACCGTATGAGGCGCCACGGAACCACATCGAGGAACTGCTGGCCCATATCTGGGAACAAACACTCGACATCAGCCGAGTAGGGGTTCATGACGACTTTTTCAATCTTGGCGGGCACTCAATGCTGGCAACCCTGGTGGTTGCTCAAATCAGCGACGAGTTTCATGTCGATATTCCGGTGCGGCAGTTTTTCGCTGCACCCACCGTTGCCCAGTTGGCTAAAGTTATCACGCAAGACGATGACGATACCACGAATGAAGACCCGTCGCGAATATTGGTGGCGATCCAACCTCTGGGTTCTGGCACTCCGTTTTTCTGCGTGCATCCAGTTGCGGGCGATGTTCTTTGCTATGTCGACCTTTCCCGGGAAATAGGTACGGTTCAGCCTTTCTATGGCCTGCAGGCTCCTGCGCCGGATTCTGCTCTTGCGCCACTGGACAGCATAGAAAAAATGGCGGCTCTTTATAAGCAGGAGATTCAACGGGTCCAGCCCCATGGTCCTTATCTGATCGGCGGCTGGTCGATGGGCGGCATTGTGGCCTTCGAGATGGCGCGACAGTTGCGTCAAGCGAGTGAAGAGATAGCGTTGCTGGTGCTAATGGATGCCAGCTTGCCCGAACCATATCGCCACAGGACCGATAATACTGAGTCCCACACCATCCTTACCCTATTCGCCCTAAATATGAGTTATCAGGTGGGCAAGGACCCGCGGGAGCTGCAGCAACAGTTCATGCAACTAAGAGAACAGGAACAGCGAAAAATGATTTTCGACATCCTTATGCAAGAACGTTTACTGCCGCGGGATGCGTCCCGCGCCGAAAAGAAATTCCAAAATCAATTGAATGTCTACGCACGTAATATGCATGCCTTTGCCACTTATCCGCTGCAGAGAACAGAACAGAAGATTGTTTTCTGTGAGGCGGCCGAGTCTGGAAGGGATTGGTCTTTGGCTGAGGATTGGCGACCATGGACCGGCGAAATAGAATCTTATGTGATTCCAGGAAGTCACCATAGCATGTTCAAACGTCCACATGTATCGATTCTGGGGCAACACATTCGCCGTTGCATCGCCGTGGCACGTGACATAGCCGGAAGTCCGTTCTCTGCAGCCTCGAATGGTTCGTTTCAGAAACATGAGTCGGTTTAACTTCGAATTTCCTGGCACAGTGTCCCTTATTAGAAGACTTAGCCTTTTTTTTCCTCAAGCTCTGTCCAGCGCCGATAGAGCGCATCAACGACTTCCTGAGCTGCTTCCATTTCAGCATGCGTATTCAGTAGCTGCGGCCCGTCGCTGGCAATCGCTGGATTTTCCAGCTGAGCACGCTTTATGCGCAACACATCTTCGGCATCGGCGATTCGCTGCTCAAGGCCGCCGTATTCGCGTTCTTCGAGATAGGAGAGTTTCTTCTTTCCCTTGGTGGTTGATTCGTTAGAAACCGCAGCCCGGGGAGCGGCACGAACACTCGTCTGCGCCATCTGATTGCGTTCTGCCTGCCACGTTTCCCATTGGGAGTAATCCGCGAAGCTAGCGGCGCCACCTCGACCGTCCAGGCCGAGTACGATCGTCGATAACCGATCCAGCATATAGCGATCGTGAGTAACCAGCACGAGCGAACCAGTAAATTCGAGCAGGCTGGCCTCCATTATTTCAAGTGTGGGGATATCAAGATCATTTGTTGGCTCGTCGAGTAGCAGAACATCAGCAGGCTGGAGCATGAGCTGGGCGATCAGGACTCGGGCCCGCTCGCCTCCGGAAAGTCGCTCGACCGGCTGGTTGAGTTGCTCACCAGTAAACAAAAATCTCGCCGCCCAAGATGCAACGTGAATCACCCGGTCCTGATAGATCACCGAGTCGCCTTGCGGAGCCAACGCGCGACGCAATGTTGTGTTCGAATCGAGTTCGCGACTCTGGTCGAAGTAGACTATCCGAAGCCGGTCAGCACGGCGAATTTCGCCACTACTCGCAGAGATCTCTCCGCGCAACAAGCGCAGCAGGGTCGTCTTGCCACTGCCATTCGGCCCCACTAATCCGACCCGCATCCCCGCGGTGATCGTAAAATCAAGCGCCTCAAAAAGAGCGCGATCACCGATTTCATACCCGACGTTCTCCGCTTCGATTAGCCGTTTGGTTTGTCGGTCGCTTGCTGAGAAATCGATTTGCGCGGTTGCAGTCCGCGTTCTCGCATTCAGGTCCGCAAGTTCTCCCATCAGTTCGCCGACTCTTGAGATTCGCGCTTTTGACTTCCTCGTGCGGGCTTTCGCACCGCGTCGAAGCCACTTGATTTCGGAATGAACCAGATTTTCCAGAGCTTCGTGCCGCTTCGATTGGGCGTGGAGAAATACTTCTTTCTTTTCCAGAAATATGCTGTAGTTTCCACGAACCCGCAACACGCCCTCGGCGTAAACGCGGTTGAGTTCAGCGATCTCACTCGCCACATTCTCAAGAAAATAGCGGTCATGACTAACGACTACGCAAGCAAACGTGGCCTGCTTAAGGACAAACTCAAGCCACTCGATTCCCGCCAGGTCCAGATGATTCGTAGGTTCGTCGAGCAGCAGAACCTCGGGGGCCTGCACCAGAGCCTCAACGATCGCGAGTCGCTTTTGCCAGCCTCCTGATAACCCGATTGCCGGCGCTTCGAGATTGTCGAAACCGGCGCGTCCTAAGGTTTCGGCGAAGCGTGTGCCTCGCTCCGACTCAGGCACTCGGGAACTCTCCAATGCACTCTCTACAACACACCGCACTGTTTTCCGGGGATGAAATTTGGACTCCTGCGCTACGTATATAGTTCGAAGCTGTTTTCGAAAAGCGATTCCCCCAGTATCCGGACTGACTTCACCGGCCAGAATTCTCAGCAGGGTAGACTTGCCGGAGCCATTCGGACCGATAAGCCCAATACAGTCTCCATCGGAAACCGCAAAAGAGACGTCCTGAAACAGTGGATTCGCTCCGAAGGCCTTTGAGATTTCCTGTACGTTGATCAGCGGTGGCAATGCGCAGTTGTTCTCCTGACACTCCGACTAGAGATTATCAGGAAGCACAGGGCGTATGCAGATCTGCAGCAATACTCACGCTTCCACAAAGACGATCCTTTCGATATTGAGTTGCAAATTCGCTCGCGAACTAAATATTAATTGATGTCTGGAAGGCACCTATTGGAGCGGAATCTGCTATGGCGGGTTCTAATCGCTCAAAGGCGGAAAATCATTTTTATTTAAACCATACTTCGCACCACGCTTGTTACAGATTCCGGACAACTGCTGGAGACGAACCATCGGGCGATACTGGTCTAAAAGTCGGGGAAGCGGCGCAATAATCAGCGGCTAAGTCGAAGAAAGCAAGTCTAAGAGAAATAAATACTTTAGCAAAAAACTATGACCTAAAGGATGAGTTATCGTACGACCAGCGCGTTCGTTTTCACGAATAACTATAAACTTCTCTTGAGTAACCATCTTAGTATTAGGACTAGTGGACACCAAGGGCGGTAGCCATCGGTGTTATAGCTCATAACAAGATTTAGGTTGGCGCGGCCTGTAAGATCGCGGAACCGGGAGGAAATTGGGCAAGTGAAAGATCGAGACGCGACTGCGCTGGCTGCCTTTTCTTCCACCGTTCTTTCCGATGCTCTCGATTCGTTAGGTGTTAACGGAGGCTGTGGCAGAATTACAGCAATCACGCGCGGAGTGCGCTGTATCGGGCACGCCTTCACCGTAAAGTTTGAACCCGTTGCCGCCGGTGAGCGAGCGCCCGCGGCTGATTACATCGACGAAGTGCCGGAAGGCTCTGTAATTGTTCTCGACAATGGCGGGATCACTTATTGCACCGTATGGGGTGACATTCTAAGCTACTGCGCCCATCAGCGAGGCGTCGCCGGGACAGTGATTCATGGGTTGTGCCGTGATAGCGCCGCATCGTGTCAGATGAACTATCCCTTGTTTGCTTTGGGGACTTACATGAAGTCAGGCAAGAACCGAGTCCGCATGGTTGCCCATAGCGTTCCCGTCATGGCTGGCGCGACCACGATTCAGCCTGGGGATTGGATCTTTGGCGACGATGACGGAGTGCTGGCGATTCCCGCTGACGTCGTCGGTACAGTGCTCGAGGTTGCTGGACGAATTACCGAGATGGAAGGTCTTGTGCGCGAATCCGTGAGCGGTGGAATGCCGCTAGCAGAAGCTAGAAAGCTTCACGGGTACAACCTGAGTGCTCTGCAGACGGTGCGATGAGCGAGGAACTGGAGCAGCGAGTCCGCCAGTTAGTGGCATCTGTGTTGCCTCGGCCAGACTTGGCCTACACCGTTGAGTTGGATTCTCCACTGCGCGGTATTGGCTTTGACTCATTGGCTTTCATGGAACTGATCGCCAATCTGGAAGTGGCCTTTGATGTCCGGATGCTTGAAGAAGACCTTGATCAGTACAGTTTTCGTACCACATCCGAAATCATGCACTATGTTGCCGCCAAGAACGGCTTCAATAGCGAGACGGCTTCGCCTGAGACAGAAGATTCTCCGGACGCCGACTCGGTTCGAAGCTCTCCTGCCGGCCGCTGATCGACTCAAAACAAAGCCGGGACGAAATCTCCGGCATTAAATCGTACAGTCACTTACTCCAGGGAGGATATCGATAATGACCACGGCAGTTATCGCACCACCACCAACTCGAGCAGGCGAATTCATTGCCGAACTGGATACGATGATCGCTTCTCGCAAGAAGATGACGAACCCACTCTACCAATTGATTCTTTCAGGCGCTGCTCCCAAGCGCCTGTTGCAGAATTTCGTAATTCATCGATATCCCATCAAAAACCACTGGTCGCGCAATATTCTGGGAATCGCATCCCGGATTGAAGACTACGAGCTGCGAAAAGAGCTGGTCGACAATATCTACGAGGAAGAGACCGGGGGAATCACAGAGTCGCGGCGGCACCTGGAGACATTTGCGGATTTTGGCATAAGCCTGGGCCTGACTCGTGAGGAGATTGTGAACCCTAAAGAACGTCTGCGGGAGACCTATGCTTTGATCTCCCACAACGTCAGAGCTTGTAACAGTGGTGAGGTTCATTTTACGGAGGGAGTTGCGTCAGTCCTGTTGCTCATGGAAGGCCAGCCGCCAATTATCAGCCAGTCCGGCAGCAGCATGGAGGCTGTGATGCGCGATGCCTATCTGCTCCCTCCTAATGCTTACGAATACTTCACACATCACGCCTCCTGCGTAGATGGGTCCGCGGTCAGCGACCTGGAAGATGATCATGCGGAGACCGCCAGAAAAATCCTGACGGAATATTGCACGACCGAGCAGATGCGGAGTAATGCGAAAAGGGCGCTGCAAACGGCGATCGATCTCCGGCATCGTCACTTTGATGCTATTCACCGCCGCTTCTACGATGCTTCGGAGCCGCCTTTCCGGTGGTCGGGGAAGGGGAATGCCTAAATCACCTTACTTTTCCTGGGCAGCGCGTAACGGCAAACTAATTAAGTTCGATGAGCTTACAGTTCATACTGCGTGCTTGTCGATGCGTTATGCGCTCTCTGCTTTTGAGGGCGTCCGAGGCTACCTTCAGGCGGATGGAAAGACGCTTAGGTTTTTCGCACTTCGCGAACATCTGCGACGTTTAGCGGCGACACTCGAGATCATTCGGCTTCCAGCACCTTCGATCGACAGCCTCGTGGAAACCGCAGAAGAGTTGGCGAGGGTGAACCAGGTACAGGAAGATTGTTATCTCAGGATTTCGGTCAATGCTGTTTCTCTCGGAACCCTGAAAGACGGAGGGGATGAGATTGCTCACGATCTTATCCTGCAACCGATGGGACGCAAACCTTGGACCACTGATGGCGGCGGCTTGTCCGTGACAATCAGCCGGCTCAAGAAGCCTGGCGATCATATTTTTCCGCAGCGGGCCAAAGTAATTTCAAACTACGCGGGTCCACGGCTTGCCTACCTTGAGGCGAAAGATAGCGGCCATGACGAAGTCATCATGTTGACCGAAGACGGCCTGCTCTCTGAGTCGCCCACTGCTAACTTTTTTCTGGTTCACAATGGCCGCGTTGTGACACCGCGTTGTTGCGACGCCATCCTTCCCGGTGTGACCCGGCGGCATGTGATGAAGCTTTGCCGGCAGATGGGGATTTCCGCGGAAGAAGCGGCCTTACAGCCAGAGGACGCATATTCAGCCGACGAAGCATTTCTGACCGGGACTGGCCTCGAGCTTGCTCCTATCGAATCTGTTGATGGAAGGACCATGCGCGGTCCGCGAGAAATCCTGCCGAAAATTCGCGACGCATATTTCGCAATGGTCCGTAATCTTCGTGGGGATGGAGAAATGCCATGATCGACCAGGTCCGTGCCCAAGATTTACGCGAGTCGATCCAAGGCGACAGCAGCTTAGAGCCGGGACGAGTGGCTGCTTTTCTCTCTACCCAGCCTTGTTTCCAGAACAAGGATTTTCCTTTTGCGCTCACGCCCCTGCTCGTCTTGCAGAAGAGACTCGCCGAAGCTCGGCCGTGGATTGAAGCGTATGTTCGCTTGTTGGAGAAGATCGTAGCGTTGTACCGAGGGAATGCTTCGGTGCGCGCATTCTATGGTCTTGCACCGGCTGCGGAGCGTCTCATTGAGGCGGAACCCGAGCCGCCGCGATCCGTTTCGATCTGCCGGCTCGATGGTTATCTCACTGGCGACGATCTGACGATGCGCCTGCTGGAAAACAATGCCGATTCTCCTGCGGGCACTTTCTTTACGCCCCGCCTGAACAGTATCGCGCGTAAGCTTCTGCAGTCTCACCTGCAAGCTGCACAGCCGATCCTGCCGATGGATCAAGGCCAGCCTTTTCTTGAGGCGTTGCTGGAGGGATATCGCGACGCGGGAGGCACTGAGACTAAACCGTTTTTGGCAGTGCTGCAGCCCGAAGGCCGGTCGAATCGGGAGTCACTGGAAATTGCGGCGGCTATGAATGCCGACGGATGGCCGGCCGCGGTCGCTGACCCGCGCGATCTCGAGATTGCTTCGACTGGCGTTTTTCACCGAGGAAAGCGGGTGGAGTTGATTTGGAACAAGATCAACACCGGCCTCTGGAATACGATGGTCGCCGAGTCGCCTCGAATCGTGGATATCTTTGTGAAGATGTTGCAGCATCCGCGGAGGCCGGTCCACCTGAACTCGATTGGCGCCCGGCATGTTGCCGAAGCCAAGACCAGCCTCGCATTTGTGCACGACCCACGTTTTGCCGCACTCTTTAGTGCCGAGGAGCACGCGGTGATCAGCAGACTGGTGCCGTGGACGGTGAAGCTCGAACGCGGATCACAAGTCGCGTTTGAGGGCCGACTCACCGACCTTGCTGAGCTCCTGCGCAAACGCCAACGGGACTTGGTGGTAAAGCAGCAATACGACATTCGAGGAGACGGAGTCACCGTCGGCCGGTCGACAGACGCCGCGGTGTGGCAGAAGAACATTGACGCCAACTGGAATACGGGCGCTGTGGTGCAGCGCTATGTGCCTCCCGCTAAGTATCCGGTTGTTCTGGCAGGTGCGAGCAATCCAGTGCCGATGAATATCAGCCTTGACAGTTTTGTTTTCAACGGCAAGTTGGTGGGCCTGGGAGCCAAGGCGAGTATCCACGACAAGGTCAATGTTTTTCAGGGTGGATCGAAACTGCCCGTAATCGTGACCTCTAACTCATAAGTTGAAGACCTATGCCGACGTCATTGAATGAGATTATCCCCGCTCTGAGCCGGGAGATCGGGAAAGTGATTTTTTCCGGACGCGAGCGCACCGAACGGAAGTGGTCCGATGTACGGCGCGAGATAGAAGCAGTTGCGGCTTGCCTTGAGGCTGCGGGAGTACGGTCCGGTGACAATGTCGGCCTACTGGCCGCCAACTCGTATGAATGGCTGCTCGTCGATTTGGCCTGTTTGCTTCTAGGCTGTGTTTCCGTTCCATTCGACGTCCGGCGCGAGTGGGAGATTGAACGCATTGTTCCTGACTATGACCTGGCTTTGCTGGTTACGGATATTGCCGGCGCCAGCGGTCCGAAAATATTGTCGATCAGTTCACTACACTCGGCGCTGGATGCTCAATCCTGTGCGCCGCATCGTTTCCTGCCCCATCGCTTCTCACCCCACGATCCTTACACGGTAAAGTTTTCTTCGGGAACCACAGCTCAGCCCAAGGCGCTGAAAACCCAAGCGCTACATTTCGACCACATGGCGGAGCACGTTCTTTCTGAGTTTCCACTGGACGCTTCCGATCACTACCTGTTACTGATGCCGCTCAACATTTACTTGCAGCGGTTCTTTGTCCATCTCAGCATTCTGGCGGGGGCCAGTGTAACCGTCGGACTAATGGAACAGGCGCCTCGGCTCTTGCAAAGCTCACAGCCGACAGTTCTTATCGGAGTGCCTCAACTGCTCAAATCGCTGTTAGCCGTCTATCACCGACAGCGCGAAAAAAATCCCGAAGCTGCTTCACTTCGCGACCTGTTCGGCGGACGAATGCGCTATCTGTGGACCGGAACTGCTCCGATCGATCGGGACACGTTGTTGGAATTCGACCAGGAAGGAATCCCGGTCTATGAAGGCTACGGAATGTCCGAGACCGGCCTGATCGCCAAGAATTACCCTGGTGCCAGACGCGTGGGTAGCGTAGGCAAGCCGTTTCCCGGAAAATCCATCGAGCTTGGCCCGGCGGGCGAAGTGATTGTCCGCAGCGCCTATCACACCAGCGAGGGATACTGGCGAGGCGAGGATGAAGGCGTATTCCTGGGCAACGGTTGCATCGCCACTGGGGATGTTGGCCGCTTCGACGTTGATGGATTCCTTTATCTTGTCGGACGTACCAAGGACGCCATCGTTTTATCGAGCGGATACAAGGTATTTCCAAGTACGGTCGAGGAGCGATTACTCGCTTCTGGTCCAATCAAAGAATGCCTCGTTTACGGACAGGGACAATCCTATTTGACTGCCCTTATTGTGCCCGCCAAAGAAGCTGTTACTGACGAGCAACTCACCAAGGCAATGGCGCGGGCGAATTCGGGCGCTCCTGTTCACGAACAAGTGCTAGCTTTCCTGCGTGTACTGGATGGACAAAATGCGCTGCGCAATACGGTAGGGAAGCTCGATCGCAGGTCGGCTCATGTCCGCTACGGTGAACAACTAAAGCGTCTCTATGCCCAGAACAAGCAGAGCAAAGATGCGATAAGAGTATAGGCACCTTGGGGGATTCACACCTGACTGATCTTTTTCACCGTCTTCTGGATAACACGCTGGATGAGATCGTGCAGCGCGAGCCGGCGTATTTGTCGCAGTTTGTCGTCGACGTTGCCTCGCCCGCCCGTGCCGCTGAGGATTTGATCAAGAATCAGATTATCCGCAACCATTCGGCGAGTGAGGTTGAACTGGCACTGAACGAAGGGCTTGGGTACCTCACCAGCCGCGGCGTCAGAATTTCTTCTGAAAACGGCAAGCGCGATCCGGTCGGTGACCTGCTGCTGAGAGCGATCGCTGATGCTTTTTCTGCTGCCCAAGGTGAGCTTCCTCTCGAACCTTGCACGCTGACTCACGCACCCTTTGCCGAAGTTCTGGAGCGGGAGTATGATCAGCGGAAAACCTCTGACGGCATACGTTATTTTATTCGGCGCCGGGGCACGCGCCCGCTTCTGCTGATCACCGCAACTGGCATTCCACTCGTGATTTGGTCGCAGTTACTTGCCGATGAGCTGCTTGATTTTCGCATTGTTGTCGTGGAAAGCCGGTGTGCGGACTTGATTAAAGGCGGCATACGGCAGTTCGCCGAACTTCCTGAGGACGCTGAAGACATTTCCAAGGTCCTCGATGCCGAATGTCTAAGTGATGTCAGCCTCGTCGGTTGGTGCAATGGCGGCAGATTAGCGATCGAGACGGCGGCGCGTTGCGCCACGCGAATCCGTTCGCTGATGCTGGTAGCGCCAGCACTGAGCGGTTTCAAGGGCGTTCCGCGCACCCCCAGTCGATTTGAAGCCAGCATGAAAAAAGTATTTACCACGCTTTCTCAAAAGCCGCGGCTGGCCGGAATCTATGTGAATATTTTGCAGGAGCAACCGCTCGATTGGACAACGCTAGTGGACCCAGAGGCCCGCGCGTCTGCGTTGTTTGGGCTTCCACCGCGCGATCGATCTGTCGCTCTCCAATCGCCAATGGCCAATGTAGAGTCTTTGCTGAACTATGGCCGCAGGCTGGCTTCGGACGCGGCTCATCCGGTGGAAGAAGCATTTACGCGCATCGAGCAGCCAATGATGCTCATCACCGGCAACTATGACAGCCAGGTCAACAATAATTTCATTCTTTCCGTTCTCAGGAGCCGAGCATGGAAGACGCCGGTGATTCACGCCGGCATTCTGGGTGCGGGGCACTATCCGCACTATCTGCAATACCCATATTTTGGCCTCCTACTGCAGAGTTTTTTTCTCGAAGGACGATCGCCCGCCGCCACGGCGCGGGTTCAGATCGAGACGGTCTCGTGAATCGTCAGTTTCTAGCGGTCGTTCGGGCGATTGAGCGCTGGCTTTCGACCTTCGCATTTTGCAAAGCAGAGCGCAGATGGCCGGCCAAAACAGACACGTTGGGCTGTTTAAGGATCGTGTAGTGATTTCCGGGAATAGTTAAGCTGTCAACTTTTGCGGCCCAGTCTGCCCACTGTTCACTCAAATGTCCAGCCGGCTCCCTTTCACTGGCTTCACACACAACAATCTCCTGTTCCATGGGGGTTAGTTGATATTCGCGCGAGGCCCGTGCATTGCGCTGGAACACGTGGTAAAAGTCTTTCAACCTTCTTTCGGCAAGAGTTGGGTCTTGCGGCAGCACACCTGCGCTTTGAAGCTCACTAAAAATCATTTCATACTGCTGGCCTTCATTGAGCCGCAGAAATCTTTCGGCGACTTCCCGGTAGTCCTTGCCCAGCAATTGACATAGGTCCAACGCGAACGCGGTAAGCGGTGGAATCTCTTCCGCGTTTTCGCCGGAACGATTTTTTAGAGGCAAGTTGGTATCGATCAGGGCCAACATTCCAACAGCTTCGCCCTCAAGTCTCACTTGCTTCGTCATCTGCCAGGCAATCACGCCGCCAATCGACCATCCGCCAAGAAAATAAGGCCCTCGCGGTTGAACGTTGCGGATTTCCTGCAAGTACAGGTTTGCTATCCCTTCAATGGTGGCGAGGGATTCGTCGATTCGCTCTGGGCCGAGAGCCTGCACTGCGTAAAATGGCTGCTCCTCGCCAAGCGCCTCTGCCAGATCTGCGTAGCAGAACACGTGCCCGCCGACAGGATGTACGCAAAAGAAAGGAGCAGCCGCGCCCTTTCCTTGAATTTTGGCTAGAATCGGCGTTTCGTCTGCCACAGTGTTGTCCTCGACAGTGAGCTGTTCAATTACTTTGGCGAGTTGTGCGATGGTAGGCGCCTCGAACAAGCGGCGCACGGGCAAGTCCACCTGAAACGTATCGATTACTTGGGCTACAACCATTGTGGCCAACATCGAGTGCCCGCCTAGCTTGAAGAAGCTATCATGCACGCCTACACGTTCGACCTCGAGTGTTTCGGCCCAGATTTCCGCCAATTGTTTTTCGATGTTATTGCGCGGTGCTACATAGGAAGGTGTATCCTCGCTGGCGCCTTCGGCTTTTTCTGCGAGCTTGATCAGTGCGTCCAGGTCTGGCTTACCTTCGGACGTGCGAGGAATCGCTGGCACTTTAATGTATTCGATAGGCAGCATTGCTTCAGGCAAACGCTCCGATAGGTATTGGCGTAATTCTTCGACGCTTCCCAAAGCATCGTCGACAAAGGCGATGAAGGCAACGAGACCTGGTTCATTCAGCCCAGTTTCTTTGCGGATCGTAACCGCAGCTTCCCGCATCTGCGGGTGTTGCACCAGTAGCGTCTCGATTTCCGCAGGCTCTACGCGCGCTCCGTGAATCTTGATTCTTGCATCTCGCCTCCCACAGAATTGCAGGCGTGCATCCACTCGTCGGCGGCACATGTCTCCGGTGCGATAGAGACGCTGCCCCTCTTGCGGTGAGAATATGTCAGGAACGAAGCTTTCGGCCGTCCGCTCAGGATGGCCGTCATAGCCCGTCGCCATGCGGGCAGTTGAAACATACAATTCCCCAAGAACTCCGTCAGGGACTGGCGCCATTTCATCATCCAGCAGATAAAACTTGCTGCCCTGTAGTAGACGCTCGGTTGGAGTAACTTCCATCTCGAGGTCCAGTCGCGTAATCCTGCTGACCAGGAGAGAACCGCAGGTTTCAGTCGAGCCATATATCCAATACACACGTTCCAGCACTTCAGGACTCAAACTTTCTCGCAGACGCTTTAATGCCGCGAACCGGTCTCCGCAGAGCATCAGCCGCAACTGCGACAGTATTTCTGAATCCTGTAGGGCCAAATCAGCCAGCGTCGCGGCAGGCACAAAGATCGCCGTGGCTTCGCTGCGCCGCAGCAGGTCAGCGAGATCTTTTACCGACGGCACCGGACGGCTGGGAAACGGCACGATACACGCACCGGCAGCCAAAGCATCAAAGATCTCGAAGGTTGCGAGCTCGTATGAAAAACTCAGAATTTGCGCGAGGCGATCAGAAGAGCGTAGCTGTATCTCCCTCCCAAACCACTTGGTGGACAAAGCCGAATGTGAAATCAAAACTCCTTGCGGCTTATCCGCAGGTGCAGATCGATATAGCACGCAAGCTAAGGCGTGGAGATCAACTGTGAGATCTGGTTCCTCTGTACTCTGCGTTGCTAATTCCGCCCCGCTGAGATCGAGATTGAGTACAGGTATCTCGGAGGCGGTGCATTCTTCAGCCCAACGCGTTTCAGAAATCACCAAGGCAACGCCAGCATCTACTGCGATCTCGCGTACACGCAGAATCGGATCTTCCAACGCTAGGGGAACAAATATCGCGCCTGCCTTCAGCACTCCCAAGACGGCCACCAGCAACTTGTCCGGTTGCTCTAACCGCACTGCTACTCGCGCCGCCGGTTTGATTCCAATGGCTCGTAGATGATGCGCTAGCTGGTTGGCCCGGTGATTTAGTTGTTGATAGGTGACGTTAATATCGTTACCAACTATCGCGGGACTATCGGGATTACTCCGTGCCCATTGCTCAACGCATTCGCAAATGGTTCTAGCTGCTGACCCCGCCAATTCCGGCGTTCGCCAGAGCTCCAGCAAAGAGCGCCTTTCGGACTCAATTAGCAGCGGTAACTCAGATAACTTTTGGTCCGGATTTTCGACGATGTTCTGAAGAAGAACCGAGTAGCGTTGGAACATTCCCACGATCGTCCCGGACTCAAACAACTCCTGGTCATAAATCACTCCGAAAGAGAGACTCGAATCTTCTTCCGCCAGAAATACCGACATATCAAACTTGGTCGAGGTAATTTCGAATTCAAAGGGTGTTAATTCTGCAAGCCCCAGCCGAAACTTAGAGCGAGGCACATTTTGCAGATTAAATGTGACTTGGAAGAGCATAGGGCCCTGGAGATCGCGGTCGGGAAGAAGTTCCTGCACGAGCCGATCGAAGGGAATATCCTGATGCGCATACGCTCCGAGTGTGGTCTCCTTTACGTTTCGCAACAGCTCATGAAAGGTCCACTGGCGCGAGAGTCTCGTTCTCATCACCAGAGTGTTAACAAAAAATCCGATCAGGTCTTCCACCTCGGGCCGCGTGCGTCCGGCAATTGCGCTTCCCACGGCAATGTCTTCCTGTCCGGTGTAGCGAAATAGCAGCGTTTGGTATGCAGCCAACAGAGTCATATACAAAGTTGCTTTGTGCTGCCAACTTAGACTCTGGAGTCGCTCCGAAAGGGCTTTTTCCAAGCGGAACATGTAAGCTGCGCCCTTTCCCGCAGGTGTGGATGGCCGCGGTCGGTCCAGCGGCAAATTGAGCGCCTCGGTTCCCGTTAACTGCGCCTTCCAATATCCAAGTAGCTCTTCCAGCACTTCTCCTTGCAGATATTCCCGCTGCCATTCGCTGAAATCCGCATACTGGATCGGTAGTTCTGGCAAAGGTGAGGGCCTACCGGAAGTAAACGTCGCGTAGAGTTGAAAAATTTCCTTCGACAACACCCCCAAAGACCATCCGTCAGAAATAATGTGATGCATGACGATCGCCATTACGTGATCGTTCTCTGCCATGCGGAGTAGTACGATCCGCCACAAAGGCAGTTCTTGCAGGTTAAAAGGAGCATCCACTGCCTTCTGCACCTGCCTTCGAACTTCGGCTTCGCGTTGCTTCTGGGAGTCAAAACTCAGCTCGATGACCGGCAACTCAACCTTTACCTCGGCAGCAATAAGCTGTTGAGGTTCGCCCTTGGTTGAGCGAAAGTAAGTTCTCAGTGACTCATGACGCCGGACAACTTCTTGTACGCTGCGGCGAAGAGCTTCCGCGTCGAAGGGACCGACAATTCGGATAGCATCGGGGATGTTGTAGAGCGCTCTCCCGGGAGCCAGTTGATCCAGAAACCACAGGCGCCTCTGTGTGAAAGACGCAGGAACCATGAACAGTTCCGGCATCGGCGCCTGCACGCCGCCGTCTGGAGGAGCCGCTGTTGTCATAATTGGGCCTCGATTTGTCTTCCCCTCTGCCCGGGGCGTTTAGGCCGATGACCGCGGAAGCATGCGAAAGTGCGATTTTCTTCCTACGCTTCAAACCTCACAAACCGTACCTCTCCGCCAACCTCAACGCGATCGCCAGTGACACGGACACGAATGCGCCCGGAGCGGTTTGAGCCGACATACTGATCGATGACCAGCCAATTGGCAGGAGCGTGTTCCCGCCGCGTCCAGGCCAACGCGGCCGCAGCGACTCCAGTGGCTGCATCTTCATTTACTCCGGCTGCAGGATTGAAAGCCCGCGCCCCTACGTCCGTTCCGGTGGGCATTCCGGAAGTTGCAAACACGTACGCGCCATTTACTCCGCGAGCCCGGCCGATCTCGGCAAGATTCTGCAGATTTGGTTTAGTATTTCTCAGCTTTTCCCAGTCGGCTACATGCACCAGCCACTTCGGGCTTCCTGCGCTGGCCACAACAATGGACGAGTTAAGAGCGATGTCGACATTCTTCAATCCCAAGGCGTAAAGAACAGATCCTGGGTCCGGTTCAGGACGAACAACAAATGGGCCGTTTAATAAGATGCTGGCGCCGTGTCCATTACGGCTGACAGCAAAGCTTTTTTCCCCAACCACGATATGGGATTCACCAACGCCGTCAGCCTCGCTCGCCGCAGCTCCCGCCGCCAGAGCACCATGCACACAGAATGGCAACTCCGCGACTGGCGTAAAGAACCGCACCACTTTCGGACCCGAGCTCGCGATAAAAACACACGTCGCTCCGCCTCGTTGGGATGCTGCTGCTTTCAAATCGGATGTCGAAGACAGATCTGGATAAGAGGTAACAACGGCGTCGTTCCCCTGTTGGCCATCCACTCCAAAGATGGAGAGCCGCATCGCTTTGGGAAAAACCGGAAGCTTCAACTCAGGCATTCAAGCCTCCCAATTGGTGGGCCTGCGTAGTCGCGGTGCAGGGAAGGCCCGGTCTCAAGAATAATTCACCTTGCGCAGGAAACATAACCACTGCGGCGACAGTTTGAACAGCACGTTGATCCGCCCGACCGTGGCAGCAGATGGAAGCTGCATCTCCATGATGCGCCAAGATGGAGAAGGCCCTCTCAGCTTCGTCGCGCGTCGAAAGGGAATCCGTCTGGCTTTCTGCCGAATATAGCTGCGGCACCATTGTGATGAGTAGATTCAACCGTAGCCTGGAATTGCGCCGTAATAGAATATGGCTCCGCTCTGCTTCGACTAACTCAGGATGCAGATAATGATTGGTGTGCAGCAAATGCAGGCTGGAGAGATTCCGCGACGCATCCGTCGTAAACTCTATTTGAATCGCGCGCTGAGTGTCCGCGACCGTGAGGCAGCGCGAACTCGCTCGCGGCAGCCGCTCCACCTCGCGTTCGACATCTGCCAGCGTAGATTGCGTTAAAAGGTGCCGTACGAGCAGATAAGGCGAGACGCCGGCTCGCCAGCCATCCGAAGCAACCATGTTGATGCCCACTGCGACCCCAGCGCTGTTAATTCCCAGATAACCGAGCAAACCCGCGAAAGTGAACATCAAGATTTCAGGCGAGCCATTCTCGGAGGCGATTCTCACGACAACCGCATGCGGTGCCATGAATGGCTGAAGATCGACAGTCTGGGCCAGCAGCGGCGTACCTCGCCATGTAGCGGCAAATAGGGAACACTCCCCCACGCCGCGCGGGTCTCTGCAAGCCTGCGCCTCGCGCCAAAGTTGGAGCAGCCAGGCATCGTCGCGAGAGATGGCTGCTCCCAGTGCGAGCCCCTCTACTTCCATCGCAATGTCCGGCAAGAAAGTGTTGACGATCTGCGCGCTCTCCCTCAAAAGATTGGCGATCACAGCAGGATACGTGGATTGGCGGGACATTGCGCAGCGCCTGCGAAGCTCATCCAGAAGCTGATGAATGTCCCGTCGCAGAGCATCACCGAGAGAGCACCCGCGTTCGCGCGGCGTTCCACCAACCCTCAGCTCCGAAAGCCGGCAATCGGTTTGCGCTTGCATTAAGAGAACAGCAATTCCTTTCTTTTGTCGACTCTATCTTTCTGGGCGCAACGTTCAGGCCGTCGCCTCAAGCTTGCAGTACTTTTGCTCAAAGCACTGGACGAGTGCCTCCAGCAAATTCCAGGGATCGTCCCCAACCTGCTGTTTCAGAGAAATCAGCATCTGCAGATCGAGGTTTGTAATAGAGGAAAGAATTTCCTGAAGCCTCTTGGGCCACATCTCTCCCAGCCACGGCATCAGGCTGTTGCGGGAAGCTTGCAATAGCGGACGAAAAGAGAAAAACGTTTCCTGCCTGCTATTCAAAAACAGGGCAATCATTTCCAAACTAAGGTTGCCTCCTCCTTTTCCCAGTCCTCCCAGCGACCCATCAAGCATGGAAATGCCCTCGTCCATTGCCGCAAGTGAATTGGCAAATGCCAGGCTAAGCCCATTGTGAGGATGAAAACCCAGAGGTATATCGATCTCATCTCTTAAAGTACGCATAATTTTACGGACCTGATGCGGAAAAAGACCTCCGTTGGAATCCGCAAGGTATAGCCAGTCAGGACTTAATGCGGCGAGCCGATCGCACAGGTTTACTAACTCCTTCATTGAATATTCACTGACGCGGATGAGATTCAAGAAGACTAAAAGGCCGGCATTGCGGGCTGCATCCACGTCTGGAGCCAAAAGGTTAAACTTCGCGGGAGGCGCAGGGAAGCGAACTCCCTTGATTCCAAGCTGTGCCAGCGCGAGATAGTCCGCTCGTGCCGCAACGCCTGGCGGGATCATCACGACTGGATTCAGCTCCGCTTGGCAGCACGCTGCCACCTCCATCAGATGATCCAGAGTGTAACCTTTTCGTCCTAAGTCGTCTGGCGTTGTCCTTCCGGGGATGAAGTAACCGATCTCGACGAACGGAATGCCGGCTTCCCGGAGCAGCCGGACAACCTGGCATGATTGATTCACCGAAAACGAAAATTCATTAACATACCCGCCATCACGAAGCGTGACATCGAGTAATCTCACCATAAGTTCCCCTATCTTGGGAGTGACTTATCCCGAGTGACGTCTGCGTTTAACTCCAAAGGTGGACAATTCTGCGCCGGACTATAGCAGAGTAAAAAGCAGTTGTACCCAGCCAAAACGTCTAGTATGCGGACCGCCGCTCGTTATTTACCAAGCAAAAGTAGTGATGCCTGTGTGTCGCCGATGGCCGCGGCTGTTATTGTTGACGACTAACAAATTATTAAGCTGTTATGCTCAGTCTTTTGTTATCTACGTATGCGTGGCCCCTTCAATCCACCTGCAATTTGCCCGATGCGCTGCAAATGATTTACTCTCGCCGCAGTCGATCATGAACTCATCCAAGACCAACTCCAGCACTGCCACGGATCGTTTTGCGCATGCGATGCGCCGGGAGATTTACGAACAGCCCCAGGCCATCGCGAAAACCGTCGATATCCATTTAAAGAATGACGTCCTATTTCCCGGAATGCTGCACGCCATCGAGAGCGCGCTTTTGACCTTGGAAAGACTGATCATTGCCGCCAGCGGATCAAGCCGTCACGCAGGTCTGGCCGGAGAGATCATGATTGAGGATCTTTCGGGTGTGGCCGTGGACGTGGAGTACGCAAGCGAGTACTGCTACCGCTCCACTCACGCCGCCGTGGACCCATTGGTAATGGTGATCACGCAATCCGGCGAAACCGCAGATACAATTGCCGCGCAACGAGAGGCACTGACCCGCGGGGTGAAGACGATCGCGGTGTCGAATGTAGCCGGGGCGACCATTCCTCAGGAAGCGAGCGCGGCTCTCATCACGGGAGCCGGTCCGGAGGTCGCCATCCCCGCAACCAAGAGTTTCACCACGCAGGTCACGGTTGTGTATCTGATGGCATTGTTCTTGGCGCGCAAGCGCGGCCGCATGACCTCCGAGGTCACTCGCTCGTATTTGCAGCACCTGTTGCAGCTTCCTGAAGCCATCGAACGCAGTCTTCGAACGTGGGACGAACTCGCGGAGCAATTCGGAGAAAAACACTTTAGGGCAGAAAAGTTCTTATATTTGGGACGGGGCGTGCATTATGCCATCGCTCGCGAGGGTGCTCTCAAACTCAAGGAAACCTCTTACGCGCACGCTGAAGGCTATCCTGCGGGGGAATTAAAGCACGGACCCAATGCTCTGGTCGATGAGAACCTTCCGGTCGTGGTGCTGGCAACTTGTGATCGCAGCGATCCGGACTCGGTTTTACGCTACCGGCGCACCCTTGACGTTATTCGGGAAGTCAGGTCGCGGCACGGCCGCGTGGTAACCGTAGCCACCAAAGGAGACGCGGAGATCACCAGCATTGCCGACGATGTATTCTTTGTTCCTGCTGCACCCGAATTGCTGTTGCCGATTGTCGAGGTAATCCCGTTGCAACTGTTTGCCTACCAGGTCGCCACGAAAAAAGGGTATGACGTTGACCGCCCGCGAAATCTAGTGAAGGCGGTGGTCACCGAGTAGCGATTCAACCATTTCTGTAGTGATTCGCGAATTGTGGCTGGCTCAGCGCCCATGTTGCCCGGCTACGAACCTTACGGGAGTTCATGCCAAACACCAACCCATCTCACATCGATCTTCAAGCTGTTGCAAAAGAAATTATGCGGCAGCACGGCTTTGAGCCCGACTTTCCTGCGGCGGTTCAGAAGCAACTGGCAGACTTGCGAGCTCGACCTCCGCAGATTAATGCTGGCGGAAGTGTGCGCGATCTCCGCAGTCAGCTCTGGTCGTCGATCGACAATGACATGTCGCGCGATCTCGATCAGATCGAAGTTGCCGAAAAATTGCCCAACGGCGATGTGAAGGTTTTTGTTGGCATCGCCGACGTAGATGCTTACATATCCAAACTCAGCGCAATCGATCAACATGCCGCCAGCGAAACGACCACGGTCTACACCGGAATCCGAAACTTTCCGATGTTGCCGGAAGAGCTTTCGACCGGCCAGACTTCGCTACTGGAGAATCAAGAACGCTTGAGCGTAGTCATCGAGTTTGTAGTCGATGGTGGAGGCCACGTGACCTCCAGCGACGTCTATCGTGCTGTGGTGCGCAATCAGGCGCAACTGCAGTACAACTCAACCGGAGCGTGGTTGGAGGGCACAGGAGTTGCCCCGCCAAAAATAGCCGCCGATCTGCAATCACAATTGCGTCTGCAGAGCGATGTGGCGCAGAAATTGAAGAGTCAACGTCAAGAAAACGGAGCTCTCGAGATTCAAACCGACGAGACTTATCCTCTGGTGCTGAACGCTCAGATCGTCGACATAGTGAAGCAGCAGAGAAATCGTGCCACCGAGTTGATTGAAGACTTCATGATCGCCGCCAACGGAGTCATCGCGCGAATGCTGGAAAAGGTTTCGTCTTTGCGCCGCATCGTCAAGCAGCCGGAGCGTTGGGATCGCATCGTTCAACTGGCGGCGGCCCACGGAGGAAAACTTCCTCCCGACCCGGATTCAAAAGCGTTGAACGATTTTCTGGTGAAACGCAGGGCAGCCGATCCCGACCATTTCGCCGACGTGTCGCTCGCTGTGATCAAGTTGATCGGCCCCGGGGAATATGTGCTCGAGCGGCCGGGCGATCCTTCAGCAGGACATTTCGGCCTTGCCGTCCAGGATTACACTCATTCGACCGCTCCCAATCGCCGGTTCCCGGATATCGTCACTCAGCGTCTTGTTAAAGCTATGCTTGCAGGGCAACCGAATCCCTACTCGGATGCCGAACTCACACAAATCGCCGCGAACTGCACCCTGAAGGGGGACGCCGCACGGAAAGTGGAACGCGAGATGTCGAAACGGCTGGCGGCAATTGCAATGCAGCACCGCATCGGTGCAATCTTCGGCGCGGTCGTCACAGGCGTAACTCCGAAAGGAACCTTCGTCCGAGCGCTGCAACCCCATGTCGAAGGATTACTGG
>CAYOVU010000186.1:0-8060 GCA_964407505.1 uncultured Acidobacteriaceae bacterium | reverse complement strand
GTGTTCGTATGCTTCGACAATCCGAAAGAGGTGCGGGCGCGCATGTCGGCCCGCGAAGATGTCTACGACGACGACCAGGTTGCCGTCTTATTCGATACCTTTCATGACCGGCGGCGAGCCTACGAATTCCAAACAACGCCGTTGGGCGTGCAGTGGGACGCGATCTTTACCGATGCCTCGACCGCCGGGCTGGCCAATGGAAATTGGGATACGTCGTGGGATACGGTGTGGGATTCGCGCGGCAAAGTGACCAGCCGCGGCTTCGTTGCGTGGATGTCGATTCCGTTTAAAAGCCTGCGCTTTCCAGCCACGCAGCAACAGGAGTGGGGAATCCTGCTGTACCGTGGCATCACCCGCAAGAACGAAGACGGTTACTGGCCGCAGGTTTCTCTCAAGGAACAAGGGCGGCTGTCGCGCGAGGCCACTCTGGATGGGCTGGAGGGAATTTCGCCGGGCCGCGACATCGAGTTGATTCCCTACGGAATTATGCGCGGCTTTCGGTCTCTGGACGAGCGCGATCCCTACAACCCGTTCTTTCAGAATGCGACGGCCCAAGGGCAGATCGGATTGGATGCGAAGTTCGTGATCAAGGACCACTTCGTTCTGGACCTGACGGCCAATCCCGACTTCAGCCAGGTGGAGTCGGACCAACCGCAGATCGTCGTCAACCAGCGCTTCGAAGTGTACTTTCCCGAAAAGCGCCCGTTCTTTCTGGAGAACGCAGACTTTTTCCGCACTCCCATCAATTTATTCTATACGCGCAACATCCAGGACCCTTCGGCGGGAATTCGCCTAACGGGCAAGGATGGACCGTATTCCGTCGGCCTGATGGCGTCTGATGACCGCGCTCCGGGACTGGCCGTTCCCAGTTTCTGCCCGCCTACGTCCCCGATCTGCTCGGATAGTCTCTATGGCGACCGGTCCTATTTCACGATTGCGCGCGTAAGCCGCGATATTTTCAGACAGTCAAGCGTGGGCGCAATTTATACCGATTGGCAGTGTCCGGCGACAGGCGAGTACAATCGCGTAGGCGGCGTTGACACCAACTTGAAGTTCAGCCCCAACTGGACTTTGCAGGGTCAGGCTGTAACCAGTTCCAGCAACCTCGCGGGACTCAATGCATCTCTTTCGCCGACCGGCAATCTGCAAACGACTTGCGAAGACAATCTGTTTCAGTTCAGCTCGGGCAATTTTGGCAATGGCAATCACTATGGCGGACCTGCCGACGAACTCGATGTCCGCCGGAACGGGTTGCATTTCAACTACAACGGCAGTTACCTGGACGTGAGTCCAGGCTTCGTGTCCATGCCCGGATTCGTGAACCGGGCGGATATTCGCCAAGTCAACAATCTGATCTATTACCGTTTCCGGCCCAAGAAGGGATGGATTCTGGCCTGGGGACCATCATTCCGTCAACACTACACATTCGATCACGAAGGCCATCGCCTGGATACGTATTACGACGCCTACCTGAGGGTATCTGGAGGCGGAAAGACAGAGTTCTGGTTTTCGCCTTACATCGAGCAGCGTGAGCGGCTCCGGCCCCAGGATTTTGTATTCCTGGGTCTACCCGTGAACCAAAGCTTCGATTACCACGAACACCAGAGTTCCGCGGAGTTCTCGACCGGGTACTTTCGGAAGTTAACATTGGATGCGAAGTATACCTGGGGAGACGGAGGGAACTTTGTGCCGTCTGCAACCGCAAAGCCGCAGGCTCTTCTGTCACGCTTGGACACGGCCAGCGCGTACCTGAACTTTCGCCCGGTCAAGGCACTGAAAATTCAGAACACTTACCTATTTAGCCGCTTGCGAGCCACTAGCAGCGAGTATCAGTCTGCTCTCGCCCAGGCGCCCGGGCCCATTGGAAAAGGGATTTTCAACAACCACATTGCGCGCAGCGAGTGGAACTGGCAGTTCACCCCACAATTCGCACTGCGCGCAATTTTCCAGTACAACTCGACTCTGGCCAACACCCCGGGCAATACGTATTATCCCTACACCTACCAGCCGACGCAGAAGGAGTTTAACGCCGACCTGCTATTCACCTATCTAGTGCATCCAGGAACGGCGATTTATGTGGGCTATAACAGCGACCTGCAGAACCTGGACGTAGTCCCTTACGCCGGCGTCTTCAACACCGCGAAAGGCTATATCAACGACAGCCGTCAGTTTTTTATGAAGGTGTCGTACCAGTTCCGCTTCTGAGGGTCGCTAGCTTTCACCAGCCCGTTAGGACCCGCTGTAATCGTGCGAACGCAGCTGCGCTGTCTCGAGCTCGGCCCCCAATCGCCTATGGGCACAACTGGCCGCCCCAGCACCAGGGAAAAACTGGATCACAGTGGGGCCCCGGGCCCTCCGCCCATGCAATCGTTCCCGATAGAGCGACCACCATCAACGCGAGCAATAAAATTCGCTTCATAGTTTTTCTCCTGGCCGCCCTGTATTTTTTCTAGGGGTTCTACCCCTGTCCCGTCGGTTATTCAATCGCCTGTTTTGCCCCGTAGGGTGGCTCGATCACTCCTGGGTCGGCTCGGCATTGCTGAATCCTGGGGCATTCCGGTAGAATCTAAGGGTTTGGATCGAGGTTTGAACCCATATGAAAGCAGCCATTCATCCCGCTTATAACGAAGTTCGCGTGCATTGCGCGTGCGGTAACGCATTTGTTACACGGTCAACCCATAAGGGTGACATCAGCGTGGAAATTTGCGCTGCCTGCCATCCCTTTTTTACCGGCAAGCAGAAGCTGATGGACACCGCCGGCCGCGTGGAGCGCTTCCGCCGTAAGTATGCGAAAAATGAGCCCGCCAAGGTCGTGCCAGCAAAGAGCTAACATTTTTGCCACGGATTTGCGCGGAGTTACACGGATTCGCCTTTGAAATTAGGCCCTCGCTTTGCGAGGGCTTTTGTTTTGCCGGGCCAAGTAGAATAGGACAGTGAAGAAGTTCTGGGACAACTCGAACGGCTCGAATGGAGCTGGCTCGTGTGGGGCGAATTCTCCCCTCGACAAGCTCACGACAGGCCTTGTCCAGGCGGCGGCTGCGAAGCCGGTCCCCTCGAGCCTTTCGATTGGCAATATTCGCATTGCCCCTGCTACGGTTCTCGCTCCCATGGCCGGGGTCACAGACACGGTCTTCCGCCGATTTATCCGCAACCTTGGCGGATGCGGCCTGATCATGACCGAGTTCACCTCGGCCGACGGCGTGCTGCGCAAGAAGGATCAGAAGGCCAAGCGATATCTCCATTTCTATGAGGACGAGCATCCGATCTCGGCGCAGCTTTTTGGCAGCGATCCGCAGGTGATGGCGGAGGCGGCGCGCATGGTCGAGGGTCTCGGCTTCGACATGGTCGATTTGAATCTCGGCTGCCCGGCGAAAAAAGTTGTGAAGTGCAACGGGGGTTCGGGGCTGCTGCGCGATCTGCCGGCGATTGGGCGGATCTTTGAGGCAGTAAAGACGGCGGTGACAGTTCCCTTCACGGTGAAGTTTCGCGCCGGATGGAGTGACGACGAGATCGTCTGCGTGGAACTGGCGCGCATGGCAGAGTCGTGCGGATTGGCTGCAGTGGCTTTACATGCGCGGACTCGGGAGCAGGGCTACAGCGGGCAGGCGCGCTGGGAGTGGATTGCGGCGGTGAAGGATGCAGTGAAGATTCCTGTGATCGGCAACGGCGACATCCGTTCGCCGGAGGATGCTTGTGCCATGGTCACGCAGACGGGATGCGATGCAGTGATGATCGGGCGGACTGCGCCGTCGAATCCGTGGATCTTTCGGCAGATTCAGCAGTATTGTGCGGCCCGTGGAGCGGCGGACGCCTTCGTCCGCCCGGCTGACGACGCTCCGGATTTTGGGCGTGTTGATAGCGATTCCCCGGACGAATGCGTCCGGGGCTCCATGAAATCAACTAAGCTTTTCGACGAACCCAGCGAGGCTGATCGTTACCAGATGATCCGGACATACTTCCAGATGCTGATTGAGGAAGAACTGCCGGATGCCGTCGGAAAGATGAAGCAGTTCGCGTCTTGGTTCACCCACGGTGTGCCCGGTGGAGCGGGGCTGCGCAAGGCGATCTACGAGTCGAAGAGTGCGGTCGAGATTCTGGGCAGGGTGGAGGAATTCTTCGAGGCGAGATTGAGGGTGCAGTACCTAGTACCCAGTACCTAGCAGCTGATGCTGATTCTACTGGGTGCTGAGTACTGGGTACTGACTCACTTCATCTGATCGAGAATCGATCCTACAATTCCTCCCACCACACCGCCCTGCACGGTTTGCTTACTCGTCTCATGGGGCATGTATTCGTAGAGGGCGTGGGCGAGCTTCGAGATTGGAAGCGTCTGCAGCCAGATTCTGCCGGGGCCGGTTAGTGCGGCGAGAAAGATTCCGTCGCCGCCGAAGATCAGATTCTTGATTCCCGGCACGGTCGTAATCTGAAATGACACGCTCGATTGGAACGCCCCCACATGTCCCGGATGCACGCGCAAAGTCTCGCCGGGTTGCAGATCGCGCATCACCAGCTCGCCGGAGAGTTCCAGCCAGAACGTGCCCTGGCCGCTCACGCGCTGCAGCAAGAATCCGCTGCCGCCAAAAATTCCGGCGCCTAACGATTGCTGAAAGCCCAGCCCGATCTGAACCTGCGGCGTGCCGCATAAAAATCCGTGACGGTGAATCAGGTATTCATGTCCCGCCGAAATCTCGACTGGCACGATATGCCCCGGCAACTTGGTGGCGAAGGCCAGCTCGCCAGCCGCGCCGATGGCGCGATATTCGGTCATGAAGATCGATCCGCCGCCGGCTACGCGCTTGAGCACGCCAAAGAGGCCTCCACCGCCGCCGAACTGCGTGTGCGTGGTCATCTGAATTGAGCTGCCCATCCAGGAAAGCTCTCCCGCCTCGGAGATGATGGACTCGTTCGGCTCGAGCACGAACTCGAGCACAGGCATGGTGGTGCCGGTGATGCGCGCTTGCATGTGGTGGGACCTCAGAGGAAGTATACAAGCCCTAGCATGAGCGGCTTCTGTCGTGAACTCCCCGTGCCACCATCTTCCCCAACTCATCCCTTTCCACGTAAGCCCACGGCACGTCCGCGCCATGAGTAAAGACGGTCAGCCATCTTTCTGGGATCGCTTTCGAGTAATACTGTTTTTTATTCTCAATCGTCTGCAGGGGATAGAGATCGAAGCCCATGCCCCAGGCGATGTCGATGTGCGCGCTGGTCGGGATCAGGTCGGAGATGTAGCAGGCTGTGCGGCCTTTGCTTTCGACGATCACGGCTTGCATGTGGGCGGTGTGGCCGGAGAAAGTTTTCACCGAGATGCCAGGGACGATTTCCTCGCCGCCTTTGAGCAGCGTCATCTGGCCGCTTTCGACGAGCGGGGTGTAGTTCTCGGAAATGTAGCTGATGGAATCGCGTTCGCTGGGACTTTGCGCGTAGTGCCACTCGCCTTCAGGTGCGTAATATTTTGCGCGCGGAAAAGTCGGAACGATCTTTCCGTCCTTATCGCGCACCGTGTTCCATCCGCAGTGGTCGAAGTGCAAGTGCGTGTTGATGACGATGTCGATATCGTCGGGTGCGATTCCCTCGGCGGCAAGACTTGTAAGCAGTTCCGCGGGCTGGCCGTAGAACTTGATCATGCGCTCCGAAAGCTTGTTGCCCATGCCGGTTTCGACCAGCACCGTCTTGCTTCCCGCGCGGATGAGCAGCGAGTTCAGACCGGCCTGGACGTAGTTCTTTTCGTCGGCATTAACCTTGCGCGACCACATCACTTTTGGAATCACGCCAAAGAATGCGCCGCCGTCGAGCGGGTAGGTGCCGTCGGAGAAGATGCTGAGTTCGAAGTCGCCGAGAGTGAGCGTGGGCATGGAGTTAGTGTGCCACAGAGGGTCGAGGCATTTCTCCGGCGATGAAACACTTTGTCATTCCGAGCGAAGCGAGGAATCTTGGTGTTTGCTTGCGGCGCGTGCGTTGCCGATGCCAGCAGAAACCAAGGTCCCTCGCTCGCTCGGGATGACATTCTTTCTTTATTCCAATCAGCCGCTCTTTACTTCAATCAGCGCTTGGTCTTCACTGGCTCTTTTTCGCCTACACGCTTGCTGACTTCGAAGTTCATCTTGCCGGATTTCTTGTCGGCATCGACGATCACGTGGTCGCCGTGCAGGATTTCGCCATCCAGAATCTTCAGGGCGAGCGGGTCCTGAATGAGCTTTTGGATGGCACGCTTCAGCGGACGCGCTCCGAAGTTGGGGTCGTAGCCTTGAGTAAAGAGCGCGTCCTTGGCGGCGTCGGTGAGCTCGATCGAAATCTTGCGATCGGCGAGCAAGCGGCGCACATCTTCGAGGCGCAACTCGATGATCTTGACCAGCTGTTCTTTGCCGAGCGGGCCGAAGACGATGATGTCATCGACGCGGTTCAGAAACTCGGGGCGGAAGTGGCCGTGCAGCGCGTTCATCACTTGTTCGCTGGCTTTTTCTAAATCCTCCGGCGTACGCAGGCTTTCGGCTTGCAGGTAGCTGGAGCCGAGATTCGAGGTCATGATCAGAATCGTGTTTTTGAAATCCACGACGCGGCCTTTGCCGTCGGTGAGGCGGCCATCGTCCATGATCTGCAGCAGAATGTTGAAGACATCGGGATGCGCTTTTTCGATCTCGTCGAAGAGCACGACCGCGTAAGGACGGCGGCGAACCTGCTCGGTGAGCTGGCCTCCTTCTTCGTAGCCGACGTAGCCTGGAGGCGCGCCGATCAGGCGCGAGACCGAATGCTTTTCCATGTATTCGGACATGTCGATGCGGAGAAGGGCACGCTCGTCGTCGAATAGAAATTCGGCAAGGGCGCGTGCGAGTTCCGTTTTGCCGACGCCGGTTGGTCCGAGGAAAATGAACGAGCCGATGGGGCGCTTTGGATCGCTGAGTCCGGCGCGCGAGCGGCGGATGGCGTTGGCCACGCGCTCAAGGGCCTGATCCTGGCCGACGACACGATCGCGCAGCCGGTTCTCCATGGTGACCAGCTTTTTCACTTCGCCTTCGAGCATCTTCGAGACGGGGATGCCGGTCCATTTGGAGACGATGCGGGCGATATCTTCTTCGTCCACTTCTTCTTTGAGCATGCGCGGTGCGCCGGTTCCCTTGCCGTCGGCGCCTTTCCCGTCAATCTTGGCGGTAAGCTGGCTCAATTCCTGCTCCGCCTGGCGCAATAGCGCGTAGCGGATTTCAGCGACGCGCTGCAGATTGCCTTTGCGCTCCTCCGCTTGCTCTTCGATCTTGAGCTTCTCGATTTTTTCTTTCAGCTCGCGCGAGCGGGCGATCAGATCTTTTTCTTTCTTCCAATTTGCTTTAAGGGCGTTGGATTTCTCGCGGATTCCGGCAAGTTCTTTCTCGATGACGGCCAAACGCTCTTTCGAGTTGGGGTCGTCCTCTTTCTTCAGCGCCTGCTTCTCGATTTCGAGTTGCGTGGCGCGGCGCTCGAGCTGATCGATATCCGTAGGAAGCGAATCGATCTGGATACGGATCGATGCGGCTGCTTCGTCGACCAGGTCGATTGCCTTATCGGGCAGAAAGCGGTCGGAGATGTAGCGATGCGAGAGCGTCGCGGCGGCGACGATGGCGGAGTCTTTGATGCGAACGCCGTGATGAACCTCGTAGCGCTCTTTAAGGCCGCGAAGGATCGCGATGGTGTCTTCGACATTGGGCTCGCCGACGAAAACAATCTGGAAGCGGCGTTCGAGGGCGGCATCTTTCTCGATGTATTTGCGGTACTCGTTGAGCGTGGTAGCGCCGATGGCACGCAGCTCTCCGCGAGCCAGCGCGGGTTTGAGCATGTTGGAAGCGTCGATGGCTCCTTCGGCAGCGCCAGCGCCGACGAGAGTATGAAGCTCATCAATGAAGAGAATCACCTGCCCTGAGGAGTCTTCGATTTCTTTGAGAACGGCCTTGAGGCGGTCTTCGAACTCACCGCGATATTTTGCTCCGGCGAGCATCGCGCCGAGATCGAGCGCGACAACGCGTTTATTTTTGAGAACTTCGGGCACGTCGCCTGAAATGATGCGCTGTGCCAGGCCTTCGACGATGGCA
>CAYOVU010000185.1:0-5735 GCA_964407505.1 uncultured Acidobacteriaceae bacterium | reverse complement strand
AGAAGTTCCTGCCCCTGGAGCCGGCGCTTCTGCCGCCGGCGGTTGCTGCGGTGGCGGCGGTACGTCGACCCGCGCCTGCTTGGGATGGCCGCAAGCCGAGGAGAACAGTAACGCAATCAAGAGGATCAGGATTGTCATGTCGCGAGAAGCGATCTGCGCAAAACGAACCTGCGAAGAACTGACGCGTGAAAAAACAACCCACGCAAAGCTGCAGAAGATTATGCCGCTCCCGCTTACTTCGGAGCCGGGCGGTGCTGCTCCATGTAGTCGGCCAGCTCGGTGAGCTTTTCGCTGGCCGTGCGCAAGGCCTTGGTCGAGTGTTGCCGCACGGCTGGCACTACCTCGTCGTTCAGGTATTTGATGAACTCGGGAATCTCTTTCTCGATCCGTTCGGCGGCCTCGGCGACGGTCTTGCTGACGCGCGCCGACGCGTCTTCCACCTTGCGGTTGAAGTCGTTCATAACACTCCTCGATATGGCTCAGCGTGAATGAACCCACGCGATGTTGCGGATGCTCAAGTATTATTTCGTGGAAGCGCAAGCAAGGTCAATGCCAGAGCATACCTTAGAACACTGGCGTAACCGGTAACGGAAAAGAGTCAGCTTCAGCCGCTGAGATACCCATGGGAATCTGATGGCAAACGTGCTCCGAAAATCCAACGCGTTCTCCTCTTCCGACCCCCCAGCCTTTCGCCAGCGACTGCTCGCCTGGTATGACGTGCACGCCCGCGATCTACCCTGGCGCGCAAGCCGCGATCCCTACCGCGTGTGGTTGTCCGAAATCATGCTGCAGCAAACGCGCGTAGCCGCCGTGCTCGATCACTACCACGAATTCCTTCGCCGTTTCCCCACGGTGAAAAAACTGGCAGCAGCGCGCGAGGCCAGCGTGCTCGCTGCGTGGAGCGGCTTGGGATACTATCGCCGCGCCCGTATGTTGTACGCTGCGGCGAAGGTCGTGGTCCGCGAACACGGTGGCAAGTTTCCCAAGACCGCGGAAGAATTGCGATCGTTGCCGGGAATCGGACGCTATACCGCGGCCGCGATCGCCAGCATCGCTTTCGATGAGCCAATTGCAGTCGTCGACGGCAACGTCGAACGCGTGCTGCAGCGAGTATCAGGGAAGCGGCTGGCTGATGAAGAATTGTGGCGGGCCGCAACTCATCTACTGGATGCAAAGCGTCCCGGCGACTTCAATCAAGCCATGATGGAATTGGGCGCGACAGTCTGCCCCCCGCGTGCACCGGCCTGTTTGACGTGTCCAATAGTCGACTTGTGCGCCACGCGCGGAGAACTACCGGTGACCTCAAAGCCTCCATCACAAACGAAGCGCGAGATTCATTACGCCTTGAATTTCCGCGACAGAAATGTTGCAGATAAACGCTCTCGCAATGGAGACCGTCGCGACCGCGAAGTTTTTCTAGTGCAGCGGACACGGGATCTAACGCTGATGCCAGGAATGTGGGAACTGCCGGAGTTGGCAACCGCGAGCGGTGCGTCGCTTCATCTATTTACCCTGCGGCATTCGATCACGGTCACGGACTACACAGTGCGCGTGTGGAAAAACAGCTCGGTATCTGGCATCCGAGGCAAGTGGATCCCGCTGCAGAGACTGCGCCAGATCGCTCTCACCGGCTTAGCGAGAAAAATTCTGCGCACAGCTGAAACGCTTCAATCCTTTTAGCGCTTCTCCCGTCTGCGATTTTGTTGGCAAATCAGATCTGTTCCGGCTCCTCCGGATCAGGCTCGCGTACCGGAGCGTCCGGATTCTCCGGCGGATTGGGTGGCTCCTTAATCGGCGGCGGCATCGGTTCCGCCGGCTGGCGAAGGCGATAGAGCATTGGCAGCGTCACTTCGGACTGTAAAGATGACACTGACGACAACAATGAACTTGGCATGCCACTCTGATGCCAGTAGCTCCCGAATGGAAGCTCCTGCGATTAGAATCAACGCCGCGCCCCGAAAAAGCATCTTAACCCTGAGTCTGGACCTTGCCTCGGCAGGGTCAAGGCTTGGACTCCACGAAGACGAACAGTGTCAGCGGGTCGGCGGAGGGTATAAGGCGGTGACGTTCAGATTTTTACTGTTTCTCTGAATCGAGCCAACATTCTATCTACGCCGATCCTTGAGTCCATACCCATTTTCCCGAAACCAAAAGTTCTGTCATCCTGCGGCGGGCAACAATTGGCAGCACGCAACTGAATACCGCATTACGGGCAGCTAAGTGTAATCCTTCGCAGCGAGTTGCCCTCCCTGGGCAAGCCTCCGTTTTCCGGGCGTAGAAACGTGTAATAGATGTAAAAGCTTTTACCCAAAATGCTCGGGTCATCGCCCAGCCCAACGCTCGTCGGATAAGCCGCAATGTTTCCGTTACCGTAGTCGCCCAAAAGAACTGGAAGCGTCCAGTTGAGACCGTCGGTAGATTCGGCGTATGCGAAGTTCGTGTCGTCGGAAGTGATCAGCACGTAGCGCTGCAGCGCGCTGTTATAGTGGACATCGAGATAGCCTGCATACTGTGAGCCTGGAATGAGGTCGGTGGACGCGCCGCCGATGCCGGGTTGCAGATTCCAGCTGCCAGAGTAGAACTTCTCAAAGGCCACCGTGTGCGGATGCGCCGAGCCGAATGCGGCTTCCACGACGGACTCCACCGGAGCCCGCGCTACCGATATGTGCGTAGTCGTGGTGGTGCCGGCCGGCCAATCGGGAAAATAGAAGTAAAAATATTTGCGGTCCGGCGAGAGCACCAGTGGTCCGTCGCCGATTTCGTCGAAACCATTCAAGTTGGGCGTACGATTGGTTGGGGCGAACCACTTCCCCCAGATCAGTCCAATGCAGGCCGTTATCCCATGACGCAGCCAATCCGTGAACCGCGTACAGTGCGTCATTTGGAAGCTCCGCATGATAGCCCACGATGAGATTGCCAGCTCCGGTCATGCCTGCAGGAACCTGAAAGACCGGCCCTCCACCGATGTAGCTGTAGCCGAAGTAGTTGGGGTTCACCCCAGGGTCGGGATTCGGGGAGATCGTCACGTCCCACGGAACGCCTGTCCCGAGCGGATTGTCGAGCGTTCCCACAGTTGTGACAACCGATCCATAATTATTGTTTCCGACCCGCTGCCCCTCCCAAGTGTGCCGGGGATGGAAGGCGCCATCGCTGGTAAAGAACTCATAGCCATTCGCAGTCTTGATCACGCCCATCTGCGTGTCCGGCCAGGCGAAGCCGAAGCCACCGGTATCCTTCAGTGTGCCGATAGGTGGCTCGGCACTTTTGCCCGCATCTTTTACCTGATCATGTGTGTCGATAATGATCGGCGGAGTCACGGAAGGCTGGCAAAGTGAAGTGACGGACTGAGCGGCAGCGACTCCCGATAAAAGCTGAAAGAGGCTGAATGGCAGGGAAAGAGTGACGAGCAGCACGCGCAGGAACATATCGCATCCTCGAATCTGATTTTACCGGACCGAGCCAGGAAGAAACGCTCTTTGCGAGGCGTGCTCCGTCCACATCGGCGAAACACGGGAATACCCGAAATGTCGCGGAACCAGCCCACTGTTGCTGTTCAACGGAACCAGCTTAATCAGGGCCCGCTCTTCTCGACCGATCACCAACTGTCATCCTGACCGTAGTGGACCGATTCGCAAAGCGAATCGGTCTGCGAAGTCGAAGGATCCTACCGCAAACGAAAAGCTGCGCTTACCCATTTGCAGCGCGCTCCTTTGCGCGGCAGTTTCTGACCCAAGCCATAACGCGAGTAGGCCCAAATCACAACTAGCTTATTGAGTTGTTGTACCAATGCAGGACTCGGAGAGCGTGCAATGTGTTCCAGCGGCTTGCACTGCCGACACCGTTCTCCATCTCCAATGGAATATGTTCGGAATGAAGGAGGTTGAGCGGCCAGCGCCCGTTCTGGTGGCGGCGCTCAATCACGATTTCGATGGCATCACGAACGCGGCTGTCGGGCTTGATTCCTGCATTCCGCAGATAATCGAGTCCGCGCAATACGTCGTAATGCCAGAACGTCGGGAACGAGAAGCGGAGCCAGCGTTCGTCGATGACTTCGCTGGTTCGAAGCGAGCGGAACATGCGGCGCTCAAGCAGATAGTTTTCGGCCCTCTTGCGGGCCTTAGTGACAGCCGCTGATTTACGCCCCGCTCGTTCGTATTCGAGCAGCCCTTCGAGCACGCAGATGGTGGTATGGAACGAAGAGCGTAGGCTTTTGGGACGCTTCGGACTTTCCAGCTGCGCTTCGCAGTTCCACCCGCCATCTTCGAGCTGCTCCCCCAGAAGTTGGGTGGCCAGTGCGTCGTTCGGTTCCTTGAAATATGAACCGATACCGAGGATTCTGCCGTTGATACAGGGCTCTGTCTCGCCGCGAAGGTAAGGCCGGTTGTTCAGAGGCTTAAACACGAGCCGCTTGTCGACGCGGTCGATCATTTTGCGAGCCTGCTTGCTGGCGGGGTCCAGGCCAAGGTCCTTTAAGACGATGAGACTATAGAGGGTTACAAGCAAGCCTCGGTCCTCCTTTGGCCCGCCCCAGTTGCCAGCAGGAGATTGGCGGGCAAGAAGTTGGGATCCCCAGCCTTCGGTTGCGACGCGAGACCGCTCGGCTGCAATCGCGGTGGGGGTTTCACCGGTAAGGTCCCTCATGACCTGCCAACGGATGGCCGGATCAGAATCGAGGAGCCATTTAAGGTGCGTGGGCCGGGGTGCGTAATCGTGTAGGCGCATCGGTCTGTTATAGCAAATGATGTGTAAGTTCTGGCCAGCGCGCCGAGCCGCGTTCGTACTGGCTCCTGCGTGTCCCGGAAGTGGGGCGAAAAGCCTTCCGGGCAGATTGTCAGTAAACTTCCCTAATCGGTAAGGTAAGGTTTGCCCGTCATCCAGGTGAGCCACCTGGTGTCCTACCTCGTCAAGGGTTATCATTAATTGCCTGGATCGCGCGATTACAACACCGGCTTGCCTTATCGCATGGCTGATTTGCGCGGTATTGGTGTGCCTGGTAGTTCATCCGCCGCACTGCGATCTGTGCGATGGACCGCTCACTGGAATCTCTTCTTCCCCGCAAACTGCTGTCAACCAGCAGCCGCCCACCACCCCGGAGCACTGTAACGGCATCTGCTGGTGCTGTGGCTTTGACGGACTTCCGAATGCAAGTCCGGATCTGGATCCGGTGAACACCATGACCTCAAATGTTCGTCCTGAACCGCTTTCGCCTGTTCTCGCGCCACACTCCTCCATCTTTCGACCTCCGCGTACAAGTGTCTCCTCTTAAGCTTGGCTATTCCGCGCCTTTAGCGCGGATGCTGGAACGCACAACTTACTCTGGAGACATCAATGCGTCTATACGTGTTCACGCTCACTGGAGCGTGCCTGTTTCTGTTCTTGTGTCCGCCTGCTCACGGGCAGACTTCCTCTAAGGCGCCCTGTGGCGATCCTCAAAAGGCTGCCGAAGACAAAGACCCCATAGCCGCCGCATCACCGCGATTCTCTTGCTCGGCCCGGCACTGGACGCCAGCTATCAAGCTATTCTTCCCACCGCAGTCGGGCTCCCGGATCGTTGACCGCTCCCGCCTAGGCTCCCGAATCCCCATGCTATAATCTTGTATTCTCAAACGCTTAGGGCGCGGAGGACCGTATCGATAAACGTTTTATCCGGACGAATGACCGTATTCGAGCGCGCGAAATTCGCGTGATTGGCGATGAAGGTGAACAGATTGGCATTATGCCTCCCTTCGAAGCCC
>CAYOVU010000184.1:0-4312 GCA_964407505.1 uncultured Acidobacteriaceae bacterium | reverse complement strand
ATTGAATTCAAGAAACTGACGGCTAACAAAAGACGGCCGGCAGTTAATCAGAGGACTTATGCCGAAATTGAAAACGCACAAAGGCGCCGCCAAGCGCTTCAAGAAAACGGCCAACGGCAAGGTGAAGCGCGGACATTCCGGTCTGCGTCACATGCTGTCGTCCAAAGCCAAGAAACGCAAACGCAAATTGGGCACGGCCACGCTGGTCAGCGATGGCGATCTCCGCAAAGTCAAGCGGATGATTCCCTATCAATAAAAAGCATTGTCGATTATGTGATTTGGCGATTTCGCGAGAAGCGCTTCCGGGGTTTTCAATTGCCCAATTGCTCAATCGACAATGATGTCCGGCGCGTGAAGAGGTCACGGCTCATCCCTTACCTCCAGCCGCCAATACATAGAAAGTAAAAAGGAGAAACTCATGCCACGTGTAAAACGCGGAACCAAACGCCGCGCCAAGCGCAAAAAAATATTAGACCGCGCGAGCGGATACTTCCTCACCAAATCGAAACTCTACCGCTCCGCCAAAGAAGCCGTCGAACGCGGCCTCAAATTCAGTTTTTCAGGGCGGAAGCAGAGGAAGCGGCAATATCGCTCGTTGTGGATTGTACGGATTGGAGCTGCATCGAAGCTGAATGGGTTGAGTTACAACCAGTTCATTCACGGATTGAAGAAGGCAGGAGTGGAACTGGATCGCAAGATTCTGGCGGACCTCGCTGTGAAAGATGCGGCGGCGTTTAAGAGCCTAGTCGAGCAGGCCAAGGGCGCACTGGCGTAGCAGTCGAGCGCTGGTCTTCGTGAAACCGGGAAGGGCACGGCCTTCAGCCGTGCCGAATTGCTGATCTTAATTTTACAACTTGTCATTCCGAGAAATCTGCTTTCGGGGCAGTGGCAGAGATTCCCTGCTGCGCTGAGGGTGTGATTTAGCCAATAGGGATCCTTCGACTCCGTAAACCGATTCGCGAAGCGAATCGGTTTACTTCGCTCAGGATGACAATTCTTCAGGCATGATCATAAGTCTTCGAGATTGAGCTTGGCTTATACCGTTCCCAAACTCACGGATTATTCGGCGGCGGCGTTGGAAAAAGCTGCAAGCGAATGCGCCGATGCGTGCGAGGAAGAGCTTCGGCACGTTTTCGGCGACGCGGAACTTAAGACATTTCGTGATCGTTGGATCGCTCGCAGCAGCGGAATTCTTACTCAGATCAACAACCTATGGTTGAAAGCTGCTCCGAAATCCGCCCGTCCTCTCGTCGGTCAGAAGGTCAACTGGCTCAAGAAGCACATAGATGGTTTGGTCGAGGTTGCTCAAAGCCAGATTCTCCTCCATCGTGCGCCAGCACAGGAATATGGCGGGGTTGTTGATATCGGCTTGCCAGGAATCCGGCGGCCTATGGGCGCCGAGCATCCGGTCATCAAGACGACGAACGAGATGGTCCGAGTCTTCCAGAAGCTTGGGTACTCGGTTGCCGAAGGGCCGGTGGTTGAAACTGACTACTACAACTTCGAGGCTTTGAATTTTCCGCCGAATCATCCGGCGCGGGATACGCAGGATACTTTGTTTATCGCGGGCCAGCAGTCGAAGCCGCAGCGGGAGCGGTTGCTGCTGCGCACGCATACTTCTCCGGTGCAGATTCGCACGATGGAAACGATGCGGCCGCCGATCCGGATTGTCATTCCCGGTACTGTGCACCGCAACGATCCGCCGGATGCGAGCCACTCGCCGATGTTTCATCAGATCGAAGGGCTGGCGGTCGATACCAACATTACATTTGGCGATTTGAAAGGGACGCTCGATCACGCGATGAAGGAATTCTTTGGATCGAGCGTGAAGACGAGCTTTCGTCCGTCATTTTTTCCGTTTACCGAGCCCAGCGCGGAGATGTACGTTTCATGCTTCATTTGCGGTGGCAGTGGCAAACGAGGAAAAGATCCGTGCCGTCCGTGCAAACAGACGGGATGGATTGAGATTCTCGGCTGTGGCATGGTCGATCCCAATGTGTTCGAGTTTGTGAAAGACAACGGGTATGACCCGAAAAAAGTTTCGGGATTTGCCTTCGGCATGGGTGCGGACCGGATCGCTTTGTTGAAGTATGGGGTGGATGATATTCAGTTGTTCTTTCAGGGGGACGTGAGATTTTTGGAGCAGTGGGCGTAGCGAGCTGTTGCATCGTGCGAACTCCTTGACGCACCGTTTTCGGCTCCCCAGTTATAGGGGTCCTTCGCTTCGCTCAGGATGACAGAGCTTTTTTGAAGACAACATGAAACTTTCTCCAAAATGGATGCGCGAGTTTGTTGATCTCGCCGTCGATGACCGGCGGCTGGCTGAGGATTTGACCGGTGTCGGTATTGCGGTCGAAGGAATCAGCGGGTCGAGCGCAGACACTGTGTTCGAGATGGAGATTGGCACGAATCGTCCCGATGCGATGAATCATTACGGCGTCGCGCGCGAAGCGGCAGCTATCTATGATCTGCCGCTCAATTTGCTTGAGGCTAAGCTTCCCTCGGGAGCTAAAGCCCCGTCTGGTTCGGAGGACTCAACCGCAGCGCTGAAGCGCTGCTCCACCCAAAGTCCTGCGGATTTCAGTATTCAGGTCGAGGAACCACAGCTTTGCCCCCGCTTCTCTGCTCGGGTTATTCGTGGAACCAAGATCAAGCCCTCACCAGAGAAAATTGCACATCGGCTGCAGTTGCTGGATCAGCGGCCGATCAGCAATGCGGTTGACGCGACGAACTATGTTCTGTGGGAGATGGGCAAGCCGACACATGTGTTCGACATGGATTTGCTCGAGGGCGGCCGACTTGTCATTCGGAAAGCGAAAAATGGCGAGAAGTTGAAGACGCTTGATGGCGTGGAGCGCACGCTGACTTCGGAAGATCTTGTAGTGTGCGATGCAAAACGCCCTGTGGGGCTTGCCGGAGTGATGGGCGGCTTCGACACGATGATCACCGACAAGACGCGGAATATCTTGATTGAGTCGGCATGGTGGGATCCGGGGACGGTGCGCCAAAGTTCGCGGCGGCATGGAATTCACACCGATGCTTCGCATCGATTTGAACGTGGAGCGGATTTTGAATCGACGATTCTGTCGTGCGATCTGGTAGCAGCGCTGATCCTGGAATCGGGTGGCGGAGAATTGGTTGGCGACGCGGTCGATGTGGTTTCGAAAAAGATGGACCTGGCACCCGTCGTGTTGCGGCTTTCCGAAGTGCATCGCATCCTGGGCGGAAATCTGACCGCGGGGGAAATTTTCCGAATACTCAAGAAACTAGGGTTCGGAGTCATCCCCGAGGGGCAGGCGGACACGCAGTTTCGAGTTCATATTCCGAGCTGGCGGCTGGATGTGGAGCGCGAGATCGATGTGATCGAGGAGATCGCGCGCTTGCATGGCTACAACAAGTTTGAAAATACTTTGCCGGCATACAGTGGAGCGGTGGTGGACTTACCGCACGCCGCTGTGGACGCTGCTTTGCGGACGCGTGCTTTGGCGCTCGGATATAACGAAGCGGTGTCGCTGACATTTATTTCTCATGCGGATGCGGAGAAGTTCGAGTCAATATTTGACGGCAGTACCTCAGCGGCTAAAGCCGCAGGTGGCAGCAATGCTCCTATCGCAGCGCTAGAAGCGCTGCGCCACCCAAAAACCGGCAGTCCGGTGTCTGGCGGTTCGCGCGTGCTGGAGTTGGAAAATCCATTGAGCGAGGAGGCGTCGGTGATGCGGACGTCGATGGCTCCTGGCATGCTGGATATGCTGGCGTGGAATTTAAATCGCGATTCGGAAAGTGTGCGGTTGTTCGAGATGGGGCACGTCTACGAAATCTCAGGCGGGGAGCGGGTTGAGCCGGTGTGTGCGTGCCTGGGTGCGACGCTGGTGGCGGTGAACTCGTCCATTCCTGTTGAGGCCATGCTCGATGTCAGTAAAGGTCCGAAATCCCCGCCCAAGCCAAAAGATGGCTTGGATGGGGCACCCTCAGTTGTTTCACATTCATCGGTCTCAGCCTCAGCTGCTGAGGCGTTCCGGGCGTTTAAGGGTGATGTAGAAAATTTGCTGAGCATTTTTACCTGCGACGAGTTGAGTTTTGACCGGCAGACGGCGGAATATTTTCATCCCGGACGATCGGCTCGGGTGTTGATGGATGGTGCGGTGGTGGCGCAGTTTGGGCAAGTCGCAGAGAGCGTGAAGGCGAAGCGGAAACTGCGGCAGGATGTTTTTCTAGCAGAGATCGATCTGGAAAAACTACGCGGGATCGGACTGCGTGAAGTTAGGTTTGCGCCGCTGACGAAATATCCGGCGGTGGAACGGGATTTTTCGTT
>CAYOVU010000183.1:0-7509 GCA_964407505.1 uncultured Acidobacteriaceae bacterium | reverse complement strand
AAAAATTGCCTTGACAACGATTTTTGCCAATGTTACATCTCCAGCCATTGGTGACCGAATCGTTTCGGTACACTTGGGGTGAATTCTTAGGAGGCAAGCATTCGGATGACGATATCCCAATCGTCTTTTCCGGCTTTTTTCGCGACGGCTTCGTTCGGAATGCGTTGTGATTAGAGTGCGTGTGCAGGAACCAGCCGTCGAGGGCGCCGATCATTTACAGTCGATGGGGTCCGTCGGCAGCGCGGTTCTCGCGCTGCCAGCAACAGACTAAGACCCTGAAGTTGCTGATTTGTTTCCAAGTGTTCGGCGGATGGCTGGGCGGTCGGTTTTGAATCCAACTGCGTCGAAGTTTGTGAGACCTCTCTTCGAATCTGAAAAGCGGAGGCGGCAATGTATCAACTCATGAAGAATCGCAGATTGCTCAGCTGGGCAGTGTTCGTTGCCATGTTGTTGGGGGCCTCTGCTTTGCCTGCGTTTGGCCAAATCGATCGCGGGGCCATCGCCGGGAGGATTCTAGACGCCTCGGGAGCGGTCGTGCCTAGCGCGACAGTGGCGATCACGAACAAGGCGACGGGCGTCGTGGTGAATACCCCTGTCGATGCGGACGGAGAGTATCAAGTCCTGACCTTAATTCCCGGCACGTACTCCGTGAAGGTGACCGCCGCCGGGTTTGATAGCGTTTTGCGCGATGACATTCATTTGCACGTGCAAGATCATCTTTCCGTTAATTTTGCGTTGAAGGTTGGATCCGTGGCAACGGAAATAGTGGTCACTGGTGGCGAGTCAATCCTAGAGACACAGACGGCCGATCTCGGAAGTGTAGTGAATGAACAGCGCATCAACGACCTCCCTCTGAACGGACGTCGTTATGCTGATTTGGCTCTTTTGGAGCCCGGCGTGGATAAGTTTTATGCCCCGGCGAATCCGGCGCCCGACCGATTTAGCGCCAACGGGAACAGCGAGCTGCAGAACAATTTCTTGCTGAACGGCATCGACAATAACTCCTTCTCCGAAAACGTGCAGGAATTGTCGATGCAGGTTGTGCAGCCGCCGCCCGATGCCTTGCAGGAGTTTAAGATTCAGACGCGCACCTACTCCGCTGAATTCGGCAATTCGGCGGGAGCGGTGGTGAACGCGACCATCAAATCGGGCACGAATGGGTACCACGGAGATTTGTACGAGTTTTTCCGGAATAAGGTTCTGGATGCAAACACCTGGATTAACAATTTGACCGGTATTCCGCGCGGCGGCTTTTCTCAAAATCAATTCGGCGGTACGCTCGGCGGCCCCATCAAGAAGGACAAGCTGTTTTTCTTTGGGGATCTCGAACGGTTCACCAGCCGGGAAGCCGCTACCGTCCAAAGCACCGTCCCGACGCCGCTCATGACGCAGGGTAATTTCACGGAATTGCCGTACCCATTGGCCAATCCACAGGTACCCGGCCAGTCCGGCTGCTATGCCGGAAACATTATCCAGCCAGGTTGCTTCGATCCCGTTGCGCAAAAGCTAATGGGCCTGGTCGCCGGTACGGCGACTCCGAATATCCCAGCCGCAGTAGCTGTGGAAGGAATCCCCGGGAGCTGGACTGGCGCGCCAAACTACGTATTTTCAACGTCCATCCCCAATGACTCGTATTCCTTGGATGGGCGCATCGATTACACGCTGAGCCCAAAAGATCAGATATTTGGAAGCTATAGCTACCGGCATGTGGACAAGCAGGACCCGCGGTGGACGAGTAATCCGTTGATCGGCAATGGCAACTTCGCGACACAGTATCGCTGGCACCAGCAGTCGATCGCGCTGGGCTGGACGCACACTCTTTCAAGCTCACTGGTCAATGATGCGCGATTCGGCTTCAGCCGGGACTACGCCCATAGCGATCCCAATGGCTTGACGGTTGGCACGTCGGAGGCCGAATCGGCGATTGGTCTGTCCGGAATCCCGGATGGGCCGGGTTCCGCTGGCATACCTCCGTTCTTCATCAGCGGGCTGACGACAGAAGGGTCAGCAGCTTGGCGGCCTCAGTACCAGATTTCACAAGGGTGGAACGTCGTTGAGAACCTGAACTGGCTGAAAGGCACGCACAGCTTCAAGTTCGGTTACCAGTACCTCAGGCGGAGCGACAATTTTCTCGATATAGAAGCTCCGCAGGGCCTTATGTTAGAAACCGGAGTTGTCACCGGCAGTTTTTCGAACGCGCTGCCCGATTTGCTGCTCGGAGACGTCAATTTGGTAATCTTCACAACACCCCACATCGTGCATTATTTCACACCAGGGCACTCCTTCTATGCCATGGACACCTGGAAGGCAACTTCGAAACTCACACTGACGTACGGCCTCCGTTACGAACTTTTCGCTCCGCTGATCGATAGGAATGACCAGACCTCGAACTTCACGCCGCTGAACGGCGGGGGACTTATTACCGCGGGGAGCAACGCGTCCGGTTGGTATGATCGCGCGCTGATTCATCCAGACTTGAACAATTTTGCCCCCCGGCTTGGTTTTGCCTATCAGATGCTGCCTCGCCTGGTATGGCGAGGTGGATATGGAGTCTTTTACCAGCATGTAAATCGAATTGGCTCGGAGGCATTGCTGCAGCTCAATCCGCCACAGTTTGTCGATACACAAATATCTACGGGCGGAACTAGCGCGGTCTTTCAGTTAAAGGATGGGTTCCCTTCCTCGATTATCGATGCGACAGCTCCACCCTTGTACCAGCTCCAAATACGTGCGCAGGATCCGAACCAGCGCACGCCATATGTCGAACAGACGAGCTTCGGATTCGAATATCAACTTTTAGGTGATACCGTGGCTTCCGCGACCTACGTTGGAAATTGGGGGCGTAAGGAGGAGCGTGTACGCGATGCCAACCAGCCTCAGGTCACCGGTTTCGATACCGGCTGCCCGGTTTTGCAGTATCCCTTCGCCAATTTGAACACAGTGACAATTGTTGATACGTTTGCCGGCGCTGGAAATCCCTGTGCGACGGCCGGTTCGCATGCGTACCTGGAAGAAGCCACGTTCGATGGAAATTCGAATTACAACAGTCTCGAGCTTGCCTTGCGACGGCGACTATCCAACGGCCTCAGCTATTCGCTGGGATACACATTCGCGCACGGTCTCGCCAATTACCGCGACAACTTGACCGCCCAACAGCTGCCGCAAAACTCGTATAACTATTCCGCGGAAATGGGGAATTCGGTTCTCGACGTCCGCAGCCGTTTTGTCGGGAACTTCCTCTGGGAATTACCGTTGGGTCAGGGGAAACGCTTCATGTCCGGTGACAATTTTGCCGGCCGTTGGCTGGGTGGATGGCAATTCAACGGAATCGTAACACTGCAGACCGGAACTCCGTTTAACGTTACCGCCAGTAACGATGGCTTGGTGGACAACAATAACCCCGTGTATGCGAACTGCATCGGAAATCCCTATGCCGGGGCGACAAGGAATCCCAAGTTGTACACGACCACGGGTTTTATAATCAACCCGGCGGCGTTTTCGCAGCCTGGTCCCGGACAGTTCGGGACCTGCGCCCCGTATCAGTTTTACGGTCCCGGAATTCAGACGTGGGACCTGAGCCTGTTCAAACAATTCAAGTTTACCGACAGATATCAGCTGCAATTTAGAACTGAATTTTTCAACGCCTTCAATCATCCCAACTTCGCAAATCCAAGTGCGAATATTGCCTCGCCAGGTTCGTTTGGAAAGGTCAACAACACTCTTGCTCCTATTTTAGGCACCGATTCGGGCGGACCGGGCGATCCTCGTGAAATCCAATTCGCGCTGAAGCTGTACTTCTAACGTCCGGCGCGGGCGCGACGCACGCCGCTCCCGCCTCCTTTTTTCGAGCGTTTTTTTGATTCCAATACCGGATGGGATCCAACGCCTTCAGGGTAACTGTTTTTGGCATCGACGTGTCGAGTTACGGCGGCGCAAGCGACCACCAAATTTGTGAAGAATCAGTATGTCGAACGAGACGGAGCCGAACATCCTGTTTTTGCTGGTTGCGGGCTTGAATTTGCGAACGACGGTCTCCATGCTCGAAGCGATCGCAACGCGCGTGTTCCCGGCGGTGGTGGGATGTGCCCCTGTCGCAGAAGTATCTCGCTGTTTCCCCTGGGGAGGTAGCCGTGGCCCAAACTAATTACGAAACGGAGGTTTTGATTCACTCGGCTCCCGTCGCGCAGGACAAATCCGGTGTCCTTGTGTCTGTCACACGCGAGCGAGCAAAGTGGGAAACCATCAATTTCTCGGTCCGGCGGCTCATCGCCGGACAGTATTGGCAGAGCAACACTCGGGACCAAGAAGCTGCTCTCGTCGTTCTCGGAGGAAAAGCGACCGTGGACTGGGGAGCAGGTCCCCGCGAAGTTGGGAAACGGAAGGACGTTTTCAGCGGCTATCCGTACGCGATCTATTTGCCGAGCCAGACCTTTCTTGAGATTTCGGCGATCACCAATTGCGAGTTTGCGGATTGTCGTACCCCTTCTTCCGCTCAGCTCAGTCCTCGCATCATAGCCCCCGCAGATTGCCGCGAGGAGATTCGTGGTGGGGGAAATAGCACTCGTCAAATCGTCGATGTGATTCGCCCGGAGTTTCCCGCTGATAAGCTCTTGCTCTGCGAGGTCTATACACCCGGCGGAAATTGGTCGAGCTATCCTCCGCATAAACATGACGCTCACAACCCACCGTTTGAAGTGGACCTCGACGAAACGTACTACTACCGGATCAGCCAACCTGAGGGATATGCATTCCAACGACTGTACGACGCCGCGGGAACCCGTGACAACACTCTGACTCTCGTCGACGGCGATTTAGTATTGATCAAGGACGGCTATCATCCCGTTGTTGCGGCTCATGGGTACGACGTTTATTACCTCAATGTGCTCGCCGGTAGCGCTCGTTCCATGGCTGCGAGCGACGATCCGCGCTACGTGCACCTCCGCAAGACCAGCCTGGAGCGCGATCCCCGCGTGCCTTTGGTTCACGCTTTTGGGTGGGAACAAAGTTCGTAGTTCGAGCTGTGTTGTGCGACGGGCCTGCAGGTGGAAGTCGCCACGACACAGACTCATCGGCGTCGCGCAAGTCGCACGAGAGATTCCTGGCTGAGCAGTCCGGGGCCAGGAAAGACGAGGTCGGTAATGCCACATAAGATTGGAATCGTTGGAGCGGGGGGTGCTGGAAGCATACATGCCGCAATCCTGGCAAAGGATTCCCGCGTCACACTTCGGAGTGTTTTTGACCTTGATGTGGCCCTTGCCCAAGCGATGGCTGCCAGGTTTGGCTGCCAGCCCGCTCGATCGCTCGAGGAAATCTTTGATGGGTGCGACGCCGTCTTCGTCTGTACTCCCAATACGACTCACGAAGAAGTTGCCACCCAAGTTCTGGATGCCGGCAAGCACGTTTTTTGCGAAAAGCCCTTCGCGTTGCACCTGGAGTCCGCGACAAGACTGCGCGATCGGGCGGTCCGCTCCGGACTCGTCTATCAAGTGGGCCACAATCGCCGGTTTGCGCCGGTCTACAAAATTCTGAAAGGAGCGATCGATCGCAGCGAATTCCGTCCGCTTTCCGTCCACGCCAAAATGAACCGCGGAGAACTCATCAACCCGACCTGGGTGTGGAACTCCAGCCTGACTGGCGGCTTCCTTTATGAAACGCCTGTGCACATGTTCGATTTGATGACCTTTTTCTTCGGAAAAGTTGACTGGGTGCAGGTGGCGGCCCGTGCTCACGAGCATGGCGAACTCGACGATTTTTCCATCTTGCTCAGTTTTCAGTCCGGCTTGCAGGCAACGATGAAGACTTACGCCCACGCCAGCTGGCACTTCCCTTTCGAACGCTTCGAAGTCTACGCGATGCACGCAACCTATGAGACGTTCGAAATGGAGAGGATCTCATTCACGAACGGATTGGAGAACCGCACGACCACTTACGATTTCTCCTTGGCGACCATGCATGAGAAGTGGGGCTACATCGAAGAAGATTCTCTTTTCGTCGACGCCCTGGAAGGCAAATCGCCCCCGCCCGTCACCGCCGATGACGGATACAACGTCGTTGAATTGATCGAAGCTTGCTATCGTAGCGCCAGGGAAGGCGCGCGTGTCCACTTGGGCGCCGTCGCGAAGAGGCTGTAAATTGGAGAAATTTCCCGAGCAGATTCGCTTTGCATCGGCCCCCGTCAGTTGGGGCGTGCAGGATGATCCCGGGCCAGCCTGGGAGCAGCCCTACGAGCAAATTCTCGAAGAAATCGTATCCGCGGGTTTCACGGGAACGGAGTTGGGACCGTTTGGTTATTTCCCCACCGATCCCGGTATTTTGAACGCCACCTTGCAGCGCTTCGGATTGACCATGCTTTCTTCTTTCGTTCCCGTTCCGATCACGGAACCTTCGCGCGTTGCAAACGTAATTGACCATGTACGCTGGGTCGGCGCGCTACTCTCCGCGTTGGGTGCGAGATTGCTCGTTCTCGCCGACTGCCAAACACCGCAACGACGGGAGATCGCGGGTCGAGTTCCTGCGGATGGAAGCAAATCCTTGGCTCTCGCTCAGTGGAAGCAGGTGGGAGCGGTCATCCGGCAGGTCGAGCAAGCTGCGGCGGATTTCGGCCTCCGCGTTGTTTTCCATCCCCACGTCGCCACTTTCGTCGAGACTCCCATGGAAGTGGAACGCCTATTCGACGCACTCGCCACAACGCAGGTCGGTCTGTGCCTTGATACCGGGCACTGTGTATACGGAGGGGGAGATCCCGTCGATGAGGCGCGAAAATATCGTTCCCTGCTGCATTACGTGCACATCAAAGACGTCGACGCTGGCATTTTGGGCGAAGCTCGGCGCCAGAAGCATGACTTTGCACAAGCTATCGGCGCCGGAGTATTCTCTCGGATCGGAAGCGGATGTATCGATTTCGACGGTTTCTTTCGATTCCTGTCCGAAAGCAGCTATTCAGGCTGGGCTATCGTCGAACAAGATGTGATCTACGGCAAGACTCTGGTTGCACCCGTGGAGAGTATGCGCGCGAGTTTGAGCTATCTGAAAAATGTAGCGTCCAGAATTTCGTCCGCCGGTTAACTCGCTTCACAGCACCGTAGATCGGATCGAGCCGCCATTCGGAACGAATCCGCTTACGCTGCTTACTGATTCATCTGTTGTCCGAAGGCCTGAAGGTATTCAGTCAACACTTGCTGTGCCACGTCCTGGCGGCCAACCAGAGGATTTTTTTCAAGCGCCGCAAGCGCGAACTTGCGCGAATGCTCTACGCAAGCGCGCACGGTGAGCCGTTCGTACTCCTTTACCTGGAGCAGCAAGGGACGAACGGCATCTGGCGCGCTCCCCACGGGCGGCACACGAACGCCGCGAGCAGAAATCTCGCATGGCAGTTCGACCGCGTCATCGGCATCGAGATCCTTCAGTGCTCCTCCGTTGCGAACCGTAAGCGGAATCGAGGAAGGCGTTTCTGCATGCAACGCCTGCAGCACGAGCAGCGCTATCCGCTCGTAACCCGAAAACTCCGAG
>CAYOVU010000182.1:0-8488 GCA_964407505.1 uncultured Acidobacteriaceae bacterium | reverse complement strand
GGCCAACTTCTCCGCCAATACCGCTTCCAGATCGGTGAGCAAGTCATCTGCGTGCAACTTCCAAAAGTGCCTCAGCCGCGCCCGAAGCCACGTGAAATCCAGTTTGATTGCCCAGTCTCTTAGCCTAATCGACTCTTAAGGATAGACGCGCAACCCTCTTACGTTCTCTTATTGCGGGGCATTTTGTTTGCCAGCCGAGTACAAAATCAAATGAAATCTTCCCGCTCATGCGGGAATCTGCATCGTACTCGCGATGGATGCTGCCGTGGAGTTAATCTAGAGATGCCTAAGTCTGAGACCCATTCGATTCCATTGGGAGGCTGTGTGCGGTGCGCAATTTGCGGCAATGAAAATGCCGAGACTAATTACTACTGTGGAATGTGCGGAGCTGCGCTGACAGGAAGCAATCAGCGCCCAGTTCAGCCGGCGGCGCCAGCGCCCGCCGCACCGCGGCAAGCGCCTCCTGCCATGCCACCCGCGCAGCGGCAGACCGCCCCGCCACTGCGAACCGAAGTGCCGGGATCGGTTCGTGCTTCGGCGGACTCGCAGCGTGAGCAGAACAGCGCTCCCGTCATTACCGGACCGTCTTTCTTAGGGTTGAACGCACCCGCTCCACGAAGTGGGCCTCGTGATTCCGCGCGTGACAATTCTTTGAGCCTCAGCTCTCAGGGGCAAGATCATCTGCAGCACTCGTCTGGAAATCTGGATTACCTTCTCGATGATGAGGAGGAACCAAAAGGTGGATGGGGCAAGCTGATTGTAGTTCTCGTCGCGCTAGTTTTGGCTCTGGGATTTGGATACCTGCGCTGGAGGCAAGGTGGGTTCGACTGGCTCACCGGAAATAAGAATCCTTCGGCGGTTGCGCCTGCAACGCCGGCACCACAAGGAAGCAGCGGCGATTCCACGAGTACACCAGCACCGTCGACTCCGAACGCAGCCTCCGGCGCGGCAGCGGCCCCGGCCGCAACAACGCCAGGACAGGCCTCATCGGCGCCGGGCGTTGATTCCACTCCGGCAACAGCTCCAGGTAGCGGCGGACCAGCCGCGACCCCGGCGGAGTCTGCCGCGCCGCAGACCAATCCCCCGCAGACACAGACCTCACCTGCGCAAACGTCTTCCACGCAGAGCGGGTCTTCCGATTCAAATCCCAGCGATTCAAATCCCGGCGCTGACTCTGCGTCACCATCTTCGACGCAACCATCAGACTCTGACTCAGGAACTCAACCGTCGCAGGCACAAGCGTCCACAGTGGTCAAGCCACGACAACCCAAGCCCACACCAGCGAAGCCGCTTGATGCCGTCACCGAAGCGGAACGGTATATCTATGGCCGCGGTGCGCGCCAGGATTGCGATCATGGTTTGCGGTTGCTGAAGTCGGCGGCGGATCAATCCAATCCGAAGGCGATGATCTCGCTGGGAGCGCTTTACACGACTGGGACGTGCACGCCACGCGATCTACCCACTGCCTATCGATGGTTTGCGCTGGCCTTGCACAAAGAACCGGATAACCAGGCTCTGCAAGATGACTTGCAGAAACTCTGGAGCCAAATGACGCCACCCGAGCGGCAGTTGGCTATCAAGTTGAGTCAATAGGCCGGGACGAGCGAATAACGGTATTAGTTCACGAAGACAATCCGAGGCAGCTAATTTTGCGTACGTCTATATAAGGAAGAGATAGAACGTTTGCCGAGTTCGCAACGACAAGGCAGCTCGCCGGATCTTGCCATCGTCACCGGCCTGAAATCCGGTGATCAGGGGGCAGTGGCGGAGCTCTACGACCGCTACTCTTCCGTGGTGTATGCCGTCGCTTTGCGTGTGCTGGGAGACACGGGCTCGGCGGAAGATGTGCTGCAGGAGGTGTTCCTGCAGCTATGGCGCAACCCCAGCGCTTTCGATGCGGCGCGCGGCAGCCTGGGAAGCTGGCTGGCAGTGATCACGCGAAACCGCGCCATTGATTCCCTCAGAAAGCGTCGCCCAGAAACTGATATTGAGGACGTGGTGTTGGCGGTCTCGCCCGATCTGGCGGGAGAAGCCGAGCTTGCGCGGGCGTCCCAGAAAGTGCGTGGCGTAATGGGAACCATGACGCCGGTGCAACGGAGTGCGTTGGAAATGGCATATTGGGAGGGCATGAGCCATTCCGAGATTGCTCATAAAACGGGAGAACCGTTGGGCACGGTGAAAACCAGGATTCGCGCGGGACTGATGATGCTGCGCAAGGCTTTTCAGCCTTAGGAGTAAGTGGCGGAGCTGTACTCCGCGGACGGCCCAAGGACGGCTGTACGAGGTAGAAATAAGAAGCGATAAGCAATGAACGAGCACGAACAATACGCCGAGGATCTCGCTCTTTACGCACTTGATGCACTGCGAAGAGACGAGCGTGCCAACATCGAGCAGCATCTCGCAACCTGCGCGGCGTGCCGGCTGGAACTGGAGCAACTGCGTGGCGATACGGCGCTGCTGGCTCTTTCCGCGGCCGGACCACGGCCTCCACAGCGCGCTCGGCAGCGGCTGCTGGGTGCGATCGCGCGCGAACCGCGAACGGTTTCGTTGGGACGAACTGACCAAGCTGCGAATCATGCAGCGCAGGAGGCCCGGCAAGAGCGCGGCATCGGTTTGTGGGGATGGGTAGGATGGGCGGTCACAGCCGTGCTCGTGGTATTTGCAGTTTCGTTATGGCAGGAAAATTCTGCACTCCGGCAGACTTTGGCATCGGCGAGTTCGCAGGTTGCCGAGAGCAGGCGCGAAGCCGAAGAACTTCGCAAGATCGCCGCGCCTATCATCGAACCGGAAACCCAGCGCGTGACGCTAGTAGCGGCGAAAGCTCCGCCCCAGCCGCAGGGCAAGGCTTTTTATCTGCGCAATCGCAGCAGTCTGGTTTTCCTGGCAAACAACATGCCTGCCCTGCCGCCGCAAAAAACCTACGAACTCTGGCTGATCCCTGTCTCCGGCCCACCGATTCCAGCCGGGGTGTTTAAGCCCGACGCGCATGGCAGCGCCAGCTTGGTAAATCCTCCGCTGCCCGCAGGGACCGAGGCCAAAGCGTTCGCCATTACTGTGGAGAACGAAGCCGGAGCGGCAACGCCGACGGCGCCGATCCTGATGATGGGCGCCGCCGGCGAGTAGCTCAACTCCCAACTTCCTCAGCCACTCCAAGTCTAGTTCTCGGAACCTTTGATGACCTTGGTCGCGCTCTCATGCTTTTTCTTAAGCTCGCGGGCGATGTCACCCAGTGGACGCTCGTTCGTGACGGTCATTTCCATCGGGAAATCCGACATCGGACGGTCACCGTGCTCGGTGCTGTAAACGGAATCTCCAAGCAAGGTCCCCTCGGTCCCCATGGTATGTGGTGAGGCATGTTGGACATGATCGATGAATTCAGTGGGCTGCGGATTGTTGGCGAGAACAGGAGCATTTTGCCCGAAAGCGGCGGTGGCGCAAAGGAAACACAGAGCGAAGAGTGTAGTTTTCATTAGCTTGATCCGATCCGGGGGATATTGATTATGTGCAAGCCAATCTGGCTCACTGTGAAAGAACTGGCGGAATGCCGCTATTGGTGCGGCTTCCACCGATGAAGGGGCAATCCACATACCAAAGTGAGAGGGCATGGCATTCGAGTTATAGGGTCAAGATGACGGAGTGGATCAAGAATTTGCACATATGTGGAACACAGTCTTTCCGGCAGCCGGTTGCCAAGCTGTTTCATTAGAAAAATTGCCGGCCCCGAAGTTCCCCAGAGGCAATTTGGCCCCCGATGAAAGCGCAAGGAAACCGCTCACATTCTGAATATGCCTATCATGCAGGATGAACAAATTTGCATAGTTGACATGAGGTACGAATACGAGGAGAATCAACCGATCTTGTTGTCCCCTGCTTCCACTTGACGTCGGAACTTCAACAAGCCTTTCGTCGAATTCACTTTGCAAGCACTGATGCTGTCAAAACCCTAAGGAGATTTCTATGAAACAACGATTTACCGCGCTCAGCATGCTAGCCGCCCTCGCGGTGGTGGCCAGCATCGCCGGCACTGCTTTCGCCCAGGATGCATCCGATACCTTACCCGCCCACCCTCGGTACTCTCGAATTCTCCCTCACCTTCGCAATGATCTTCAGACGCCGGCTACCCCGCTGACGACTTGGAATGGATCGTTCGTATACGCCGGCCACACCTACAAGTACAACATGGTGGGAACAGCTCCTTCGACCGGTACCTCCACAACAGTCCCTGTGGAAATTATTCCACTGGTGTTCGAATACAAAACCGGAACCACGAAGACCGTTTTCACACCCGAGACGGTACAGAGCAACGGTGCGACGGCGGTAACAAATACCGTAAACTCGCCGATCTTCCAGAACATGGACTGGATCGCCGGCGACGGAGTAACGGATCTGGGTACGACGCAATACGAAGATGCCTTCCAGCGCGGAAACTTCTGGAGCCAGGTCTCGTCGGCTACGGGATATCACGTGCTGCTTGCAACGCCGAAGATTGCGAAACCGTTGACGTTGAAAGTACCGGCTGCGGACGGCAGAGTTGGAAGTGAGTTCGGAGTAACGGTGGGACTGGCTGACATCAACTGGTTCGATGCCGAAATTCAGACCTACATCACCGCGACCGCGGGGATCAAACCAAACACACTGCCGATTTTCATCGCCTACAACGTTTATTGGACCGAGAGCGGCGAGTGCTGCATCGGCGGCTACCACAGTTCGATGGGCAGCACGGCGGCTCCACAAGCCTATTCAGTGTTCACTTATATCGGCAAGGCTGGCGCGTTTGCACAGGACGTTTCCGCTTTGTCGCACGAAGCCGGCGAGTGGCTGGACGATCCGCTCGTTGTAAACACGAGCGGCAATCCGGTTGCGTGCGGGATTCTCGAAGTAGGAGACCCGGAGGAAGGGTTCTCCAACTACGGTGCCTTTCCTTACACGCTGAACGGCTTCACCTATAACTTGCAGGATCTGGTCTATCTGGAGTATTTTGGAGCTCCGAAGACCACCTCCGTTGGCGGCGAGGAGACCTTCCACAACAATCCTTTCCACTTGGGGATTTGCAACAACGGCGGTTAGTATCGTCTGTTTTTCATTCATTCAAAAGCCCGTCCCGCAAGGGACGGGCTTTTTATTTGAGCGGGTTTATTGCTGGGTCAAAACGGCACCGTTTCCCGTCGTGAATTTCAAGGAATCGAACAGTTACCTCCAAAATGTACTTCCACATTGACCGAAAGTCTGTGTCCTCTCAAAGTGAATGAAGGCCAACTGCGGCCCACTCGGCATGGACAAGAGCGGGCAGGGGCCGCCTAGAGTCAAGAGTTGTTTTTCACATCCTCGACTTGAATCACCGGAGAGAAAATGCGTAGAGAAGCCTTTGTTAGTAGTGTTGTGGTGCTCGCCGTTACAAGCTTAGTCTCTGCGCAGGTTCGACGTGGAAAAGGTATTGTTCCGGAGTCGAGCATTGAGAGGTTGGAAGACTTAGGGGTAAGAATGCACACTAACTATCTCATCCTCGCACCCGAGGGCACGGTCAAACCAGCGGCCAATCCTGGGGGAGAAACGCCAGCATCGCTGGGTTGCATCTACGATGTGGTTTCGAATCCGGTTGCTGGATGTCCGATCGCAACTGCCACGGAGGTGCCGACCGGAGGAAGCGGCGTCATCGTAATTGTCGACGCGTATGACGACCCCAGCGCCGCCACGGATATGGCAATTTTTTCCACCGAGTTTGGGTTGCGGGCGCCCAACTTTCTGGTGAAATACGCTAGCGGAACGAAACCGGCTAACGCCTGCAGTTCAGGCTGGGAGGTTGAGGAATCGCTCGATATCGAATGGGCGCATGCCATGGCGCCGAACGCGCAGATCGTGCTGATGGAGGCATCTTCAAACCAGAACAGCGCACTCTATGCCGCTGTCGCCGCCGCCAATGCTTACATTGCATCCCACGGTGGCAAAGGCGAGGTATCGATGAGTTGGGGCGGAGCCGAAACCAGTGGCGAGGCGGGTGCCGACCACTATTTCACTCAACTGGGCGTGGTGTATTTTGCCGCGGCTGGCGATTCTCCTGAGGTCATCTATCCTGGGTCGTCGGTTAATGTGATCTCGGCCGGCGGCACACAGGTGAACCGCACTGCCGGGCATTATACGAATCAGACCGCATGGGTCGACGGCGGGGGCGGAATCAGCAGATATGAGCCGAGGCCATCGTTTCAGACCGGCGTCTCAGCCATCGTGGGTACCAAGCGGGGCACGCCTGATCTTTCCTTCAACTCCAGCGGCAGCTCGCCCGTCGCTGTCTACAACTCGAGTTGCTACAAAGGATGGTTGCAGGTGTACGGAACCAGCCTGGCTTCTCCTGCGCTGGCGGGAATCATCAACAATACCGGCACCTTTCACGCTAGCACGAATGCAGAATTGACCGCGATCTACAACAACAGAAGCAGCACCGTCGACTTTACCGACATCACTTCCGGCAGTTGCGGCACGCACACTGCGGGTACCGGGTATGACTTGTGCACCGGCGTTGGAGTCGACAAAGGATTGTTCGGGAAGTAGTCTGAGTCCCTTACGCTGAAATTAGACCTTTATCGACCGTCAGCTCCCGTATTTATTGAAGACTGACTCGCGCGAGATCATGCCCTCCAAACGGCGGGAATCGGCGCGATTAACTACGGGGATGAGCGGGTAATTGTTCACATAGCGAAGAGCAGAATCGAGCGGAAGATCGGGATAGAGACTTGGCAGAAACTGCTTCGGCAGAACCGAGCCAAGCATAAGTTCACCTTTGCCTTCCTTGAAAAGCCGTTGCAGTTGCTCTCTGCCGATGACATTCCAGCCGCTGGGATGCATGCGCACGAGGAACGCAGTATCGTTGGAGTCCTCCACGCGATGGTAGTTGGCATCGACGTAATCCTGCGCACTAAGAATCGTAGCCGGCACCGCAAGCATGGCATCCTCTACGCGGAGGATCGCCTCTTCACGGTTTTCTTCAAGTGAAGGCAGGATCAGCCCATCCTGACGAGTGAGCAGATCGAAGATAGGAATGTGCTGCAGGCTGCGTGAGATCAGGTAAGAGAACGTGTTGGCCACAATGACCGGGACGATGATTTCGTAGTTGCCGCTGACTTCGAGAACCATGAAGACAGAGGTCATCGGCACACGCAGAAACCCAGCGAAAAGGACTCCCATACCCACCAAGACGTATGTTCCAGTCGATCCCGTGAGGTGGGGAAAAAAGATGCGTTCGATATCGCCCACTGCGCCTCCCAGCATGGCTCCGATAAACAAAGTAGGAGCGAACATGCCGCCGGGAGAGCCGCTGACAAAAGAGAAAGTCGTGGCCAGAATTTTCAGAACAGCTAAGATCGCGAGAATTTTCCAAGCGTATTGGCCGTGCATGGCCTGGTCCATGGAATCGTAACCGGCGCCCATGATTTGCGGAGCGCCGAGGAAGGCGATCAGGCCGACGAGTAGTCCGGCAAGTGCTGGTTGAAAGTATTGCATCCAGCGCGGCAGAGCGTTGAGGCGCGGACGAAGATAGCCGATCGATTTTGAGAATGCAACTGAGGCCAGCCCGCCGACAATACCGAGGACAGCGTAGGCGATGAGTTCGGTGGGGCGCTTGAATGTGGTAACGGGAATGCGGAACAGCGGTTCACTTCCGAGAAACCAACGCACAATCACGACGCTGGAAACCGCGGAGAGAACAACAGAGCCAAGAATTCCCGCGCTCCAGCGTCCAATGACCTCTTCGATAACGAAGAGCACGGCGGAAATGGGAGCGTTAAACGCGGCCGCCAGACCGGCAGCCGCTCCAACCGGAGCCATCAGGCGAAGTTTTTCGCGCGATATTTGCAGTTGCCGCCCAAGAGCGGAGGCAATGCTGGCTCCAATTTGAAGAGAAGGATCTTCCGGACCAAGCGATTGACCGGAACCAATTGCGAGCGCTGCGCAGATAAACTTGCCGACTGCAGTGCGGAAAGGGATGACGCCGTTGAAGATATAAAGCGCCGCTTTAGTCTGGTTAACGCCACTGCCCCGAATCCCGGGGAAAACATGTATCACCAATGCGGCAACGACGAGGCCGGCAAGAGCGGGAACCGCGAACAAACGCCATCCGTGGGCTTGCGGCAACGGACCAAGCAACGCGAGATGCATCCAGTCGATCGCCAGGCGGAAGCAAACCACTGCCAGGCCGGAAAAGATTCCGATAAAGACGGAGAGGATGAGAAAAAATATTTCCTCATTGAACACGCCTTCGAGCTTCGCGAACAATCGCCTCGGAATTTGCATCCGCACTGTGACGGGCTGCGGCGAAGGCGCCGGAGGATTGCCGGTGGAGACCGGAGAACTCATCGGGCAGCGGCCTCACGTTTTTGCGAGATTAGAAGCAGTGAGAGATCGAGGCCCTGCGGCGAGCCACAAACAGCTGCTGTCTGTTGTTCGATTTGGAAAACAACGTCCATGATCTCGTCGGGCAGAGCAGTTTCTGCGGGAG
>CAYOVU010000181.1:0-42846 GCA_964407505.1 uncultured Acidobacteriaceae bacterium | reverse complement strand
CTATCGCCGGCGCGGTCGAGACGGTTCGCCGGTTGGTAGACGAATTCTCAACGCTGGCGCGCTTTCCCGCGTCCAATCCGCATCCGGCGGATATCAACGAAATCATCGCGAATGCGCTCTCCATGTTCAATGGAAGATTGGACGGAATCCATGTTCATCAGGCGCTTGCGCCTGATCTTCCCAAGGTAATGGCTGACTTCGAAGCGATCAAACGTGCGATCGCGAACCTGGTCGACAACGCAGCCGAGTCTCTGCAAACCGCGATGGTCCGCGAGATTCAGATTTCAACTTCTCTGGCGGCCAGTCGCGAGGCCGTGGAAATCAGCGTCGCGGATACCGGGCATGGCGTAACTCCCGAGTTGAAGGAGCGACTGTTCCTGCCATATTTTTCCACTAGAAAGCGCGGCACCGGACTCGGCCTGGCCATCGTGAGCCGCGTGATCGAAGAACACCATGGTTCGATTCGCGTAGAAGAAAACCAACCTGTAGGAGCACGGTTTGTGGTGGAGTTGCCCGTCGTTCCCGAGCTCGCCGTTGCCCCGGTCACCGTCCAGCATGCATAAAATCCTTATCGTCGATGACGAAACTGGAATTCGCGAATCGCTGCAGGGAGTGCTGGCGGATGAGGGCTACGAAACTTCCTCGCTGGAAAGCGGCGAAGACTGCCTCAGATTGCTGCGGCGCGAGCATACATATGAAGTTGTTCTGCTGGATATCTGGCTGCCCGGCATCGACGGCCTGGAGACGCTCGAAAAAATTCGCGAGCTCGACAACCCACCGGAAGTAATCATGATCTCGGGCCACGGCACCATCGAAACTGCGGTGCGCGCCACCAAACTTGGCGCGTACGACTTCCTCGAAAAACCGCTCTCCATCGACAAAACGTTGATCGTGGTGAAAAACGCAATCGAGTCCAAGAAGCTGCGGCACGAGAATGTCGATCTGAAAAAGCAGCTTCATGCGCGCAGCGTAATCGTCGGCGACAGCATTCCGATGAAAGCCCTGCGCCAGCAGATCGGACTGATGGCACCCACGAACGGCCGCGTTCTGATTTACGGCGAATCTGGTACGGGAAAAGAACTGGTCGCTCATGCCATCCACGCGCAGAGCCTGCGTAAGGACGAAACTTTTGTCGAAGTAAATTGCGCCGCGATTCCCGAAGACCTGATTGAGAGCGAATTGTTCGGCCACTACAAGGGTTCGTTCCCCGGCGCTGCGGCAGATAAAGACGGAAAATTTCAGAAGGCGAACGGCGGCACGCTCTTTCTCGATGAAGTGGGCGACATGAGCCTGAAGACTCAGTCGAAGGTGTTGCGCACGCTCGATGAACAGCGCGTCGCGCCCTTGGGCAGCGACGAAACGATCGTCGTGGATGCGCGCATCATCGCTTCCACTAACAAAGATTTGGAAGAAGAAATTTCCAAAGGAAATTTTCGCGAAGATCTCTTTTACAGGCTGAACGTGATCCCGTTCTTCGTACCCCCGCTGCGCGACCGCAAAGAGGATATTCCGCTGTTCGCGCGATATTTCCTCAAAGATCTGGCAGCAACCTACGGACGCCGGCCTCGCGAAATCACCGACGATGCCATCGAAGCTCTGATGCGTTACTCTTGGCCGGGGAATGTGCGCGAGCTGCGCAATGTGATCGAGCGCATCGTAATCATGAACCCCATGACTACGCGGCTCGACCGCAAACATCTGCCGCCGCTGGTGTACCGCGACGGCCACCGGCGCTCTCCGCGAAGCGAGTTCTCCACGCTGCACCAGGCCCGCGACGCCTACGAGCGGGATTTTATTCTTAAGAAGCTCGACGAGAATCACGGCAACGTCAGCCGCGCCGCTGAAGTGCTGGGACTCGAACGCAGCCATCTTTACCGGAAGATGAAAACCCTGGGAATTGCGGCGAAAGAGTAGGACTGCCGTCGGACCATGTGTCATCCCGAGCGAAGCGGGACCTTGGTGTCTGCTTGCGCTGGCGAAGTGACGGCGCAGGCAAAAACCCTGTTCCCTCGCCGCGCTCGGGATGACATTCGGAGATATAAGCGATCAGAGATGGGAGATGCAGATCGCGCTTTACCGCTTCACCATGTGAATCTCGGTGCCGTTCTTTCTGAACTCCACTTCGTCCATCAGCTGGTTGATCAGAAATATTCCGCGCCCGTGATTGGAATACACATTTTCCCCAACCGTGCAACCGGGAATCGTCCCGGGATTGAAGCCTGTACCCGGATCGCGCACAACAATCAGAATGCCCCGCTCACGGTCGCGGCCCACCATGCACTCCACCACCTTATTGGGGTCTTCTTTGGCGCCATGAATCACGGCGTTGGCCAACGCCTCCTGCAGCGACAACTCGATCGCGTCTTCCTTGCCGTCCACGCCTTCCATCTCGCGTACAACCTCCATGACCGACTGAACCACCGGGTCCACAGCCTTCCGGTCGGCGGCAAGTGTGACGCGCAAAACCAAGGTCAGCTTTTCAGGATCGAAATCTTTCTCGGGAAGAGGTTGGTCGGGAGAATCCGCCGATGGCATGCTTATACTCGCTGATTGTGATACAAGATCGCGGCTAGTTGATTCTAGCTGGTAACCCTGAGAACGACAAACTTCGCAGACTGCGGCGCATTCCTAAGGCAGATTTGCGTGAATTGTTTTTGTGAAGGTTCCGTCGGGGTACCCGCTGCCGTGGCTGGTCACGTCATAGGACAACGTATAAAGCATAATGCCTAGTTTCTTATTTGCCGTTGACGGCTCGTACTTGCAGAGAGAAATCACGTCGTTGAGAGGCGTGTAGTAACCAGTGGAGGGTTGCATGCAACTGACGCCGATGGCAATTTTGTTGTAGGCGGGATTCTTAGCCGTGCCAATCGCCTGCGCATAGCCGACATAGGCGTCGGTTGTGTCCTTCAGGCTCACGTATGGGCTGTAATCCATCGTCTCTATATAGTCAAACACAGCCGCATAGTCGTGCAGCAGTTGGTCCTTCCCGTACCACGCAGAATAGACCGGGGCCGTCATGATCGCCTTGCTACCAACTTCCTTGCGTATTGCCGCGACCACCTTGACAATGTTCGCATCTCTGCTCGGCGGTTCGTAATCGACAGTTACGCCGTCCACGCCCCAATCGTCGACCGCGGCCTTAACAGTTTTGGAAAAAGTTGCCGGGTCTTGTGAAGGGAAAGAATCGCCGAGAATGCCGAGCGTGAATTTCGTCTTCTTTGTCTGGTTCTTCTGGCGCGAGCGGATGTCCTGCATCCACCCCTTGATGGTTGCCTGGCTGTTATGCAAAACCAGGCGGTCGAAATTCAGCGTGCCGTTGGGGTTCAAAATTACATAGAAGAGAGGCACGACATCGACGTAATCCGGCGTCATGTCGAGAGTTGGCGATTTCCCCGGTCCGGTCGGCTCCTCACCGCTCCAATAAGCAATATAAAGTTCATTACTCATGGGATTCTCCTCCGCTTCGTTTCCGGCAGCACCTTCGCAGGCTCAACCTGCCCGCTCGTAAGATGCGCTAACTGCCTTCTCCAGTCAAGTTCTTCCACAAACCCCCGCGACTCGCGCCAGTTGGCCTGCACCTTGACGTAGAGTTCGAGAAAAACTTTGGTTCCCATCATGCGCTCGATCTGCAGCCTCGCGGACGTGCCGATTCGCTTCAGCATCTGACCTTTCTTGCCGATCAGAATGCCCTTCTGCCCTTCGCGTTCGCAGTAGATTGTGGCAGAAATGCGCGTGAGCCTAGAACCCTCCTCAAAGTTATCGACGATCACCGTGGTTGCATAGGGAAGTTCTTCCTCGGTTTCCATTAAGACGCGCTCTCGAATAATCTCCGCAGCCATGAAGCGGGTGGGCTGATCGGTGACGTGGTTGGGAGGGAAATAAGCTGGACCTGCGGGCAATGCCGATGTCACTTGTTTGAGTAAGATATCGAGGCCATCGCGTTTCAAGGCGGAAATCGGAATGATGTCGTGGAATGAGTGCAGCTTTTTATATTCCTCGATCAAAGGCAGCAGTTTGCTCTTTCCACCTCGCAACAGATCAACTTTGTTAAGGACGAGGCTGACTTTGGCCGGAGAATGCTTCAGCATTTGGATCGCGAACTCGTCGCGCTGATCGAGTTTGCGGGTTGCATCCATGATTAGCAATACGAGATCGCAGCCTTCGAGAGCCTCGCGCACTTCGACCATCATCTTGCGGCCGAGCGAACTGTCGGGCTTGTGTACGCCTGGAGTATCGATCAGAACGATCTGCGCCCCGCCCTGGCCTTTGGCCTTGGGCAGGTTGACGATGCCCTGGATCCGGTTGCGCGTGGTCTGCGGCTTGGCTGAGATGATCGCCAGCTTCTCGCCGACGAGAGCATTGAGCAGCGTGGACTTGCCAGCGTTAGGCCGGCCGAGAATGCAAACGAAACCTGAGCGGAATGGCATAAGAGAAACTTCTAGCTACTGGCTGCCAGCTTTTGGCGAGGCAGAGTTTCGCCTCTCAAAGTATTTCACGAATGATGAAAATCCGAGCGATTCGTCGTAAGAGCGCAAACTGTTTTGGCTGAAAGCCAGGAGCCAGCGGCTGGAAGCTGCCTTCAAATCAGCTTCAGCTGTCGGGGTTGCACCGCGGTGATTCTAACGCGCTCGACTTTGCGGTCGGTCGACTCGAGAACTTCGAAGCGCAGGCCGTCGTCGTCCACGGTTTCGCCGCGCTGTGGAATGTGGCCTGCCAGCTCGCTCACCAAACCCGCGACGGTCGCGGATTCCTTACCCTCCGGTTTGCTTCCGAATAGTTCAGCCAAACGGTCGAGGTCCATGCCTCCGGAGACGATGAACGATTGATCGTTCTCCCGAACAATTTCCGGCTTCTCGTGTTCATCTCTGATTTCGCCTACGATCTCTTCCACGAGATCTTCTATGGTTACCAGGCCGGCGACGCCGCCGTATTCGTCGACCACAATCGCCATGCGAATATTGTTTTTCTGCATCTCGCGCAGAAGATCGCTTCCCAGCTTGCTCTCTGGCACAAAATAGACGTCGCGGCGCATCAACGTTTCAAGCGTGCGTTTCGAGGCATCGCTGTCGGGCACTTGCAAAACGTCCTGCGCATAGACGATGCCTTTGATGTTGTGAATGCTGTCGGCATACACGGGCACCCGAGAGTAATGCTTTTCGCCCAGCATTTGAATGAATCTCTCAACCGTTGTTTCCATCGGCACGGCAAACATCTCAGGGCGCGGCTTCATGGCCTCACGCACCGTTTTGCCGCTGAATTCCACCACGGACTGGATAAGATCGCGGTCGCCTTCCTGGATGATGCCCTCTTCTTGTCCCGCTTCAATCAGCGCATCCACGGCTTCGGCCGCGGTTTCTGGCTGCTCGCGTGTATTTTGCCGGGTGAGCGACGCCACCGACTGCATGAAGCCAAGCACGATCGTTACCGGCAGCACCAGATAAATTAAAGCCGTCAACAGCCAGGTCCAGCGGATGAGCCACGTGCCACTGGTCCGCGAGAAAAAGAGAAACGGCAGAAACTGGTTGAACACGATGATGATCACAATCAGGCTGATGGCGGCCTGCAGGATTTCATACATGCTCCAGCGCTGGTCGCTGAACAGCGCAAAGCCTACCAGCAACGCCATCGTCGCCGTAGTCAACTGCTTGAGCACCGACATCGAGAGCGATGCCCGGGCGCGGCTTACGTGCAGATTGGGCTCAACTTTCTGTTCGAAGACGTCGATGTTGTCTTGAAATTCGCGGGAGAGGAACTTGCCGATTTCCTGGTAAACGCGATCGACATATGAGGCCAAAGCCAAAAGGCCCAGCAATGGAATCAGCGCGAGTGCGACCCACCAGTTCATACGGTTCTTTGCCTTGCAGTCGGCGGGCGATCTCGGCGTTTCTTGCGAATGAAAATCCCGCCGGCGCGTGGCTGCACCCTCTCGATCAGTGCGACCTCTAAATTCATCTGCCGCTGCAATCGCATCTCTCTGCGCGCCATCTCGCCATTATCACGCTCGTGATCGTAGCCTGCCAGATGCAGGATGCCATGCAGCACCAGAATCTTCACCTCGTCCGCCACTGAATGCCCGAGGCGCGTCGCGTTCTGCCGGGCGATGTCCGCAGAGATTGCCACCTCGCCGGCAACGCGTTTCGACTTAGTGTGCGCGACCGGAGCCGCAGGGAACGACAACACGTCAGTCGGCGTGTCTTTACCCAGGAATTTCCGGTTGAGCGACTTTAGCTCGGAATTGTTTGTGACCAACACATTGACCATGCCAAGCAAACCCGCCGCTCGCCGCGCCCGCAGAACAAAACGTTCGAGACTTGAGCGGCTCATTCCTGCGATTCTTCTTTGAAGGATAACCACGAACGGAAACCAAGTCGCTTTCACGCCAGGTTATTAAACCTGCACGTCACAAAATATAAAGAGAGGGCCATAGTTTCAGCCCTCCCGCCCAGTCGCGATTTTATTCTCCGGAAGCTTCTTCTCTTGAGCTATCGTGTGCGTCCCGTGTCTCCGGCGCGCTTTTCAACTCGGCCCTCACATCGCTCTTGCCGCCGGCCAGCAAAAGCATCTGCTGCTCGGCGACGTGGGCCTTGTGCTCGTCGTAGGCGCGAATAATGCGCTGCACGAGGTGATGACGCACAACATCGGATTCGTCGAAGTGTACGAAGGTCAGCCCTTCCACCCGCTTCAATATATCGATCGCTTCCAGCAAGCCGCTGCGCCGCGCGTTGGGCAAATCGATTTGCGTAATGTCGCCAGTAATCACCGCTTTGGAATTGAACCCGAGGCGGGTGACGAACATCTTCATCTGCTCCGAGGTCGTGTTCTGCGCCTCATCGAGAATCACGAAAGAATCGTTCAACGTGCGCCCGCGCATGAACGCGATGGGCGCGATCTCGATCACATTCTTTTCGAGATATCGATCCACTTTCTCCGGATCGAGCATGTCATAAAGCGCGTCATACAGCGGACGCAAATAAGGATCGATCTTATCCTGCAGCGTACCCGGCAAAAATCCCAGGCGCTCGCCCGCTTCCACCGCCGGCCGTGCCAGGATGATGCGATTCACCCGCTTCGCCAACAAAGCCGAAATCGCCATTGCCACGGCGAGATATGTCTTGCCCGTCCCCGCCGGCCCAATGCCAAAAACCATGTCATGCTTTTCAATTGCCTCAACATAGCGCCGCTGGTTTACGCTCTTCGGTTGCACCATGCGGCGGCCGAGCGAGCGCTGTCGGCCAGCGTCAGCGAGTCCGCGCAAAGTTGCGGTCGAATCCGCCGTCAGCACGCGCAGCATGCTGTTCAGATCGCCGTTGTTGAAGCTGTAGCCGGAGCGCTGCAGGCTCTCGTAATCGGCAAAAACCTGCTCGGCGCGAGCCACGTCACGCGCCGCTCCCTCAAGTTCAATGGAGTTAGACCGCAGATCGATCGTAATGTTCAAGCCATCTTCGAGGACGCGCACATTCTCATCGCGCGTACCAAAAAGAGTCTCGATGTTAGGACTAATCCCGATACTTTTCTTCATTCAATCTCTTTTGACTCGTCTACAAACAATCTGGGGACAGGAGACAACCATGTGGGGACAGCCGCCCTCGGCTGTCCGCCGAGCGAAGCGAGGCACCTCAGCCACCTTCGCAGACAAAAACAGGATTATGCTTCGAGAGGGATCAGCCGGGATGCGCATGCCCACAGGGCAAGTCACTACCATTAAATAAAGCCTACCCCGCGCCGGAGTCGGAGTCAATGGGAGGTTATCGAGCGACTTCTAGCGCCGACGCAGGCACGGCTCGCGTTCGCGCCCACTCGCGTAAGCTCTCAATCTCTTCCGCCCGGGTCGTCGAAAGCGGCACAGTCTGCGCCAGAGCATCCAACAAAAACTGAGTCGTCAATTGTTTCTTCTGAGAGAAGGCAGCGTAGAGCGCAGCTTGCACGGCGGCGTTGATCTCCGCGCCCGAGTACCCGTTCGCGGCGGCGGCAATTGTGTCGAGATTAAACTCCGCAGGATTGCGTTTGCGCCGGGTGAGTTGAATTGTGAAAACTTGCCTGAGTTCCGCCTGATTCGGCAGATCGATGAAGAAAAGTTCGTCAAAACGCCCCTTGCGAATCAGTTCCGGCGGCAGAGCAGTTACGTTATTGCAGGTGGCAGCGACGAATACGGGCGCTTTGCGGTCTTGCATCCAGGAGAGAAACGACGCCAGAAGCCGCGAAGAAACTCCGGCGTCAACCGACGCTGAATCCGGTCCGCTGCCGGCAAAAATTTTCTCCAGTTCATCAATCCAGAGCACGCACGGCGCAAGCCCCTCGGCGACCTCAAAGACTTTGCGAATTCGTTTTTCCGTTTCGCCAATGTATTTGTCGTAGACTGCCGCACTATCGAACTTCACCAGCGGCAGATTCCACTCTCCCGCCACGGCCCTTGCGCACAGCGACTTCCCGCATCCCTGCACACCGAGGATGATTACACCGTGAGGCGGCTCCAGGCCAAACTCGCGCGCCGAATCCTCCCAGGAACCGCGTCTCTGAGCAAGCCAACTCTTTAGATTCTCCATGCCGCCAACGCTCGAAAAAATTTCGTCCGGCTCAACGAACTCCAGCATCTCGGAACGCCGCAGCAACGCCTTCTTGGCCTCGAGCACGTCGTCCGCAACCTCAGGGCACAGCGCATACCGCGCCACCAGCGCCTGCGAAAGAACCCGCTCTGCTTCTTCCTCGGTCAGCCCGCGCAGGCTCTCGACCAGTGACTCGACTCCCTTCGCATCGAGCTTCCGCTGCAAGGTGTGGTTCTTGGAAATGCGAACGACCACTTCATCAATGATTTGTCGCAGACGCGGCCGATCAGGCAGCGGTAAATCGAGAAACTCCACCAGTCCTCTCAATTCGGCAGGAATCTCAATCTTGGGTGAGGTAAGGATGATGGTGCGTCGATTCTCGGAAAACTTCTGCCCCACATCGCGAAGTCGCCGAACCACGATCGGCTCATCCATATGACGGTGCAGGTCTTTCAAGATGAAAGCCGCGCCGATCGAAATACCTTCGAGGTTGCCGAGCATCTGCGCTGGATCCTGACTGTTGTAGATGGCTTTCGAGTTGGCCAGCGCTTGTTGAGCCGCCGCGCCATAGCCTGTAGCCGAGGCATGGGTGTCGGGCACAACCTCACCAACCTCACTGCCACAACGGGCCAGGCCGCTGGCAATCGTCCACTCAAAGGCAGCCAAGTTGCAAGCCGCGCAAGCCGCGCGAACCAGGCGAACGGCGCGGGTCTCCTCGACCGTCTCCATCACCACAATCGGAGTCGAGGAATCCAGCAGAACTTTCAGACGCGCCAGTGGATCGGGAATCGCAGGCCATGCCATGTGTTTGACCGGTCGAGACTTACTCGCCTATAATAAGCAATTCGGTGCTCACCGAATATCTCGCTGTAGACACGAAGGTAACGAAGCACACATGGCAAATCATTTTTCGGCGCTCAAACGCGCCCGTCAGACCACGAAGCGCACTGCCACCAACCGCGCCAACGCCTCCCGCCTGCGCACCGCGCTGCGCGGCCTGCGCGAGACCATCGAAAAAGGCGACAAGCAAGCCGCCGAAAAAACCTACCGCGAGACCGTATCCGCGCTCGACAAAGCGATCCAGAAGGGTATTTTGCACGGCAATACCGCCGCGAGGTATAAGTCTCGCCTCGGCAAACGCGTTAGCGCGATGAAGTAGGCTGTCATTCCCAATCGCTTCCTATAAGAAAAGAAATGTTGTCATTCCTCACCGCTCCAGCGGTGAGGAATCTGCTTTCTGCTTCAATCGGCAGGCCTGCGCGGGTCTGCTGTTTGCTTTGGAGATTTGATGAGGGAGCAGTTACCTCCGAGGTAAAATAGCGCTATGAAGCAGGACGTCTCAGAACTGCTGTAGAAAATGCTCGCACTTCCGGCTGAAGCCCGCGCCGCCATGGCCGGGTCCCTCCCTTGACAGCCTCGACGATGTCGTGGACGCTTCCGCAGAGGAATGGAACGATGAGATCGCGCGCCGGATTCAGGAACTGGATTCCGGTAAGGTAAAACCCGTTCCGTGGGCGGAAGCGCCGGCAAATATCGAACATCCTCGATGGGCGCTGAGCCGCTCGAGCCGACGACGGCACCTATACGAACTCTTAAATGCCGGGCGAATTTTTAAACACCGCGCCGAAAATTAGGCAACAGAAATCCCGTCCGCCGCCGATGCTCCTCAAAATCCGAGCCGAACTTCCGGCCTAGCATCGCTTCTTCCCTTTTCGCCTTGATCCAAAAACCCCCAACGACCACGCAGACTCCCACAACGCAGCGCCAGCGGCCGATCGCGAGAGCGGAACCAATCGCCGCCAGGTCCAGCCCGGAATAGATTGGGTGCCGCAGGCGCGCGTACGGGCCCGTGCGGATCAGCTTGTGATCTTCTTTTATGGTGATTCGTCCGCTCCAGTATTGGCCCAGATGCCAGCGCGCCCAAATCGCCAGCGCGATGCCCGCCCACGTAAGCGCCACGGCGATTACATCGATACCAAAGCTCCTCGGGATCACTCTTTGGCCCAGGAAACCGGTGCTGGCTGAATCTTTGAAGAGAAAAACGAAGCCGACCACTTCGAGAAACATGATGCCGTAGCGTGCCGCGAACGATTCCCTCTTTTCGGTCGGCTTGGTATTAAGCGCGCTGATCGTCCAGTAGAGGACGAAGGCCATCCAGGGAATGTCGATTAGAAGGCGCCAGGTCATTTTCACTATTCGCGGAGAGCTGAGATCGACTGATAACCGAGGCCACTACACTGGCAACTGCTCCTGCATCCATCCCGGCGTTTCGACTTTCGGCTCCGTCGTCAGATCGATCACCAGTCGCTCCAGCACCATACGCTTGCTCACAGGATTGGAACGCAAGGCGAGATCGGCCTTCGCTATCAAGCGAATCGCGCGCGTCAAATCGCGGCGGGATTTATAACGGCGAGCCTGTTTAATAATATCGTCGGCAGCAAACGGCGGAACGCGGAAGCCCTGCCACAGCGCAGCCCACAGCATGCGCTGGTCGCGCACATTGCGTTCGAGAATCACCAGCATCTGGCGAAAGGTTTTCGCCAGCATGTAAATATGTCCGATGGCCGCTTCCTCGCCCTCGCCCGACGACAAAATCGCATCCAGCACTTCCAGCGCCCGCACGCGGTCTTTTGTCGAGATGGCATCGGTCAATTCATACAGCGAGCGCTGCTTCGCGGCGAGAACCATCGTCTCCACATCACCCAGCGTAATGCGGTTTCGTGCGCCCACGTAGAGCATCAGCTTCTCTAGTTCATTGGAGATCATCATCATATCGCCGCCGAGCGCATCCACCAGTTCGCGCGCGCCATCAGGATCCATCTTCACCGGCGCCGGCCGGCTGGCGCAGAACTCGGAAATCCAGCGCACCGCTTCGCCTTCTTCCACCCGCGCCAGCTCGACGATTCCGCAGTACTGGCCCATGGTTTCGCGAATCCGCTGGTAACGCTCTTTATCTTGCATCTCCATGTGTCGGACGTCGGCGGGAATGCTGATGTGGTCGGCCACGAACACAATCAACGCATCGGGATTCGGATTCTTGCAATATTCCTCGATGGCCGCCAATTTTTCTTCATTTGAGCCGCGGCCAAAAAGGTTCTTCACACCCCGCACGAAGAAAACTTGAAATGGGGCCATCAGCGAGGGGGTTCGGGCGCGGTCAAGAACTTCGGCGAGATCGTTTTCGGCGAGATCGAACTCGAACAAGCTGAAGTCGCGCAGGTCGGCTGGAACCAGGTGTTCGAGGATCGCATCGCGAAAACGCTTGCGGAAAAAAGCCTCATCGCCCACGAACACGTACGCCGGACGCAACTTACGCGACTCAAGTTCGCTGACAAAGCGTTCGGCCTGGGCAAAAGCGCGCATTAGAATCTTGTCGTTGGTTGTTGGTCGTTAGTCGTTGGTCTTAGGTTTCAGGTCTTAGGCGCCATGTGCCGAATAATGATCTCAGGCCCCGAGACCAAACACCTTAAGACCCAAAAACCTGAGACCTGAGCCCCAACTCTACCACCTAGAACCCCTCCAGAATATTAGAGACCAGAGTCCGTGCGAAATCCTGAGAGAGTCGCCGAATGGCTGGCGAATCTTCTTCGAAGAAGCTGGCCAGATCCTGAGAAACTTCATACTGCTCGCGAAACAGATACGCAGGATTCTGATAGAGCACGTTCCCCTTACGATCGGTAAGCGACACCTTCATGCTTACCACGACCAGCACACTGGCAGCCTGCCCGGTCGCGGAGTTATAAGTGAGCGGCGACGCCGAAGTGGAGAGCACAGTGCCCCGCAGCGTAGCGTCGGCGGCCTCGCCAGCTTCATTCAGAATGTGATAGTGGGTGCGCGTGGTGAACTCGCGCACCACCGATGCAGTCAGCAGCTGTTCGACGCGGTAAGTTTTGGTTGTGTTGGTGAAGGCCGGGACGGCGATGGTTTTGACATTCTCTGGAAGTTGCACCGCGTGGCCGGCTGTGTGGTATCCGCAGCCGGCGCAGGCCGCCGCCAACAAAAGCCCGGCGGCGCATGCAAGCTTCATTGAATTTTTCCCATCGGGCGAGTCGCGATCATACTTTCCGCGCACTCCACCGCAGTGATGGCCGCGATACGCAGGTTATCCGCCGCCGCCCACAGCCAGATTCCATTCGGCTGGAACGGCTCGCCCTTGAGCGCAACCAGAATATTCCCCTGGCCCGCCGTATTCACATTGCTCGGCTGAGACTCGTCATCCGCTCCCGCGAGCGTCACATGATCTCCGGCCAAAGCCTGCGATAATTTTTCTTGATCAACCGGCTGTTCCATCTGCAGAAAAATCGACACCGCGTGACCATGAAACACAGGAGCCTGCAGTACCATCAGAGCCGGATGCGGAGCGTCCGCTCCCGCAATCTTAAGGTAGTGGCGCTGCACCCGCGCTTCTACCATCTCGAGCGACCGCTGCGATTTCTGCCCATAACGCGAAACCATGTTGAACGCCACTTGTGTATCGAACACATCCTTCGGCAGCGGCTGAAAGGACAACAAATTCACCGTTTGCTGGTGCAACTCGTCCATGCCCTTTTGTCCATGTTCAGAAGCCGGCTCAAAAACCGTCGCCACTGCGGAGCGGATGGCGCCAGCCCTGCGCGCACGAAGCAACAACAGAGCCAGCGTCACTGCCGCCGGATGAGCCACCACGCACGGCGCGGGTTGCAACTCGGGTTGCCACAGCTCTCCCCGTTCGCGTTCCAGCCAAACGGAACGCACGGTGGCACCCGGTTCATCTTCCAACGCACCCGAAAGATCGATGATCGCACTGCCGGCATCGCGGGCACGTTTCCAGTTCTGGCGTGTGCACTCCACATCCGCGGCAAAAAATGTGAAGTCCACGCGACCGAACTGCTCCGAGCGCACGCTCTGAATAAAGTTGATCTCGTCGCCCGTCGCCTCCAGCTGGCCAATGGACTCATCATCGTCGAGCAGACGGATATCGACAGCCGGAAAGTTCCGCTCGTTCAGCATTTCGGCAACTTCTTTGCCTTTGAGCGTGGCCGCGCCCACAATAGCCGCGCGAAAGAGCTGTCCGCGCGGAGAAGAAGACTGCGACGTCGCGACTTTGGTGGGACTGCTCATGAAGTCTGTGAAGCCTCCTTGTAAACCGGCGGAGGCGGCGGCGAATTTCGGCGGCGGAAGATCCATTGCAGGCGCCAGAACACTCCCGAGAACGTGTAGAGCAAAGCCACTCCAAACAGCACTGGCTTGGAAAAGAACCAAACACCGGCGAACAGCGCGCCAAAGAGAATGATCAAACGGAAAGGATGTCGCGAACGAAAATCGATGTCCTTAAAGCTGTAAAACCTCCACGTGCTCACCATCAGATAGCCCACAGCGGTCACCATCGCCAGCCAGGTAAGCGCCGTGTACCAGGATTCAACCGGTTCGCCGCTCTGAAAATGCACCACCGCCGCGATCACTCCGGCCCCAGCGGGAATCGGCATCCCCACAAAATATTTCTTACCCGGACGTCCGGGATTCGAGGGCTGCGGGTTCGTTGTGATGTTGAAACGCGCCAGGCGGCTGGCTCCCGCCATCAGAAATAAAAAGCTCGCGATCGCGCCCAACTGCGTCAGCTTGATGTTCCACTCCGTCAACGCAACCGGAGGCATCAAATGAAATCCCCAAGTCCAGGCCAACATGGCCGGTGCCACTCCAAACGTGATCACGTCGGCGAGAGAATCCAGCTCTTTTCCAAAATCGCTGCTGGTCCCGGTCATGCGTGCGACGCGTCCGTCCAGGCCATCGAACAAAACCGCAAATCCAATCGCTTTCGCGGCATTGTCCAGGTGCCACGAGGTCACCGCATTGGCATGCACAACCTCGAGGATGGCATAGAAGCCGGCCGCCATATTCCCCGTCGTGAAAAGCGATGGGAGAATATACATTCCCTTGCGCATGCGGCGCGGATGGCGGTCGTCTCCCCGGCGATTTGGAACTGGAAGATCCATCAGCGTCCCCTTTCGGTGACAGAATAGCTCGCCGCCGTTGCCGGTTCGTTCTTTTGCACTTCACTCTCCGGTTGCAAGCGAGCCAGAACGCTCGCCCCACCCCGAACCCGGTCGCCCACTTTCACCTGCAAGGCGGCGGACGCGTCGAGCACCACATCCACACGCGAACCGAACTTGATCAACCCCACGCGCTGGCCTCGCTCCACGCGATCCCCAACTTTAGGATGGAAAACGATTCTCCGCGCCAGCAACCCGGCGATCTGTTTGAATATCACCGTCTGGCCATCACCCTCTACGCTGACAATATTTTGTTCGTTTTGCTCCGCGGAAGCTTGATTCATTGCGTTCAGGAATTTTCCGCGCTGGTAGCGCACCTCCCGCACGAATCCTGCAATCGGGGAACGGTTCACATGCACATCGAAAACGCTGAGAAAAATGCTGATGCGAATCTTTTTTGCATCGCCGATGGTTATGCCTGAGACATCCGTAACCCTTCCATCTGCGGGCGAAACGACTGCACCCGCGGCATCCGGAATAACCCGCTCCGGATCACGGAAAAACCACAGAAAAAAAAGCGCGAGCAATACTGGCACCACTGCCCAGGCCGGCTGGGTCAGCCAGCCGACGAGAACCCCGGCGGCAACAAAGGCCAGTGCGTAAAAGTAGCCGTCTCGTACCATTGGGAGCAGCCCCATTATAGAGCAGTGGCGAGCGTAGCTGGTTGAGCTTCAATCAGAAATTGTGCAGGCCCAAATCGTAAGTGTAAATAAAGAAAGGCGCTGATGAGCGCCTGGGAGTAGATATAAAACCACCTAAGCGGCGACGGCCGCTGTCCAATTGGTCAAAAAAATTACGCTACGTGCGCCCCGTACTGCTGCCGGAACTGCCGCTCGATCGATTGCATCTGATCTTTTAGCCGCAGCTTCAGCTTCTTAAGCCGGACTTCTTCCAGCTTTTCATCTTCGCTGAGGTAACGTTTTTGCGTGAGAGAATCGAGCCGAGTGGAATACTGCATATGCTCCTGGGCCAGCCTGCGAAATTCGTCGTTGGTCAGCAGAGAGTCCTTCGAAGTCAGCATCCAGCGGACCTCCAAACCGGGATTCACTGGCCCCAAACTACCACAGCCCTAAAATCGGTTCAATGCCAAATTATTGGTGCAGTCTCGTTATGAGAAACCCTTCATCTGGAGAACAGCTTACGATAACCTGAAGCGGTAAAGAACGGCATTTTCAGCAGGTGACGCGTAGTAGAGCCTTCGCAGGCCCACCTCTTCAAAACCCGTTTTTCGATAGAAGGCACGCGCATCCCGATTCGACTCGCGAACTTCTAGAAAAATCGCGCACCCGCCTGCCGCCCGCGCATGAGTAATCAGATCAGTAAGCAGCAACGCGCCGATTCCTCTGCGGCGCATGCCGTTGGCGACGACAATGTTCTCGAGTTCCCACTCCGCATCGACACGCCGCGCGACTAGGAATCCGAAAATTTCCGATTCCACGTCAGCCGTTTCATCTCCCGTGATCAAGACCACGCGTTCGGGTGACTGCGGATCGCTCGTTGCCAACATGTCTTCGTACTGCTGCCTCGACCAATGCGCGGCGGTCGCATTCTGGCGCTCTAGGTCCATGATTCGAAAGATGTCATCGGCATTGGCCCGTCGCACCCGCAAGCTAGGAATCGATTCTTTCGAGTATCTCGGCGTCCGTGCGTCGGATATAGTTGGCCTCCAACTGCTCGGGAGTTACCGTCTGCCCACGCTGAATTTTGCTCCAACCCAATCGAGCAACATCGGCGGCAGAGATGGGCCCGAGAATTGAAACTGTCAGGCCAGACGCCCGGGCGACATCGGCGAGACCGGAATCTGGAGTAACCACGGTCCACCCCTTCGCCTGCTCAAGGAAGGCACTTCTACCCAGCATTCGCTCTAGCGGAACCCATCCGGCGTCGGCCGGAATTTCGTACTCCCCCACGTAGACATCGCCCCGTCCCGCATCCAGAACAGACATGACCTTGCCTTGAGCCGCGCTCGCAACCACGCAAGCCTCCAGCAACGAGACCGCCGCAATCGGCTTGCCCAGCACCTCAGCCAGCGCCTTCACCGCCGCCAGTCCGATCCGCAAGCCAGTGAACGATCCCGGCCCAGCGCCAACCGCGAAAGCGCCGATGCCGTTCTTGGTGAACCCATTGCTCGAGAGCAGTTCAGCGATTTGCGGAATGAGTTGCGCGGAGAAAGTACCGCCAACCAGCGGCGCGATCTCGATCACCTCGAAGTCGCCGCCATCAGCAGTGGGCTCTCCGGCTCGCGCCAGCGCGATGCTCCCTTGTTTGCCCGAAGTGTCGATTGCGAGAAGAAGCATGAGAAGATTCGTGCTCTATCTGTGAAAATCCGTGAGAATCTGTGGCCTATTTCTTACCCCTCAACCAACTCCAGCAGCACCCCACCCGCACTCGCCGGATGCACAAAGACGTATTTATGTCCGCCCGCCCCGGTCTTGATTTCCTCCGAAACCAGGCGCACACCGTCTCTCTTCAACCGCTCGACAGCCGCGGGCAAATCCGGAACCCGCAGGCAAACGTGATGCAACCCTTCGCCACGCTTGGCAATAAACTTCGCGATAGTCGAACTCTCGGACGTCGCCTCCAACAATTCCAACCGGCTCTCCCCCACCGGAATCATCACCACCCGCACCTGCTCCTGCTCCACCGTCTCTTCCGGAGAAACGCTCAGACCGAGCTTTTCGTAGATCGACTTCGCCGCCGCCAGCGACTTTACCGCGATTCCGAGATGATCAATGCTGCATTCCATAATCGTTGTCATTCCGACGCGCGAGCGAAGCGAGGCAGGAGGAATCTGCTTCCCTGTCAACCTCCCATACTGCTAACAATCTCCTCCACCACCGAATACGGATCGCGCTTGTGCTCCGCCACCTCGGCAGCATACCGCGCCATTCCGCCGTCAACCATCTGTACCCGAGCCTTTTCCAGCAAAGCATCGCGCAGCATTTCCACCAACCGCTCCTGCCAGTTCTCGACACTCTTGTTCAACGCCAGATTTTCTTTCTTCAGATACGCTTCATAGTTCTCTATCGCCGCCGCCAGGTCCTCGATTCCTTTTCCTTCGCTGGCGACAGTCTTCACGATCGGCGGCGTCCAGCCATCGTAGCGCATCGCCAGCGACTGCAGCGTTCTGATCTCTCGCTCCACATGCTCCGCGCCGTCGCGGTCGCTCTTGTTGATCACAAAAATATCGGCAATTTCCATGATGCCGGCTTTAATCGTCTGCACATCATCGCCCATGCCCGGAACCAGAATCACAATCGTGATATTAGCCAGCCGCACAATGTCAACCTCATCCTGGCCCACGCCAACCGTCTCAATCATGATGAGGTCGCGCCCGGAAGCATCCAGCACCGTGGTCACATCGGCCGTCGTCCGAGCCAGCCCGCCGAGCGACCCGCGCGTCGCCATGCTGCGAATATACATCCCCGGATCGGAGAAATGCTCCTGCATGCGAATCCGGTCGCCCAGAATCGCCCCACCGGTATACGGACTGGTCGGATCGACCGCGATAATCCCCACCGTACGATTTTCCTTGCGATAGAAACGGGCCAACTGATCGACCAGCGTGCTCTTCCCCGCCCCCGGCGGCCCCGTCAACCCAAGCACCTGCGCCCTGCCGCTGTGAGGAAACAACGCCTTCAGCAACTCAGCCCACCCCGGCGCGCGGTTCTCCACGGTAGAAATCGCGCGCGCCAACGCACGCACATCACCGGAGCGAAGCTGCTCAATCCACGTCTGAATGTTCGGATTCAAACGATCAGTGTAAAGCAGAGGACGAGGAAGAAGAAATCCATCACGGAGTTTGCGGTGCCCGTCTTCACCATCGCAAGTGATTTACGATAAGGGGCATGTTGAAAAAAAGTGATCCCGGTTTTTCGCGACGAGAATTCCTGACGACTGCTACGGGCGCCAGCGGCGCTGTTCTGCTCGGGTCGGCATGGTTGCGGGCGGCAGCCAATGGAGATGATCCGCGTCTTGCGCAAGTTATGTCGAGGGCAATTGGCATCGACATGCACAATCACGTCTATCCCGCGGGGACCGAACCGCAGCCTCAACATCCTGAGCCGCAGCAAGAGATGCAACAACAAGCGCCCGGTCTCTTCCTCGCAGAAGAGCTCAAACGCTCGGAGTTGACCACCGTCTGCGCGAGCTTCGTACTCGATTTCGCGCAAAATGATAAGCCCGGCGACGCGCGAGATAATTTTCTGCGCTGGCTCACGGCGATCGACGCGCAGCTAGAAAAGGGAAATATGCACCGCGCGCTGAACCTGAACGACTTGAAGTCCGCGCACGACAATGGCAAACCCACGATCATCCAAACGGTCGAAGGGGCGCAGTTCATCGAGGGAAACCTGGAACGAGTGGAGGAGGCGTATAAGCGCGGTGTACGGCACCTTCAATTGCTTCATGAGCGAGACGACATGGTGTCACCATTGGGCGACACCAACACAACCCCGACTCACCTTAGAGGCCTGACGGCTTTTGGCGCAGAGGTCGTCAAGAAGTGCAACCAGTTGGGGATCATCGTGGATCTCGCGCACGCCAGTCATGAGACGGTGCTGGGCGCGCTGAACGCGGCCACACAGCCGCCTATTGTGTCGCACACGAGCCTCGACAGCCACACCGGAAGCAACCTCAAGTTAGCGGAAATGATGAAGCCACGCCTGATCAGCAAAGAGCACGCGAAGGTCGTGGCCGGAGTCGGCGGCATGATCGGCGTGTGGACCCACTTGGCCGACTCCCTGAAAGAGTTCGTTGAAAGCATCAAGGCAATGGTGGACGCAGTAGGTATCGACTATGTCGGGATCGGGAGCGACACCGATCTTCTCTCGTCGCGAGTTGGCCAAGGCACTAACCATGCATGGCCGGGCTTGAATGGAGGATTTTTCCGCGCGGTTGTTGGGGAGATGCTCCTTCAGGGATTCACGCCTGACGATATTATTAAAGTCGGTGGGGGAAACTTCTGCCGCGTTTTTGACAAGGTCACGACTGGCCACGCTTAGGTTCGTGGTTCTACTCTTTCAGCAACTGCCGCGCAATCACCAGTCGCTGAATTTCGCTGGTCCCTTCGCCGATCGTGCACAGCTTCACGTCGCGATAAAACTTCTCCGCCGGATAATCCTTGATAAACCCGTACCCGCCATGAATCTGCACGCCTTCGTTGGCGCACCTCACGGCAACTTCGCTGGCATAAAGTTTCGCCATCGATGACTCCAGCGTCGTCTTCATCCCAGCATCTTTCATCGACGCCGCACGCATGGTGAGCAGGCGGGCCGCATCAATTTCGGTGGCCATGTCGGCCAGCTTCCACTGAATCGCCTGAAAGTCAGAGATCGCCTTGCCAAATTGTTGCCGCTCCTTGGAATACCTCAGTGCCGCCTCATATGCGCCTTGCGCCATGCCCAGCGAGAGAGCCGCAATCGAAATACGCCCGCCATCAAGCACGCGCATCGCGTCGATAAATCCGTCGCCTTCCTTCCCCAGAAGATTCTCGCCAGGAATTACACAATCTTCGAAAATCATCTCCGCCGTATCGCTGGCCCGCAAACCCAGCTTGTTTTCTTTTTTCCCCGGACGAAAACCCTTCGCGTCCTTCTCCACAACAAACGCAGAGAGGCCATGAGTATCGGCTGCGCGGTCGGTTACAGCGATCACCACAATCGCATCCGCGTAATGGCCGTTGGTGCAGAAAGTCTTGGTGCCGTTCAGCACCCAATCTTTTCCCTTGCGCCGCGCGGTCATGCGGGCGCTGCTCGCATCCGATCCCGAGGAAGGCTCAGTAAGCCCCCACGCTCCGATGAATTCGCCAGTCGCCAGTTTGCTCACGTACTTCTTTTTCTGCGCCTCGTTACCGGCGAGAAAAATGTGGTTCGAGCACAGCGAGGTGTGCGCCGCCACAATAATCCCCACCGAGCCATCCACTCGCGACAATTCTTCGATGGCGATCACATACTCCACATACCCCATGCCAGCGCCCGCGTATTCCGTGGGGAAGACCGTCCCCAGCAATCCGAGCTTGCCCAGCTCCTTGATCGTCGCGTGCGGAAATTCGCAGGCCTCGTCCCACTTCATGACATTCGGCGCGATCTCGCGCTCGGCGAATTCGCGAACGCTCTTCTTCAGTTGCAGCTGCTCGTCACTCAATTGAAAATCCACGACTCCTCCAGCCAGGCAAGACGCCGTCTCGCGCCCTTAGGTCCGCCTGAGATTATTGTAGGTGACGAAAGAAAAATCCTTGAACCGACCGCCCGGTATGCACACTGCCCCACCTTCATGAGACACGAAGCCTCACGCAGACAAAAGAGGACGAAGGTAACAGGACTCAACGAGAAACGGCAGTCGGCACAGCTTTAGAAGATTCGATCGGGGAAAGGAACCGTTGAAACACTTCGTTGGAGAGAAGCCGTCCCTTCGTCGTCAGGGAAACAAAATCTCCGCACGGTTGCATCATCCCGCCCTCGACAAGCTCTGTGATCGCTACGCGCGCATTGTCGATGGCCTTATCGCCAAATTTTTCGGAAAGATCTTTCAAGTCAACACCACACGCCAGCCGCAATCCGAGAAAAAAACTTTCTTCCAATGCCGCCCCGTGCGAGATTGCGGTGCATTGTAACTTTGCTTCGGCCATGTACTGATCCAGGGAACAGGTGGTTGAGAATCGCACTGCATCGATGATGCGAGGGCTAAAGCCCTGTTCTTTTGTGTACTCTTGATCGGCACGACTAAAGAGGCTGCGGGAAAAATCTGTATCAATCGGGTTTGGGAAGGGCACGAGTTCCACTCGTGCCGTTAAGTCGTTCAAAATGGGTCCGCGCTTCAGCGCCTGAGATAAGCCTTCGCGGGCTACGCGACGTTTTTCTCTGCCCCTAAAGTCGTACCCTTCCCGGTTTGCAAGCAGCATCGAATGTGCATCCACGCCAAAGCCGAAGTAGGGTTGCCGCGTCCAATATTTCAAGTTGTGCCGCGACTCGAAACCCTCGCGCGCGAAGTTGGAAATCTCGTACTGCGCAATCCCCGCGGATTGCAACATTCCACACGCCGCAAGATAAAAATCCCCTATCGCGTCTTCATCGGGAACGAAGTGCGCGTGATACCGCGTGCCTCCCGCCAACACCTCGCTTCCAAGCCGTGAATCTTCGTCAACCTCGAGCATGTAGACGCTCACATGCTGCACGCCCCTCGCAATCGCTTCAGTCACAGAAAACGCCCAGCTCTCCGTTGTCTGGTGCGGCAACCCCGCAATGAGATCGATATTGATGTTCGAAATCCCCGCTGCGCGCAGGCGGGCGATTTCATCGAGCACGGTCGCGCGCTTGTGCAGACGGCCAACCGCCACCGCTTCCCGGTCCACAAACGATTGCACTCCCAGACTCACACGATTCACGCCGCGCCGCAGCAGGCTCTCTACAACACGCGCCGTCAACGTTCCGGGAGCGCATTCCACCGTCACTTCCGCGCCGGGCTCAACCTCAAATTGATGCCGCACAGTGTTAAAGATTCTCTCCAGCTGCCCGGCATCGAGCACCGTCGGCGTCCCACCGCCCAGGTAAATGGAATTGATCTTGCGATCAAACTGCCCACCCATCCCCGCCGCTACCTGCGGAGCTTTTTCAATATCGGCGCAAACCCGATCCACATACCGCTCGAAGACCGCCCGCGAAAACACATCAGAGGCGAAATTGCAGTAGCTGCATTTCGTGCGGCAGAACGGAACGGAAATGTAAATTCCTAGAGTCATGCTCACCATTATCCCATCCGCAATCGACCGGCCGGCAGCAAACCTTTTCCATCTTCAAGCCCGTTTCGGCCATCCATATCGAGGTACCATGATTTAAGCACTCTGTAAGCAACTGCCTCACGGCCGTTCGCCAAAAACCAATGTCTCAGGAAGAAGAAGTATTAGGCAAAGCCTACGACAGCCGCCTGATGGCGCGGCTGTTGAAGTATCTCCGGCCCTATCGCTGGCAGGTTGCGCTCGCGCTGGCTTCGATCGTCTTGAAATCTTTCGCCGACGTGCTTGGGCCCTATCTCACGAAAGTTGCCATCGATCGTTACCTCGCACCCCAGGTCGCAGCTTCGGGCACGTCTTCCGGCGTATGGAGCTGGCTTAGCCCGCGTGCCACAACCGGCATCGCGCAGATTGCTGCAATCTATGTCGGACTGCTCATCTTTAGTTTCCTGCTGGAATTCCTGCAAACCTACTTTATGCAGTGGACCGGCCAGAAGGTAATGTTCGACCTCCGCCGCCAAATCTTCCGCCACCTGCAGCGCCTGCACGTCGCCTTCTACGACAAAAACCCCGTGGGCCGCCTGGTCACGCGCGTCACCACCGACGTGGACGCGTTGAACGAGATGTTCACCTCCGGCGTAGTCTCCATCTTCGAAGATTTATTCGTGCTCTTCGGCATCCTCGGCGTCATGCTGTGCATGAACTGGAAGCTCGCGCTCATCACCTTCGGCGTGCTGCCGTTCATTATTTATTCCACAAAGATTTTTCGCGACCGCGTGCGCGACTCCTACCGCCGCATCCGCGTTGCCATCGCGCGTATCAACTCCTATCTGCAGGAGCACGTCAGCGGAATGGTCGTGTTGCAACTCTTCAACCGCGAGCGCAAGGCCTACGACCGCTTCAAGGAAATTAATCGCGTTCATATGGAAGCCTACAAAGACGCGATCATGGCTTACTCGGTCTACTATCCGGCGGTCGAGATTCTTTCCGCGATTGCGATTGCCTGCGTAATCTGGTTCGGCGGCGGCGACATCATGCGAAATATCCACGTCAACAGTGTTGCCGTCAGTTTCAATTCGAAGACGCTGGTTGCCTTCCGCCTGGTATCGACGGCCGCCTCGCTGGGCGTACTAGTCGCCTTCATTCAATACGCCCTGCGGTTTTTCCGCCCGATCATGGACTTCAGCGAAAAATACAACATCCTGCAATCGGCCATGGCCGCGAGCGAACGCATATTCAAGTTGCTTGACACGCCCGTGCAAGTGGTTTCACCCGCTGTGACCAAGCGCGCCACCGGCCCCGGCCGCATCGAATTCGATCACGTCTGGTTCGCCTATCGCGACGCTCCGGAGAGTGGCACCGATCATGTAGGGACGGCCGCCCTCGGCCGTCCAGCCGAGCAAAGCTCGGCACGCTCTTCATTGTCCAAGAGCAATGCCCCAGCCCTCGACTGGGTACTCCGCGATGTAACCTTCTCCATCGAACCCGGAGAAACCGTTGCCATCGTAGGACACACCGGTGCAGGAAAGACCACTCTCATCTCTCTCCTGCTGCGTTTTTACGATGTCCAGAAAGGCGCGATCCGAATCGACGGCGTCGATGTCAAAGATATGGATCTCGCCGACCTGCGCAGCCGCTTCGGCGTCGTCCTGCAGGATCCGTTTCTTTTCAGCGGTACCATCGGCGGAAACATCCGGCTCGGCACCACCCGTATTCAGGACGCCGACGTCGAAAAGGCAGCGGAAGACGTGAACCTCGCCGACTTCATTCGCACTTTGCCCAAAGGCTTTGACGAAGAGGTTCGAGAACGCGGCTCTACTCTCTCAACCGGTCAGAAGCAGCTCATTTCGTTCGCCCGCGCCCTGGCTCACGAACCCAAGATTCTGATTCTTGACGAAGCTACCTCGAGCGTCGATACCGAAACCGAATTCCGCGTGCGCGACGCGCTCAGTCGCATGGTCGAAGGGCGCACCTCGCTCATCATCGCGCACCGGCTCTCGACCGTGCAGCGCGCCGATAAGATCATAGTCATGCACAAGGGGCAGGTGCGCGAAATGGGCATGCACCAGCAACTCTTGGCCCAGCACGGGATTTATTTCAAGCTCTACCAGCTGCAGTACAAGGACCAGGAGCTTAGTGTGGCGCGGGCGCCCTCGCCCGCAAATGCCGAAGTAACCGCGAGCGCGGACGATTAAGAACGCTGATGCTCGATCAAACGCGGATCGTCCACACATCACCATCACCTACATAGACTTCGAAGAGTTTTACCAGCCGTTATTTCCCACTGAGGCGTAAAATTGAAATGATATGGACATGGGAGCGGAGGCCAAGCAGTTTTGCTACAGAGTGGAGAGCACCCCTGACAGTCCTGTAAAGGAGGTTTTCCATCAAGCTGCCCGCTTATCCTGGCTTGGTGACCGCATCAACGAGTTTGCAGCCGGTCGGCCGGCGCTGCAGATCCTCTTCTATCTAATCGCTGCTGAGACAATCGCCAAACTAACCTATAAGTTTGGAATCAATCCAGAAAATATGTGTACGCGTTTTTCGAAAAGCTCTGTGTTAGCAGGGATCAATCGATATTGGCGAGCGCCTTTTTCAAGTCACCTAGTCCGAAGGCACTGAACTATCGAAAGCTGTCAATCTTCTCTATGACGTACGATGTGATGTAGTACATCGTGGGATGTACTACGTTTTCGCGCTTCCACTGGATGAGGACGACTATCCCCAGTTGGTGCCCATTGGTGACGAGTCAGTCGAGGTAAGGCTTACGCTCAGCGCGCTACGTCGGATCGTCCCGCGCGGCGCCATTCATGCATGCTCTATGATTATGGGCGATGAGCCTTTGCCCTCTCTTTGACCTCGACGCAAGAAATGCGAATTGTGATCTCAGTCGGCAGCCTCCTAGGAAATGCAAGGCCGGCAGCCTATCAAAAGCTACGCGCAGCGTTGCCGGAGGAAGAAACTGCGGAGCGAAGAACCCTGCTCCGATGGACAGCCGAGGGCGGCTGTCCCCACATCTGCATCTCTAGATCTCAGCCACTTTCAGCGCGAGGCGCAAGGTGCGTCGGCACAGAAAGATCCCGACATCTGCACGATTTAACCTTTTGCCGTCGCAAATCCGCCCCTATTTCTTCGGCTGTGCCGATGGAGGCAGAATCCCATTCAACCGCAAGTCCTGTGCCGCCGCGGCATAATGATCAGCCCAACCGCTCGCTAAGCCCAGCGCACCCATAGCACGCGGAAACTTCCGTCCACCGAAGAGTTCGACCGAGTCGCCTAGTTTGGAGTCGTCCATCTTGCTGAGCGCTTCCCCACAAAAATCGTAGGAAGCGGTGGCCGCCGCAAGCAACTTGTCTTTGGGATCCGTGTCTTTAAGCTCGGAGACCATCGGAGCCGCAACATCAGCCACCTTGGCGCATAGGGAATTGTTCGATTCCATAATGTGGACGACCAGATGCCCAAATGTCATCTGATCGGGAGTGGGCTTGTAATTGAACTTGTCGGCGGGCATCGCCGTAATGGCGCCCAGAATATTGTTCCGCGAGCGTGGCAACAACATTCGCAGAGACGTCGCAACCGGATCTTTGGTCGGCCCAGAAGCTGGAGCCGATGCAGAGGAAGCAGCGTTTTGCGCACATACCATTGCCGAAGCGGCACAGACGAAGGAAACAACGAGGGCAAGAAAGTATTTCATCAGAATCCTCCTAACCAAACATTCTAGGCCAGCCGATCCCCGCCAGCTTTAAGAGAATGCAGCGCCCAGCGCCGCGCCCACCACAGTAAATACAGCCCACCATCCGAACACGATCGCGAACGACGTTCCGCGCTTCACCTTACTCACGCAGGTGAACCCGATCGCCGTAAGCGCCAAAGTCCAAATCATGAAGATATCGACCGCCGATGCCACGCTGTACAGGAAGACATTGTTCGCGGGCGTCATGAAATAGCCGGGATTCGTGGCCACGGGATTCTGAAACGAAAACGAATCTGGGCTTATGCCGGCGGCCACAGAAAGCATGGCCAGCAACGTCTTCAACATAAGTGGCAGTGCCGCGTAAACCACAATGGCAAGCGACACCCCAAAAGAAACATCTGCGCCCGCCGCAACCTTGAACGTCGCAAACAGCGCGGTCGCGATAACCAGCCATATGATCAGCGTAATAACCGGAAAGGCATAGGAGATGATCGCCGTGACTTTCCCTCCCTGCTCCAGTTGTCGCTCGCGCTGATCGGCCGGAAGATTCTCCAGCCGCGCCTGGGCCTTGGGCTGCGCCTGCATCTGGTTTTCCATGATTCTGCGGAAGCCTATTTTTTGCCCCGCGATGTAAACAAACAAAGAGGAAATAATCACCATCACCAAAAATGGCGCCCACCAAGCCGCACTGCGGCGCAAATCGGTAAACGTTTTTGTGGGTGCCACAAACGTGTCAACGATGCGTGCGCCTTGCGACAGGCCAGATTCCGGCGCGGGCATCGGTACAGACGAAAGCGGAGCAGCAGCCATATTCTGTTCCCCCGGTGAAAACTGACGCGAAGGCATTCTAGTCGCGCCGGGGCGCCGAAACAAGCGGGCGAAACAAGCGGCACTGATCTAATTTAGATCAGTGCCAAACAAGCGAATGTGCATCTCCGGGCCGCATCCCGCACCGGTTTAAGATGTCGTCATGCAGAACGTAACGCCGGTCGCGATTGTCGCGTTTGGCCTGGAACTCGCTCCCGCGGTTCTATTCGGCTGTGCCGCAGAGCGAGTCGCGCGCGCCGTGGACCGCTGGCCCGCATCCGTTCGCCTGGCTGTTCCAGCCTTGTTGGTCGCTCCCTACGTGATGGTTGCAATCTCCGAACACATGTTTCAATGGGCGTGGTTTGCGCTTTATGCGGCGCTGCCCGTCGCGATTGCGTGGCTGCTGTTGTGGGCCGCAACCGCCGATTCCGAACAGCTTGGTGACTGGCGCGATTGGTTCATTTTGCTGCTGCTGGGACTGGCCGTCGATTTGCGCTGGTTTGACAACGCATGGCCGAGTGGCCTGCGGGCTTTGAATGAATTATTTCTGGTAGATGCAGGCCTGTACGGATTTCTCGCCATCCGGCGCTTGAGCGGGACCGGCTTCGATTTTCATTTCAAGTGGAGCGACTGGAAGACCGGCCTGCGCGAACTGTTTTTCTTCGCCCCAATCGTTTTTGCGCTGGGTCTCGCGCTGGGATTCATCCATCCCCATCGAAACCTGCCGGGAATCGGCGGCGCGCTCTTGCGCTGGGTCGCTATATTTTTCTTCACTGCCGTCCCCGAAGAGCTCTACTTTCGCGCCTGGCTGCAAAACCTGCTGGAGCGCCGCGTCGGACGGCGTGCGGCGCTGGTGATCGCGTCCATCCTCTTCGGACTCTCGCACTTCAATAAACGCTCCACCCATTTCAATTGGCCCTACGTCTTGCTCGCAACCATCGCGGGAATTTTTTACGGCCGCGCCTGGCGCGAGCATCGCCGCGTCCCCGCCTCGACGATTACACATGCCAGCGTGGATTGGTTGTGGGGATCGTGGTTTTAGGTGCGACTCTATAAACCAGGGAGTGAGAGCGGTTATTCTCCCGGACGCGATTTTTCGACCGGTCGTTCAGCCATTTGCTGGAGTGCAAGATACCGACGCCAACTCTTTCGCGCCAGAAGCGGAACCAGCACCCACCCCAAGGGAATGAAGAGCAATCCCACCCACCAATCTGATTCGTGCTGGCGGGCACGATCTAGTACGTAGAAGATGCTGAAAACGATAACAAGTACACCGGGGATGCAGCGCTCAAGGGTTGATCGGAACTGTAGCAGGGCGGAAAGGCGGGCTTGCACCTGCTCGGGAGTTTTTCCTTGGGATCTCGCAATTGTGTCCCTCAAATGCAAGACAGCGGCAGCCAAGACTACGGACACAGCTAACCCCGCTAGGAGTGTCACTGCCAAGGCTAGAGAAGAGTTGGGCATAACCGAGTCAAGGTTCAACCGCATTATGATTCAGAAGTCTGCTCTCCGTCAGCGGATCGCACAATTCGAGAGGACCACCGCGCTCCCTCCGTCAAAGTCAACTCCTGGGTTGCGGTTGCGCAACTTACGGAACCGGTTGCGCGGAATGATAGCGCAGATACCCCAACCCCACGCGTAGGTGGTGATGCCACGCATCCGGCACGCACACTGCGAAGCACAGCCCCAACAGTCCCTGCGCCAATCCCAGCGCCCACAGATTGTGATGTCTCCGGAACAGCGCGCATGAAAGTATGCCCCACACCAGCGTGGCCGCAGTCAGCACAAGATTCGGCAGATGCGCCACGGCAAACAGAGTGCCCGCGATAGTCACGGCCGCAGCTTCACTCGAGACCAGGCGGAGCAGCCGGTCCATGAAATAATCTTGCAGCAGAAATTGCTGGTAAATCGTCCAAAGCACGTAGCCGGAGATGTGCTTGAAATCGCCTTTGTACAGCGGATGCAGCGTGCCAATCTTCGCCGCCACAAAAATACTCAGCGCCGCAAGAGCGATGGCCGCCAGCAGAATCCACAGCGACGCAACGAAGCCGCGCCGCCCCAGACCCAGCTCCTCGCGGCTTTGCCGCCGGGCCAGCACGACCACCAGCGTCAGCACAAGCGCGATCGGTGAGAGCATTCGCTGCAACGGTTCGGGCGTCCAGATGACGCCAACGATCGTTCCATAGCCAAGAATCAGTTCGATCAGATTGCGGGAGCGGCTGGGCTGAACCAAAGACATCAGGAAAGTATGGCACAGGGAAAGCTACAGCCCCTCGGCTCCGCTCAGGGCAAGCTCGTGTGGCTGCCACCTGAGCATTGCTACACCGCTAGCACCGGCGTGGCTTCGAGCAGACTCTGAGTGTAAGGATGCTGCGGCCGCCCCGTGATCTGCTCAGCCGCACCGACCTCCACAATTTTTCCTCGATACATCACAGCAATGCGCGTAGAGAGATAGCGCACCACGGGCATCGAGTGCGAAATAAAAAGATACGTCAGTCCGAATTCGCGCTGCAGTTGCGCCAGCAGGTTGACGATCTGCGCACCGACGCTGACATCGAGCGCCGAAACCGGCTCGTCCGCAACAATAAACTTGGGCCGCAATGCCAGGGCGCGGGCAATGCCGATACGTTGCCGCTGCCCTCCGCTAAATTCGTGCGGAAAGCGCCGCACGATGGATTCGTCGAGCCCAACCGCCCGCAGCAGTTCAATCACGCGTCCACGCCGGGCAGTTGCTTTCCCGCCTCTCGCAGAACTCGCAGAGATCGTTCCCTCTCCATGGATGATGAGCGGCTCGGCAATGATCTCCTCCACGCGAAAACGTGGATCGAGCGAGGCGAATGGATCCTGAAAGATGATCTGCATATCGCGGCGCAGGCGACGGATTTCGCCGGCGCCGGCAGCCAGCAAGTCGCGCCCTTCGAAGTGTATGCTCCCAGAACTAGGTTCGATGAGCCGCAGAATCAGGCGCCCCAATGTGCTCTTGCCCGAACCCGATTCGCCGACCAGTCCCAGAGTTTCCCCGGCGAAAATGTCGAGCGACACATCATCCACGGCGCGAACTTCACCTCGCCCGCCCGATTTCCCCCCGAGCGCAGATTCGCCCTGAGGATAAATCTTGCTCAGATTGCGGATCTCAACCAGCGCCATTGGACTCCTCTGGATTCCAGAATACGAAATCCAGATCACGAGATTCTAGACTACGAAACAGATCGCCTCTATCCCGCCCCATTCATTCCTGCTGCAATCATCGGCACCGACGCCAGCGCCGCCAACAGCCCCACCAATCTCCATCGTGTGAAATGTTCTTTCAAAACTATGCGCGCCAGCAGCACCGTAATAGTCGGATAAAGCGACGAGATCATCACCGCTTCGTCCAGCCTTCCCGTCTGGCTCGCGCGAACAAACAGTATCGTCCCCAGGGAGTCAAGGCAGCCCGTTAGCACGCCCCAGCGTACTCCCACAGCGCTAATATCGCGAAGCGTCCCCGGCCGCAAAACAATCAGCACGGCGGCAATGATCGCAGTAATGATCAGCCCGCCCGTCCGCGTAAACGATGCGATCCACAACGCCGACTCGTCCCCCGCCTGGCGAACGCAAAGATAGAATCCCGCGAAACCAATTCCCGCGATCACTGCCATCCCAATGCCTTGCGGAGTGTTGCCATCTTCGGGGCGCGTGAGCAGCCACAGTCCAATGCCGGCGCAAAAAAAACCGAGGATGGAAATCCTGCCCGGCAACCCATCCGTAAACATAGAAAACAAAGTTGGGATCGCGGCGCTTAGAACAGCCGCAACCGGCGCGGTCAGTCCCATTCTTCCCGAAGACAGCGCACGATAGAAGATGGCTAGTGCGGCTCCTCCCGAGATGCCACCGGCCAGCACCCACGCCAGGCTTCGTCCGGAGGGAAAAGCAGCATGGCTGGTCGAGGCCAGCGTGCCGACGACAATCAATCCGCCTAGGTTAACAATCGCAGTGAACAGAAAGGCGTTCGCTCGGCGCGTGGCGTAGCCGCCAAGAAAATCGCTCGTACCCCAGGCCAGCACAGCCGCCAAACTGTATGCGGCGGACGTGAATGGAAGCGGCGCGGACATGCTCGACGAGGGTACCATGCTGCGAGCGTCTCTTGATGGAAGAGGCGTTCCCCGCCTTTGTTGTTCCTCCTCCTCGGAACAGCCCGCGAAACATCCTCCTCACGCTGGACGCTCCCTCACCGCACCCTCGCCACTCCGTTCCGTCCTTAAACCCACACTTGCATCAAGCAAGCTCAGCGCATTCCCAACCTCGCAAACGCGCGAATGCCCAGCGCATGTTCGCCATGTCCCTTGGCAGCATCCACGAGCAGATGCCAAGACTCCAGATTCGCGGTACTTCCGCTGCTTGATGTTCGAACTCAAATACAGCAGGTTGGAAAGCGGATTTTCTTTCTCGACTTGGAAGCAGTCGAATTGTGCACAGATTGTGGTGCGTGCGCGATCCCGGCGGGAGGCCGAGCGAGTCAGCCGCCCAGGTCAGCTTTTCAAGCTTAGGGACTGGGGGTGGAATCTATGGCATTCAGACGGCCCACCACGAAAAGGGTCGCCGGAATCGACGGTCGCTATGCCTTACTCAGTCGTACTGCCTTGTACTTCCAACGCGATTGCGGGAGTTCCCATTCTTTCATCCAGAGTGTGGTGTGGGTCGGTTTCCGTCTTCCTTTCGTGTTCATCCAGAAGACGATTCAGTTGTTCAATGATCAAAGCGAGGCTGTGAGTGTCCGGCGCACGTTTCGCCAACGCGCGCAGCCGATGCCAGCCCTCAGGTTCGTCGGGTAGCTTCATCAAAGTCACTCCGGCTGTAATTTGGGACGACCGACTTATTTATAACGAGGACCCTCAAAAGAAGTGGCTACAGGATTTCCCGTATTTTGCAGAATGACTCCCGAAACGGGAACAGCGGATGGTATAGTGCTCGCCTCACAGCGATCGTCCGGCGGCCGCGCCTGAAGACCAGGCCCACTGAAAGTTGAAACCGCCGAGATGGCCGGTCACGTCTACGACTTCGCCGATGAAATAAAGGCCGGGGACCTTGCGGCTTTCCATGGTTTTCGCGGAAAGTTCGTCGGTGTCGACGCCGCCCGCGGTCACCTCGGCTTTCTCGTAGCCTTCGGTTCCCGCTGGCGAAATTGCCCAAGTGTGTATCTTCGTTTCGAATTCAGCGAGGGCTTGATTTGTCCAGGAAGTTGGGGCGTGAAGATCGAGCCATCGGTCCGCGAGGCGATGAGGGAGAAACTTTCGCAACTCGGCGCGGAGCGTGGCGAGGGCTCGCGGCGTCGTTTCCTGGCTTTCACGAAATGCTGCGGTCACTTGGCGATCGGGTGCGAGATCGATCACGATTGGCTCGGATTTTTCCCAATACGACGATGCCTGCAGGATTGCCGGACCGCTCAAGCCGCGGTGCGTAACCAGCATCTTCTCTCGAAACTGCTGACCGGCGCAGGAGGCGATGACCTCAGCAGAGACGCCGGCGAGATCGCAGTATCGGGAACGATCTTCGGGATTCAGAAGTAAAGGAACCAATCCCGGCCGGGGTGCGCGGATGGCGATGTCGAATTGCCGGGCGATGTCATAGCCCAGTGACGTCGCTCCGATTTTCGGAATGGAAAGGCCTCCGGTGGCGACAACGAGAGCTGAGGTGCGAAACTCATCGGTAGCGGCGCGGACGATATACTCTCTCGCTTGAGTACGCTCGACCTGGCGAATTTTTGTGCCAAGAAAAATGGCGACGCCGGCGCCGCGGCATTCGGTTTCGAGCATGGCGAGGATGTCACGCGCGGAGCGGTCACAGAAAAGCTGGCCCAAAGTTTTCTCGTGATAGGGAATGCAATGTTTTTCAACCAGCGCAATGAAATCAGCGGGAGTGTAGCGGGCTAACGCGGACTTGGCAAAATGCGGATTTGAGGAAAGGAAATTTTCCGGTTGACAATGAAGGTTGGTGAAGTTGCAGCGTCCGCCACCAGAGATCAAGATCTTTTTTCCCAGACGATCGGCGTGTTCGAGCACCGCGACGCGGCGGCCGCGCTTGCCGGCCTCGATAGCACACATGAGTCCTGCGGCACCTCCACCGAGAATGAGTGCATCGAAGGTATGAGTCATAAGTTATGCGGCGCATCATTCACATGTAAAACAGACTTAGGCGCGGTAGGTCGTATTTTTCTAAGAGCCGTTTGTGGATGTACTGTTTTTGCAGTTGGTCGATCTGTGCGGCGGCCATTTTGCGGCGGTAGGGAGCGAGTTCGCGATCGGCTTGGGCGCGCACGTCAACGATTTCCTGATCCGGAGTGGCGGCGAGCAAGGCGGCAAAAAGTTTTTCTTCCAGGATGGTGAGGTGACGCTCCAGGTCCTCCAACCTTGTGGTTGTTCGCGCAATTTCGATTTCCTGGGCCAATTTCCGCAGCGTTGCAACGGAATCCTGCGCGATGGGCTGCACGGAAATTCCTGCGGCATGAGGAAGCTTCGCTGCGGATAGAAGATCGGCGTTACGGCGCAGGAAAGCGGCGATGGTTTGCGGCTCAAATCCCTGCCCGGTGCCCGATTTGCTCGATGCCAGGGATTCGCCGTTGGAATTCGCCACGCCCACCGCAGCTTCTTTCATATCCTCCGCCGCCGCCAGCACTTCCTGCGCGCAGTAGGCCAGGCTGTTCACCTTCCTAGATTTAGAAGGACGCTGGTCGTAGTGGTCGAAGGCGGCGTCGATGCCGCGCAGCGCAGCCTCGAGAGGAATGCCTGCATCTTTCCAGGTTTCGATCAGGGCCCAGTCGAGCGTGGTGAGCAATAGGCCTCCGCCACGGCGGAGGAGGAAGCGTTCCTCGATTTCGGTGAAGTAGTTGAAGTAATTGAGTCGATCGTACGGTTGATCGTAATTAGGTTGATTGTTGTTAGGTTGATCGGGCACGGCGGTCAGCGGGCGGATCGCGGAGTGGAAGAGCTGCGCGGGTTGCCGTTGTTTATTTTGCGCGCAGTTTGCGCAGCTTTAGGCGCGCCGGCTGCGCGTGCCACGGCATTTCGCTCCCAGATTATGCGCAGGCCTTCGAGGGTTAGAAAATCGTCGACAGTTTTGATGTACCTCGATCCGGTACCGATCATCGGGCCCAGGCCACCGGTCGCGAGCACGGTGGTCTCTTTGCCGAGTTCGCCAAGGAGGAGTTCGAGAATGCCATCCACCAGGCCAAGATAGCCGTAGTAAAGCCCAGACTGCAGACTGCCCACGGTGTTTGTGCCGATCACGCGTGCGGGTTTACGAATCTCGACTCGCGGCAGGCGCGCGGTGCGTTGAAAGAGTGCGTCGGCGGATATGCCGATGCCGGGGCAAATCACTCCGCCGAGATACTCACCTTTCGCGGAGACGCAGTCGAAGGTGGTCGCCGTGCCGAAGTCGACAATCACGCAGGGGCCGCCATACTTTTCGAACGCGGCCACGGCGTTTACGATGCGGTCGGCACCAACCTCCGCCGGATTGTCGTAGTGCACCGGCATTCCAGTTTTTATGCCCGGCTCGATAAAAAGCGGCTTGGAATTGAAATAACGCTCGCACACCTGACGCAGCACGGGATCGAGTGGCGGCACTACCGACGAGATAACGATGCCGTGAATGCCCGAGGCCTCGAGACGAGCCATGGAAAATAGATTGCGGAACAAGACGCCGTATTCGTCGACAGTGCTTCCCTGCCGGGTGGCAACGCGCCAGTTTGCGACCAGGCGCTCGTAACGCGGGGCAGTGTCTTCTTGCGAAGCAGTGCCGCGCGTGAGAGTGCCGGCGTCTCCATCGGGATGCGCCTTCGCAGCCCGGGCGAAGACTCCGAGGACCGTATTCGAATTGCCAACATCGATGACGAAGAGCATGATTTCTCAGAGGGACTAGCAGCTAGCAATTGGCGCTGGAGGCTGGCTCACAGAAATTCAAACGAGAACTTCCCCTTCCACCTCAGCGGCTAAAGCCGGCGCTAAAAATAATTAACTTATCGCAGCGCTTGAAGTGCTACACCACCCAAAATCGATAGCGGCATCGACTTTTTCTGCGACCTCCGAAGTCGCGTCCTTCACGAAGTATTCATGGGCCGCCACGCCTCTGTCGAGCGTGAACGCCAATTGCTAGTTGCTAACTGCCAATTGCTTCTTTCACTTCTCTCACGGTTCCGCTTAGAACCGTTTGCAACCCTTGCGGGGTGCGGATTTGCAGGAAGCCGCGTTCGTCGAGGCCTTCCGTAGTTCCTTCGACTCTTGCGCCGTTCTCTTCGATGCGAACCTGTTTTGCCCGCACCCACGAGGAGTGTTCCGCAAAGCGGCGCAGAATCGATTGCCGTGCGCCGGGCTGCTCGATGAACTGGCGATATTCCCAGTCGAGCGATTTTAACAAAGCAGCGGTCAGTTGCACGCGCGACCATTCGCCGCCTGTTGCAATTCGCAGTGAGGTCGCATCGTTTTGCAATTCTTTGGGAAAGTTCGCCTGGTTCACGTTGATGCCAATTCCGACGATAATGTGGTGCACGCGCGTGGCCTCGGCGTTCATCTCGGTGAGAATGCCGCATACTTTTTTGCTGTCGATCAGGACATCGTTGGGCCACTTCAGATCGACAGGGACTCGCGCATCTACTTGGACGATCGCGGTGCGCACGGCTAATCCTGCTGCGAGCGCCAGCACCAATACGTCTGAGGGCGGCAGAGCGGGACGAAGGACGGCCGAACAATAAATTCCCGCCGAGCGCGCGGAGTTCCAAGTGTTGGCTCCGCGGCCGCGGCCGGCAGTTTGTTCCTCCGCGAGGAAGACGCTGCCTTCCACGGCTCCGTCGGCGGCAGCAGCCATGGCTGCGGTGTTGGTCGAACCAATTTTGTAGAAGTGATGGATGTGATCGCTGAAGATGGTGCCGCGAAGCAGCGGGCGGAGAATTCCCGGCAGCAGCAAATCAGGTACCGAGCGCAGCTGGTAGCCGGTAGCAGGATGTCCTGCGACATCGACACCAAGGCCGCGCAACTGCTGAATCAGCCGCCAGACTTCGGAGCGATTCAAGGAAATTTCCTGCGCGATTTTGGTGCCGCTGACGACGACTGTGGCGTTCTCCATTAGCAGACGGACGATGCGGCCGAGGCGAACGTCGCTGGGCTGCGGCCTGTGATCGCCGGCAGCAGCTTTCGCAGGCAACGCTCGCTTTGAGTCTGGCGAACGGAGCGCTCGCGGTGCACGAGTTTTGCCAGAGTTCTTGATGCAGGGATTATGCTGGAAACGGCGGGAAACGACAATCGCAAGGGCTTCACTTCGCTGTGCGGCGCTGCTAGACTCGGCGCATGATTACCGGTACTCACATTCTGCTCAACAGCGAAAAGCCCGAAGCGGACCGCGCGTTTTTCCGCGACGTTCTGGGATTCGACTCGGTTGACGCGGGCCATGGCTGGCTGATTTTTGCGGTGCCTCCCACCGAGGCTGCGATCCATCCCGTCGAAAATGCGGGGAGCCACGAGGCGGATGACGGGCAGTCGCTGCTCAGCGCCGCGGTTTACCTAATGTGTGACGACCTCGACGCCGAGATCAAACGATTGAGCGCTAAGAAAGTGAAGTGCTCGGCGGTGAAGACCGAGCGGTGGGGGATTGTGACTACGATTCGCCTGCCTAGTGGCGGCGGATTAGGACTGTATCAACCGAAGCATCCAACGGCGATCAATCCGAAGCAAAAGTAACCGGGGCCCACACCGAATTGCGAAAGCCTGCGGCGCTACTGAGCGGTCTCAGTGAACGTGACCTCCGGATGTCCCAGCCCGTACTGGCCTTCTGCCGTCACATGCACGGCTCCGGGGGTGAGAGGCAAGGTAAGCACGACGGGCGCCACGCCGGAAGAGTTCGTGACTACCGTGCGGCTGGATAACGAGCCCGCGCTGGTGGTAAAGAATATTGTACCTCCTGACGCACTTCCGCCCGACTGCCCGGGATTGAGGGTCACCGAGAGATTCAATTGAGTACCCACTGCACCTTTTTGCTTATCGCCGGTCTTGCCGAGCGATGCGGGAGGGTTGCCGACTAGAATCCAGCCACCCTGAGTTTGGGTTATTCCGGTGCTGTCATCGCCGGGAACGCTGTAGTGATAGAAGCCTGGAGTCGTACCGGCGGTCACGGTGATGCTGGCCGGCTTGCCGGGGCTCAGAGTGGGCTGCGTGACCTGAACGGTGATGCCGCTATCGGACTGCGGAGTTCCGAGAGTTACTGTTGCCGAGCCAGAATCAAGTTTCGGATGGAGAGTAACTTTCGCCCCCGCCGCCAGTTGGGTGGTATCGGGATTGGGATCCCACTCTGCGCCGGGTAGCTGCGAGGTGCCTTTCACGACTAACAAGGTGGCGGAGTAGGGTGCGAAGTCCATGGTGGACGCCCAGGCCTGCGCGGTTGACGCGAAGATCTTGGTGGGATTGGTCGACGAGAGCGTGTAGGTGGTTACCTGCTGCGGGATAAATCCATTTTCCGTAAACTGCACTTGCGCTGTGTTGTTGGGATCTTTGTTCAGGATCATGACCGTGAGAATCTTTCCGGTGGAATTCAGCGCGGCGTAGCTGCTGAATAAATCCGGATCGCCGGTGTTTGAAGCGGAGACCGAGGTGGTGGCGAACGCACTGTGTTTACCGTCGTAGTTGCGGTAGAGCTTGAGCGCCAGATAATTGGGATTGGCGGGAAGAGGCGCAACCCAGCGCGAAGCCAGATAGGCGCGCTCGCGCCCGATAATTCCATAGGCGTCGGCATCGGCGAGAGCGGTGGAGAAATCGGATTCGCCAGCGAACGATGCGCTCCACTCGGTGACGCTTAACGGAGTGCCGGGATAAATCATGTTGGCGATGGCGCGCATGCGCGGCAGGCGGAATGGAATCGTCTTGTTGGGTTGAAGAAAAGTTGTCCAAACCTGATTGATGTCGCCCGACTCGCTCACGTAAGTGGGATCCCAGTAGTCGCGATAGATGCGGGCTGATAGGGCCTGCAGCTGTGCTTGCGTCCAACCGGAAGTGTTGGGGCCGTCGGGATACGCGTGAATGTCGAAGACGTCGAGAGTGCGAGTGCCGGCAATTTTGTCCTGCCAGTAAACTTCGTTGAGCCACCAGGGCAGGAAATCGACGCCGGCGTGAGCGGCTTTGTCATTATTGTTCTCGCCGTTCCAGTAGAACCACCAGCAACAACTCACTGGACCGAAGCGGACGGCTTTGGGATCCCAACCCTTGAGGGCCTGGGCTTCCTCGCGATAGGTGTCGCGCAATTCCTCGTAACCGGAGGGATTGGGATGAACATCGCGGTGAGTGCTGCCCCAGATATCGATTTCGTTATCCATGTCGTAGAAATGAGGCGAGCTGCCAAAAGCCGTAGCCAGAGCGGCGGCCCACTGATTGCGATAGACGCTTCCGGGAGGATCGCTGGTGCCGGGCTGGTCGAGCAGCGGCCAGTAGGCGTCGTTCGGATTCGCAGTGAGAACGGTAGCGCAGTCTGGCTTCAGGCCATCACCGGCGTCGGTGTTGTAGGGGTCGACGCTGCATTGCGCGCCATATTTCGCGACAGAGAAACTCCAGTGGCCATTTCCGTTGCCTTCCGCGGTTTTTGCAACCCAGGGCAGCATCGGCATGGTCATGAGGGGAGCGCTGCCTGCGGATTTCACGTCGGTGATGTATTTGGTTGAATCGGCATCGCCGATTTCGGAGTAGTTGAAATCCTCGTAGTAATAGTCGGCGGCCGCGTTGTTGGTGAAGAGTTGCCAGTTGTAAGTCGACGTGGAATCGCCGCCCCAGCGAACCGCAGTCAGTCCGCTGTCGGTAATGGTGGGTGCATCCCGCGGATAAGCGCCACCGTAAACATACTGGCTGATGGGATGGCGGTTGGTGAGAACGTCGAGTGTGACAGAGACGTTGGTGGTGCCGGGAGTGGCATTGTCGTTGTTCTGGGAGAGGTTCTGGGTAGGAATTTGGACGGAGCTCGCGTTTGTGGGAGTTGGGGAATCCGGCTGAGGGTTTCTTCCACTTCCGGATAAGGTGTTCACCAGGAACATTGCCAGGAAGAAAATTGTTGCGGGACGAAAGCGGGAAGTCATAAGTGTGGGCCTCCGTTGCCACCAATGTAGCGCGTCCCGCGGAGCTTCGGAGCACTCGAAAGTACAGCTCGGGTGAAAACCTGAGACGGAGATTTGCGATGTACGGGAGGACATCCAATTGCGTGCGTGAGTGCTATGCGAGGCGCGAATCTGGACGCATGAAGCTAGGCGGGCGTGATGCGCAGGCTCATATCGACGGCTTGCGGCGAGTGCGTGAGCAGGCCCACGGAAATGAAATCCACACCGGTCTCGGCGTAGGCGCGAACGTTCTCCAGACGAATTCCGCCCGAGCACTCGAGAGGAATGCGGGGTGCGTTGGTTTGAGCGGCCAGGGCGGCGCAGCGATCGACGGCGCGGCGAACGTCCTCGGGAGACATGTTATCGAGCAGAATCGCTTCCGCGCCATGGGCGAGCGCGTCTTCCAGTTCTTCCATGGTGCGCACTTCCACTTCGATGGGCTGAGAGCCGCGACGGTTGCGCACGGCGCGATCGAGAACGGGGACGATACCTCCGGCGAGCGCGATGTGGTTATTCTTGATGAGCACGCCATCGGAAAGATCGAGACGATGATTCTGTCCACCTCCGCAGCGCACCGCGTATTTGTCGATGACGCGCAGACCCGGCGCAGTCTTGCGCGTGTCGAGAATGCGAGCCTTTGTGCCTGAGACGGCTTCGACAAATTTACGAGTGAGGGTTGCGATGCCGCTCATGCGCTGCAGGAAGTTCAGAATCACGCGCTCGCAGGATAGGATCACGCGTGCATTGTGGCGGATCACGGCGATGGATTGCCCCTTGTGCAAGCGCACGCCGTCAAAGATTTCGGGATGCGTGGTGACTTCGTAATAGGAAGTTACGGCGCCGTCAAGCGCAGCGTAGACATCGAGAATGCGGGCGACACAGCCGATTCCGGCGAGAATGCAATCCTGTTTGGCGAGAATGGTGGCCGATGCCTGCTGATTGGGATCGATGCAGGCGTAGCTGGTGGCATCGCGCGTGGCCCGGTCTTCGAGCAGCGCGTTCTCCAGGATTGCGGTGATGCGGCGGCTGTTAAAGTCCATAGCAGTTGCCGGTTGCCAGTTGCCGGTTGTCAGTTCTAGACATTTGCACCTGCGCCGTTCAATCCATCCAGTTGACGTCTTATCTTATCGAGCAGGCCCGTCAGTTCTTGCTCGCGTCTGCGGAGGCCCTCGACTACTTTCGCCGGAGCTTTCGCCAGAAACTGTTCATTGCCCAGTTGCTTCTGGTTGTTGGCAAATTCCTTTTCGAGTTTTTCCAGCTCTTTAGTCAAACGTTCGCGCTCGACGGCAACGTCGATTTTCCTCTCGTAGATTACGTGAACATCGAAGCGCGCAGTACTGCGCGCTCCGGCTTGCTTGGCCAGAGAACTGTCCATGAATGTAATTTTCTCAACATTGGCCAGGCGCTCCACTGCGCCACGATTTTGCTCGATCATTGCGCGAATTGCCGGCTCGTGGGCGAAAATTTCTACTGGAACTTTGACCTTGGGCTCGACTTTCAGTTCTGCACGGACGTTGCGAACGTTCACGACTAAATCCTGTAGCACTAGCATCTTCGTCTCGACCGCCAGGTCAATCTTCGCCTCGTCAGCCTCAGGATATGCAGCCAACGCAATGGACTGCTTCGGCGGGGCGCCATCATACATCGTCTGCCAGATTTCTTCGGTAATAAAAGGCATGACTGGATGTAAAAGGCGCAATGAAGCCTCAAAAACAGTCATCAGGTTCTCGCAAGCGTCGTAAGGTACGGTTTCAAGATCAGCATTTAATCGAGGTTTAATCAGCTCGATGTACCAATCGCAAAAATCTCCCCAAAAGAAGTCATACAGCCGGTTCGCGGCCTCATGAAAACGAAAAGTGCGAAGGGTATCGTTGACGTGCTGAGCAGTACGATGGAAACGTGATTGAATCCAGCAATCCTCAAAGCTGAGCGATTTAAATTCCTTGCGAGGCCGACTGCCTGAGCCCGGCACAACTATGTAAGAGGGCTGCAAAAACCCAGCCCATTCGGGTCGAAGACTTGCCAATCGATCTACGTTCATGAACATGAATCTGGCGGCGTTCCAGATTTTATTGGCGAAGGCACGGTAGCCCTCGGTGCGGCTTTCGCTGAATGCGATGTCTGTGCCGGGGGCGGCCATGGCGGCCAGGGTGAAGCGGGTCGCATCGGTGCCGAAGCGCTCGATGATTTCGAGCGGATCGATCACGTTGCCTTTGGTCTTCGACATTTTTTGCCGCTCGGCGTCGCGGACCAGAGCGTGAATGTAGACCTGGCGAAAGGGAACGCTGTCATCTTTCTTGTCGGCCCAGCCGCTGGCCTTCTTGATCGCAGAATCTTGCTTGTGATCCTTCATGAAGTAGCAGCCGGTCATGATCATTCGTGAAACCCACAAGAAAAGGATTTCGTAAGCGGTGACCAGCAGCGTTGAGGGATAGAAAACTTCCTGGTCGCGAGTCTTCTCGGGCCAGCCGAGCGTAGTGAACGGCAGGAAGCCGGACGAGAACCAAGTATCGAGCACGTCGGGGTCCTGCTCGAGTTTGCCGCCGCAACTGCACTGCGCGGGCTCTTCGCGGGCGACGATGAATTGGCTGCAATCCTGACAATGCCATGCGGGAATGCGATGTCCCCACCATAGCTGTCGCGAGATGCACCAGTCGTGGATGTTGTACATCCAGTTGAGGTACATCTGCTTGAAGTTTTCCGGAACGATGGTGATCTCACCGTCTTCGACAACTTTGATGGCGTGATCTGCCAACGGCTTTATCTTCACGAACCACTGTGCGGAAAGCCGTGGCTCGATGACGGTTCCGCAGCGCTCGCATTTGCCGATGCCGAGCGTGTAGTCTTTTTCGCCGACCAAGAATCCCTGGGCTTGCAAATCCTCCAACACTCGCGCGCGCGCCTTGTAACGGTCGAGGCCGGCGAACGCGCCAGCATTCTCGTTCATGTGCGCGTGCTCGTCCATCACGTCAATCTGTGGAAGATCGTGGCGGAGTCCAGCCTGAAAATCGTTGGGATCGTGTGCCGGAGTCACCTTTACCGCGCCGGTGCCGAACTCGGGCTGCGCCAGTTCGTCGGTGATGATGGGAATCTCGCGGTTCATCAACGGCAGCAAAACTTTTTTGCCGTGGAGATGCGTATAGCGTTGATCTTTCGCATTCACGGCAATCGCCGTGTCGCCTAACATGGTCTCCGGGCGAGTGGTCGCTACCGTGATGAATTCGTTTGTTCCGATGACCGGGTAGCGAATCTCCCACAATTTTCCGGCAACGTCTTCGTGCTTCACCTCGAGATCGGAGATCGCGGTGCCGCAGCGCGGGCACCAGTTCACGATGTACTTGCCGCGATAGATCAGGCCATCTTCATACAGGCGAACGAAAACCTCTCGGACGGCGCGGGAAAGATCTTCGTCCATGGTGAAATATTTGCGGTCCCAGTCGACCGATGCGCCGAGGCGCTTCATCTGATCGAGAATCGCGCCGCCGTAAAGCTTTTTCCACTCCCACACGCGCTCGATGAATTTTTCGCGGCCGAGGTCGCGGCGCTTGATGCCTTCGCTGGCGAGCTGCCGCTCCACCATCATTTGTGTGGCGATGGAGGCGTGGTCCGTGCCGGGCAGCCAGAGCGTGATGAAGCCGCGCATGCGATGCCAGCGCGCGATGATGTCCATCTGCGTCTGATTGAGCATGTGGCCCATGTGCAGGCGTCCGGTGACGTTGGGCGGCGGCAACAGGATGGTGAACACCGGCCTGGCTTTGCCCGGCGGCGGCGTGGGCGCGGAGAAAAGCCGCTCTTTGACCCAGTACTCGGCCCAGCGCGTTTCAATCGCGCCCGGCTCGTAAGATTTAGGCAGTTCGTGCGGCATGGGGTCAGCAGTTAGCAGCTAGCACTTGGCAATCGGTGCGGAATTGAGCAAGCTGTGATGAACTTTGATCTTACAGGCG
>CAYOVU010000180.1:0-13315 GCA_964407505.1 uncultured Acidobacteriaceae bacterium | reverse complement strand
GGGTGACGGTCCAGTTCCGCTTTGATCGCAGGCTCCGGACCGATCAGCAACACGCGCACGCCATAATTCCGCGCGGCAAGGATCGCACCTTCGACTTCAGGCTTGGGAGCCCGGTCCGAACCCATCGCATCCAGCGCGATCACGCTAGGCATGGTGACAGGGAACTAGCTGGCTTCTTGAACTTCCAGAACTTCGCGGCCTTTGTAGTAGCCGCATTTCACGCATGCCCGATGCGGCATCTTCTTCTCGTGGCAGTTCGGGCACTCGGAAAGCGAGTGGCTCTTCAGCGCGTCGTGCGCCCGGCGGGTCGAAGTGCGTTGTTGAGAATGTCTACGTTTTGGATTTGGCATAGTCTATCGATTCCTCTCGCTGAGGCGCGAGCCTCGCATGATCTCTTGATTGAAATTTGTAATTGGGTAATTTTGAAATTGAGTAAATTGAAACCTTCGAACGCGGCGCGTTGCAAATTACAAAATTACCCGATTACCAAATTACTCAATTTCCTTGCGCCAGCTTGCCGCGGATTTCTTTGAGCGCCGCCCATCGCGGCTCTTCAAAGCCCACGGCGCAGTCACACTTTTCCTGGTTCAGATTTTTGCCGCAATGGGGGCACAAGCCCTTGCAATCCTCGCGGCAGGTCACCTTCAACGGGACAGCCAGCAGAACCTGCTCGCGCACCACATCGTCGAGCAGAATTCCTTCCCCTTCATAATAGCTGATCTCCGCTTCCGCGTCGGTTACAGACATCTCATCCCGCCCCGCGTCGGCGCCCTGAGGCCGGTAGAGCAGGTCGAAATCGCTCTTTACGTCTTGAATGATCGGTTCGAGGCAGCGCGCGCAGTTCGATTCCAGGCTGGTCGTCAGCCGGCCCTTGATCCGAATGTCCTTGATGATCTTATGCTTGCCGTGTTGCTCTTCGACCAAGTCCGCCCGTCCGCTGCTTTCGATGGGGACAATCTGACGATAATCCGTGCCCAGGTCGATCACGCCCGGATCAAACTTCTCCGCAAACTCTACGGGATGAAGTTCCAAGTCTCTGATTTCGAAGAACATGGGAGACCTCCGCGCCCGCCCAAATGCCGCTCCAGGCCCGCGGAAGCACGCCAGAAAGGCGCAAGTACCGCTAGGAGCTAGAGTTAAGCATAATGGGTGGCAGAAAGAGGTGTCAAGGCTTGGTGCCCAGCCAGAAAGATCTCAGTTTCGATCATTCTTCGGTGAGTTGCCCATATAGAAGGCGTTCTAGATAGTCAGCCATGACCGAAAGATCAAGATGTCCTTCATCCCAAGCGCGATCGGCTGCTCGCAATGCCGCGTAGTAAGGCCTGCGATCTTCTCGAATGCGTTCTGGCACAATCTTTTTGCCGGTAAGGATTTTGTTCTGCTTCAAGCTAATCAGATAGTAGCAAGCGGCCCGCGCAGTGCGACCATTGCCTTCGACAAACGGATGAATCCAGTTCAGCCGCCAAAGCGCGTAACCGGCAAGCCATGTTGGGTGGTCTCCAATTCCATCCAGTGTCCAACTCTCATGAATGAAAGAGAAGAACTGGTCCATTAGGTGCGGGACTTCCTTAAAGTGTGGTGGAATGTGATCGCCTACGTAGACAGGTTCTTCGCGAAAGCGACCGCCAAATTGCGCGATGTTCGACACTGCGGCGTAATTCAGAGCCCATAGAGTGTATTTGTCAAATGCTTCGATCCCTTTCTTGAGACCGATTTCAACACAATTGGAGAGGAGGTCATACTGGCGCAACAGGTTTTGCTCTTGAACGCGCTGAAACAGGATGGGATCGTCTTTTTCGCGAACCGACATATTTTTGCTCATGGCCTGCTAGAAAAGGCAGGCCACGGTTCTTTGGTTTATGTGAGTAGGCGCACTCTTTTCGAGGTTTCGCGAACACTCTCCTTCGTGATGTTTTCGGCGCTAGCTGGCGCGTTGCCGAAGGCGAAACTGATCCGCTGTTCTTGCAGTTCTTCTTCTGTTACCTGTTTGCCGCGCGAGGTCTCCAGCACCTTCTTCAACTCTGGATTGACCTTAATGGTTCCGAGGAATTGTTTTCTGTCCGCCATGGTACTGCCTTTCTCTTTTTCTTCGGTCTGTTTAAACCGTTTGGTTCCCGAATCATAACCCTTAATCTTGCGTTGTCAATAGTTTACATTTGTTTTCTGTGGTTATCCAGGGTCGATCTAAATCTTGCAGTTCGAGGCGCTGCAAGCCTCTAAAATCATGCCATTTCTCGGCTCACTGTCACGGCCACTGGACTTCGCCACCGCCTCATCAGGGACCACCTCTACGGCGGGTCGCGCCTTCCTAGAAACGACGCTCCTAACGCCCCGCCGATAGCCCCGAGGGCAATAAAGGCCACAAAGCCAAAAATTAGCGAAGCTCCCAGCAGGAACGCAAGACCGCTAGGGGATTTTGCGAAGTCCAGAAAGGGCTGAATGTCCGGGCCAGGATAGCGCGCCGCCGCTTGCTGGATCTTGTCGATCAATTGGCCGCGCACTTCCGCACCTTTATGCAGGACGGCGACCGCCAGGGTCTCGAGAAAAGTGAGCATGCCGAAAAACAACAGGCCGCTCAGCGCTCCCAGTCTGGCGCCCGCCATGGTACGGATTCCTCCGGCGTTGCGGCCTCGCGCGAAAACCACCGCCAGAAATCCCGTGCCGAGCGCCGCCACAAAAGGGTTGAGCCGCAGCAGCATCAACAGCAGCGCGGCCCCCGCCGCTAGGGCGGCCGGTTGCGCCTGAGACCACCGCGCCAGCGACGTGGCCGGAACCCCGGAAGCTTCCAGGCTCAATTCGCGGCCCAGAGCAGGCGCAGCGATATCGCCGGCATGCGCCGGTTCCACTGCCACTTCTGAGATTGTCACGCGAATCTGCGGCGCTCCGCACTGCGGGCAGAACGGCTTGCCATCTTCGATATTTTGTCCGCACTTATAGCAAGGGTGGTCCATGGGAGCTCGTAGAGCTTGTTTGAAAGTACCGCACGTTGAACCAACACGCAAGGAAGCGGAGTGGTACTTCGGTTCTCAGCGGGAGTTCTAACTGGGAGATCTTGGCGGGCTCGGATCGTCGCCGTGAAGCGGCTGCGGGCCTGCCTCAGATGTCGCCCTGCTTGCCGCGAGCGTGAACATAGACCAAGGCAAAGGTCGAGCCTCTGTGCCCCTCTTTGGGCTCGATGGCCACTACGTGCTGGTTCCTCTGCGTGCCAACCTTCAACTCGGTAACCGGCCCGGTATTATCGCCTTCACATTTCAGCTCTTTCGAATTCTTATCGTCATCAAAATCGGCGTGCTCACCATGATCTCGACTGTGGCATTCCAGCACTTTGCCATATTTCTTCAACTGCTCACGATAGAAATCGATAATTTTCGCGGGCGCGTCGTCGGACTCGTACTTCGCGACCACCAGTTTCATGCCAAAAGCCTCGGTAAGCAGACCAAGGTTAATCGCATTCCGATTGTCTTCATCGCGAGTAAGCCGCGCGCCAGGATAGAGCGGCAACCCGGCTTTGCGGGCGTCCGCATCCGTACCCATGTGCAGATCACCGGCGGAGCTTTGAATATCCACATGCTTCTCTTGCGGATCCTGCTGGGCGGCGACACTGGAAATTGCGATTGCAAGGCCGAAGCCCATCGCACACAGTCTTCGAAGCATAATTCCCTCCTTCAAGCGGCGGCCAATCAAGGTAAACGACTGCCGCTAAGAAACAGCCGTCTCAAATATCCGCATTCTTACCGTGCGTGCGCACATAGACCAGCGCAAAACTCGAACCCTTGCCCTCTTGCTTGACCTGCACAATGTGTTGATCGTCTTTCTTGCCCACCTTGAGTTCAGTGTCGTGGCCACTCTCGCCTCTACAAGTCAATTCGTGCGAGCCATCGTCGGAGCCATGAATGTTGAAGTCGGTATCCAGATTCATGTGGCCGACGTTGCGGCACTCGAGCACACTGCCATATTTCTTCAACTGATCTTTGTAAAAAGACAGAACTTTGGCCGGGTCATCGTCGGATTCATACTCCAACGCGATAACTTTCAGGCCGAAACCGAAGCCGGAAATATTCACATTGGCGCTCTTGTCGCTGCCGTCCGAATCTTTCTGTTTCAAGTGCGCGCCAGGATAAACCGCCAGCCCGGTATCGGCGACGTCCGCCTGTTTGCTGACGTGGATGCCTCCGACCAGCGTGTTGATGTCCACCTGCTTATCCCGGCCATTCGCCTCTTTCTTAACGTCCACACTGCACGCCGGCAGCAAAATAACTCCCGCCACGCTGGCAACCACAAAGACGAAAAGTTTATTTTTGCGCATGTTGAGTCCCTCCACCCGCCACTTGCGCCGGACGGCTGATTCCGGCGCCGCGTTCGGCGATCTGCGGAATGCTCACGGGAAGATGTCCGCGGATTGCGATTTCCCCAAACAACGCCTTCACTGCGCTGATCTCCGAAACCGACGCGTTCGAAAACGTGCACATATAATTTTCGACCTTCGGGAAGTTCGCCGCCAGGTACGGATTCCCCATGGCAACCACTTCGGTCTTTGTCGCTGCGTGTTCCACCAGCTGCTGCAGCAGCGCGCCGCTTTCGTCCGTCATCGCAACCGTGTTCGCCATCTTGCCCGCCGACGGAACCGCGTAGACGGCCGCAATCACGGTTTCCGCTTCGTCCACCGCCTTCAACACCTCGCTGCTCATCCCCGCCGCGATGCGCGGGTCCACATACATCACGCGCACATCGGGAATGCGAGCGCGGAGCTCGCGGCTGAAGGCGCGGCCAGACTCCGTCCGCACGTCGTCAGAGAAGACGACAGCCACAACCTGACTATGAGTCTCCTCCTGTGTTGTATACGGCAGGCCGGCCTTCTCGGTTCCCTTGGATTTCAATGGCAAAACCTTGCCGTTGTTGCGCACCAAAGTGACCGCATCGTCCGCCACACGCTGCCCGAAGGCCAGGTTTTCAGGCTTTCCCACGGACGTTGCAATGGCGTTCACGTCCACCAAACGGGCCTTCTGCAGGTCCAAAGACGCCTTCGCCTTCAATATCTTAAGCACCGAGCGGTCGAGACGTTCGGCTGAGATTTCACCCGACTCAACCGCCTTAACCATCGCGTTGTACGAGGCGGGAAAATCGGCCGGAATCAGCAGCAGATCGTTGCCCGCCTTGAAAGCCTCAACCGCTGCACGGCCAATATCATTGGCAAAAAGATGCGTAAGTCCCGCCATGTCGAGCGCGTCCGTGACGACGATTCCACGAAAGCCGACTTGTTTTTCGAGAAGATCGGAGACCATAACTGACGAAATCGTTGCCACATGGGTGGGATCGGAATCGAGCGCTGGCACGGTGACGTGCGCCACCATCACCGAATCGACGCCGGCCTCAACCGCCCGCCGGAAAGGCGGCAGCTCAATGGAATCGAGGTGCGCTCGATCGCCGGTCACGCTAGCAACGCCCAGATGCGAGTCGGTGGCCGTGTCCCCGTGGCCGGGAAAATGTTTTACCGTGGTCAGCATTCCGGCCTCATGCGCACCCTTGATATAGGCCGCAACCAGATCGCCAACTTGTGCGGGATTTTCTCCGAACGACCGCGTGTTGATGATGGGATTGGCCGGATTCGAGTTGACGTCAGCGTCAGGAAAAAAATTCCAATGAATTCCGATGGCGCGCGCCTCTTCTCCAGTGATTCGGCCAAAGCCCTCGGCATCTTCCAGCTTGCCATCTCCGCCGAAAGCCATGGCATGCGGGAAAACCGTGGCTCCTATCAGGCGCATGGGCAGCCCGCGTTCAAAATCGGCCGCAAACAGCAAAGGCAGCTTCGATTCGCTCTGCAAATGGTTCAGCAGCTCCGCCGCCTCGTAAGGCTCGCTGCGCAGAAGATACGGACCGTCCACGTGTACGGTCATGGCAAACGAGCCGACGTGATACTTCCGCATGTCGTCGAGCAGTTGGAGATACTCCGGATTCTCCACATTCAGAAAGCTGGCACGGCACCAGATCATGAACACCTGGCCAACTCTTTCCTGCACGCTCATCTTGTGCAGCGTCTTCTCCGCCCACTTTTCGCCATCGTGCGTTAATCGGATCGGGCCGGGCCGCTGATATTTATCCTTGGCGAATGTGGCTGTCGGGAGAGTGAGTGTGAGCACCAACAAGGCAAGTATGCGATGCATCAGAAAACGATAGCAGAAGGCAGGCTGTCGGGCCCGAAATATGCATTTGAACGCAAGAGGCAACGCGAGATAACATTCCGCGTTATGAAGAGAGCTAGGGAGCTTGTCTTTCAGGTTGGGCTTGTGCTCCTGGCAATCATTCTCGGCAAAGCGCTCGACAGTCCATTCGGATACGTCACCGCTGGAGTACTTTCCATCGCATTCGTCGTGCAATGGGTTTTGCAACGCGAGGATGACTCCGAGCTTAAGCAAGCGACCTTACTAGGAGGAGCAACCCCCGAAGGCATCCAAGAAATAGGTGAGCCCGAACCAAGCCTTCTATTTGTCTTTGGTGCACCATTAGGAGACAACGATTCTTCCACTTGGATAATGATGCTTAAACACTACGGCCCTGGTTCTGCGCACAATTGTAGCGTTGATTTTTATGATGACGATCGCAAGAACATAAAGCACCAGTGGTTGGTTGCACATCCGGATTCGCCATTTCCACCGCCCGGACTGGCAGGGGAGTCGCGAAAGCGCGTTCATGTTGCCGAAAGTGGCCCAGAAGAATCAGCCGGGGCCTTTAGTTGGAATCCTCTTGATCCAAATCGTCAGCACTATACCGTCTCAATAAGCTGTCGGGATGGTGTATTTGAGGAGAAGTGGGAAGTGACACGAGTCAATGGCATTCTTCGCTCGAGTATTACGATTGAGCATGGACCCCAATGGATTGAGAAAAATCCTAATCTTGAGCCTGTTATATTCAGATGCTCAGACCCGGAGTTTGTCCGTACGCCTCTCGCCACTGAAGTCCCCAAGTTGCCCAAGAAGGCCGTTCATCCAGGCTGGAAGCCTAATCATAGAATGGAGGTGCCAGTGGCGATCATTGACCCTAACGGCAACACGCAAATCCTGGTTGGCACCAAATTGCCAGATGGAAGAAGCAGCTGCGGATGCTGGAATATCCTCACAGAACATTTTGGAGATCATGCGCATTGAACACGATCCTCGCGGCGCCCAAATTTTTCTTGCGCGCGGGTGAGGATCTGGCGTCTATCCCGGAACTGTAGCCACAGCCGTTAGGTACCGCGTGATCGTCGGCCATGATCAGGTTCTACATGTTGCGGACGAGCGGCTTGGGTTGTAAGACCTAAGCTCCGATTCTTAACACCAGATTCCCGAGACCCACTCCACAGCATCACGCTGAATGCGCTCCTCATCCCCAAACCCTCGCAGCCAGTGCACTTTCAGCTCGCGCCGAAACCAGGTCATCTGCCGCTTGGCATAATTGCGGTGTGCCTGCTGAGCGGTTTGCAGCGCCTGTTCGCGGCCAACTTCTCCACGAAGAAATTGAACAGCTTGTTTGTAGCCGAGGGAAGAGAGCGGGCCGGCGGCATCTCCGTACTTTTCAATCAGGCTCTGGGTTTCTTCGATAAGGCCATTGTCAAACATCTCTCGCGCACGCTGGTTGATTCGCTCATAAAGCGCCTGACGATCTGGATCCAAACCGATGCGCAAGATGCGGAAGCCGCGCAAAGCATCGCGCCCTTGTTGTTGCCACAGCTCCGTCATCTTATGGCGCGAGGCCAGGCACACTTCGACCGCGCGCACCAGCTTAGGCACGTCGTTCGCATGAATCCTATCCGCCGCTGCACGATCGAGACGGCTCAGGATGCGGTGCAGATAGCCGGAACCCCGGCTGGAGGCTCGTTCGCGTAATCGTTCCCGCAATTCTTCCGAGCGTTGCGGACCCGGGAAAAGTCCTTCAAGCAACGCGCGCAGATAGAGCCCGGTTCCACCAACGACGATCGGCAGGTGTCCACGCGTCTTGATTTCCTCGATTACTTGCCGTGCTTGGCGCGCGTACTCCCCGGCGGTCATATAGCTCAACGGTTCAACGCAATCGATCAGATGGTGCGGGGCTCGGGCTCGCTCGGCAGCGGTGGGCTTAGCCGTCCCAATGTCAAATTCGCGATACATCGCGACCGAATCGCAATTCACGATCTCGCCGTGGAAGCGCTCGGCGAGCGCCAGAGAAAGCGCGGTCTTTCCGCTGGCTGTGGGACCAAGCACAACCACCAGCAGCGGATCAGGCGGCGAAGCCACCGTTAGCGCACGCTCCAGTGAATGGCGTGCCAGTAGCGGATCAGAATCAGTACGAGCAGCAGAAAGGCGACAAACAGCAGACCGGAAGTTTCCGTCGCATAGATTGCATGGCGGTGCTTGTGCGCGCCGTGGCGGGAAGAATCGTTCTGCCGATGGAGATTCACGATTGATTTAATTGTACGCCGCTTGTTGGAAGGCGCAGAAAACGTAAGCCTCCCTGCTGAATCAAGCTCCGCGCGTGGCGAGGGCTCGGATGCTACACTACGCGCGTTGCTGGCGATCGCGCGTCGCCTAGATTCCTATGCCGAATTCGCAGACGAATCGCTCCGTCAAAATCGCACGCTTCGGGGTCTTTGAACTGAATCTCGACGCGAGCGAACTCCGCAAGAACGGGGCCAAGCTTCGCCTGCAGGAACAGCCTTTTCAAGTGCTGGCCCTGTTACTGGAACGCGCCGGCGATGTGGTAACCCGCGAGGATATGCAGCAGAAGCTATGGCCCTCCAACACTTTCGTGGATTTCGACCACAGCCTGAACACCGCCGTAAACAAACTGCGCGAGACTCTGGGGGATTCGGCGTCCAGCCCACGCTACATCGAGACCGTCGCTCGCCGCGGTTACCGCTTCATCGCCCCGGTGCAAACCAACGTTGAGATGGCCCCTGGGTCAAGTTCGGAAACGCCAAGTTCAGAAACAGCGAAAGCTTCTCCGAACTCCCTGCACCCCGAGCTGGCGGTCCCCATTCCGCGGCGCGGCCTGACGCGCGGATTGTTCGCTTTGATTCAACTGTTGTATCTCATCTTCTACCTGACGGCGCTTTTCCATCTTCATCCTGTGCTGGCGATAGCGGATTCTTTTTTGCCCGGTTGGCGGGCAACCGCGCTTGTGGTTGCAGTGACATTGACTGCGGCCTGCGGGATTCCGCTGCGCTGCTACCTGCTCTCCGCCGTCGGATTCGACTACCAGCGTCTCGGCGGAAAATTTTTGCAAATATTTCCCGTGGTTCTGGCACTCGATGAGCTCTGGGCGATCGCTCCATTTCTGTTGATGCAGAAAATCGGCCTCGGCGCGGCTCTCGCAACCAGCGCGGCCCTGCTCTATGTGCCCTTCTCGGAGCGAACACTTGTGCGCATGGCATATATGAGGGCGTTTACGCAGATGGACTAATGCGGCTGCAGGTCCGCAGAACTATTCCAAATCTTCTTTGCTGGGGTTATAGAAGAACGTAAACCTCAGCGCGAGATATTGTCCGCCGAATTCGCTAGGCAGCGGAGGAAACGGGTCCGACGCTGTGATGCCCGCCCAGGCCGCGCGATCAAGAGGAGAGTCCCCGGAAGTAGCCACCAACTTCATGCCAGCGACTCTTCCATCTTTAGTAATCGCGAACTCAATCGTCAGCTTTCCTTTTTTCCACTGCGCGGATTCCGGAATCGCGGTGTACCAATTCTGCCGCACGTCGTGCAGCACGCGCTGCAGGTAGGGACCGAAGTCCACCCCCATGGTGTCGCTGAGCACCTCAAGATTGCCCATTTGGCGGCCGTGCGCGCCCTGCCCTAATCCGTAGGGATCGCCGCCGTTGCCGATCTGCTGGCCGTTGCCCCGTCCCGCCACCGTGTCCCGGGCGGCCTGGTCAATCGCCGAACCCGCAGACATGGGGTTGGCATACTTCTTGAATTCATTCGCGATGTTGGGTTTCGCCGTGGGCGGTAACTGCGCGATCTGCTGATTCTGCGTCTGCTGCTGCGGCGCGGGCTGATTCTGAGCGAATCCTTGCGACTGAGCAGGCGGCTGCTGAGCAATCTGAGGCGCACTCGCTCCCGGCACTCCCGGCGGTGGCGTCTGCAGAATCTTGCGCAGTTCTTTGACGTCAAGCTGAGGATGCCGCGTCATCGCTGTACGGTTCTTGTCGGAGGCAATGTTCGTATTCGGCTTGCGTTGCAGCTTTTGCAGATCCGGCGGCAGTTCGAGGAACGTTACATCTTTGTCCGTGGTCAGCTTTTTCACCGCAACCGCCGAATGCCAGGGCAGATATTTCTCAATCCACTCAATCTTCGCCAGCAGAATGATCAAAATGAGGTGGACGATAATCGAAATCCATGCCGCCTCGCGACGCCGCGAACGCGTGAGGTCATCCTGCAACTGGATGAGCAAATGCGGTACGCGCGCATCGTCATCCAAATCCTTGTAAGCGGTTTCCCATCCCTGGGCGTCGTATAGACCCAGCTGTTCTGGCTGAGGCTTTTCGGGCGGAGCCACCGGATCCTGGAATGGAATTTGCGTGATGGGCATGAACTAAACTTGTCCGAGCTCCGGCTTGTCCGTTAGACACAAACCCACGTCATTCCGTTGCATCCGGCTTCCATCGGATGTCCGCAGCGGACGAGCGCGGCCAAGCTAGTCTCATTTTCGCACCTTTCCATCGATTATGCTTGCTGACAAATGGCGGGAGACTTACGTATGTAAACATTTGTAAAAACAGATGTTACGATCAGAGGGAAACTTTCTGCTTTTCAAAATTGCTTGCGATAAGGGTCTCTTCATGGTTGAGACTTGGCAATGCTGGCAAGCCCCACTTTCTTCCCGTGCTCGCCAATCGCCGCCACAATATCGAGTGCCAGCGCGAGCGCGCGCTGGCCATCGGCAAGTGGCACCACAGGTGTCGAGTGCTCCCGCACCGCATGCAGGAATGACCTCAGCTCCGCATGGAGAGGCTCTTCCGAAGTCACCGCCGGTTTGCCGATCTTGATCTGCGGATTGACGCTTGGTGTGCCCGTTGCCGGCCCATCTTCTCCGATACTGAAGACCAGCACCTCTTGTCGTCCGTAATCCACCGATACATACTGCCTCGGCTGAAAGAAGCGCAACTTGCGCACACGTTCGGTCGAAACGCGGCTCGCGGTAAAGTTCGCCACGCATCCCGATTCGAATTCCAGCCGTACGTTGGCGATGTCAACCTTTCCCGAAAGAATCGGCAACCCGACCGCGCGCACTTCCTTCACGGAAGAATTAGCAAAGGAAAGCACGATGTCCAGGTCGTGAATCATCAAGTCGAGAACCACGTCCACATCGAGCGAGCGCGGTGTAAAAACGCTCAGCCGGTGAACTTCGAAAAACATGGGTTGGGTGAGGAGCGGAACGGTGGCGCGAACCGCTGGATTGAAGCGCTCAAGGTGTCCGGCCTGCGCGACACGCCTGTGAGTGGACGCCAATTGCACCAGTTCGTCCGCCTCAGCCAGCGAAGCCGCAATTGGCTTCTCGATCAGAACGTCCACACCCGAGTCCATTAGCTTGCGCGCCACTTCAAGATGATGCACAGTCGGCGCCGCGACCGTCGCCGCGCGGATTTCGCTGTGCGTGGTCAGCATCTGCTCGACTGAACCGAAAGCCCTGCAGCCAAACTCGCGTGCCACCGCGTCCGCGCGCTCGAGGTTCACGTCGACCACGCCCACCAGCCGGACCGCTTCGCCCTGCTGTTCAAGCTCTTTGTAAACCCGGGCATGGTTGCGTCCAAAGACGCCCACCCCTACCACTGCGACGAGAATCGGATTTTCAGAATGCAGGCAGGAACTCTCGGGGCTGATTGCCACCAGGAACAACAAATTGTAAACGTAAAGCCGGGAAAGAGCATCTGGAATAGATTGAGTCATTTTTGCGATTGAGTCATCGGGTCATTGAAACCCCGGAGCAAGATTTCAAATCGCGAAAGGCGCAATCGCTCAATCGCCAATCAGGAGCCTCCCATCTCATGCGAACCATCGCGCTGCTCACAGTCTCCAACATCTTCATGACCTTCGCCTGGTACGGCCATCTAAAGTATCGCAACGTGCCGTTGTTGAAGGTGATCGTGATCAGCTGGATGATTGCCTTCTTCGAATACTGTTTCCAGGTGCCGGCCAACCGCATCGGCTCCTACGAATTCAGCGCCGCACAGCTCAAGACGATCCAGGAAGTGATTACGCTGGTCGTCTTCTCCGTATTCTCAGTCCTCTACCTGAAACAACCCGTGAAGTGGAACCACGCGGTGGGATTCGCCATGATCGTGGCCGCCGTGGGAGTGATCTTCAAACAATGGTAAGAAATTGAGCGATTGAGTCATCGAGTCATTGAAAATCTAGTCGCCAATAACTCGATGGGTTAATTAGGGGTTTCCTTAAGTTTCTTGGTGGATAGGCCACTCGATTTTCAATCACTCAATGGCCCGATGGCTCAATTTTCCTCAGTATGGCGATCTGCCCCGCATGATAAAGCTCATGCTGCACAACCCCGTGCAGCAAGTGATAAAAGTCATAACGCTTTCCGGGGACGCGGTCGCGCAGTCTGGCCTCGGACAATGCCGCCACCGTCTTCACCAGCCGTTCGTGGGTGCGTTTCGTGTCAGCGATCGTCTTGCGCCACGCGGCTTCGGTGGGCCGCTTCGGAACGAGCGGAAAATTGTCGGTTCCGGCGGGCTGGGTTTTCTCTCCCGCGATTCTGCGCAGCGTGACATCGTCCCAAACCGCAACATGCAGCACGAGTTCCCAGATACTGTGAACATCGGCCAGAGGCTTTGCCGCTGCGATCACGGCGTCCACATCCTGCAGTAATTCAAGTAAAGCAGGGCCATGCCACGCAACACCATCGAATGCGCGGCGCAGTTGGTCGGCGATCAGCGTAGGTTCTCGGTTCCCGATACCCATAATTTTCGGCTTCATTTCATCGCATCTCCTACAATCAAGCCTCATCAGCCACAATCGAAATCCCCGCCGCATCCGCCGCTTCCATAATCTTTTCTCCATCCAGCAGCAAACACTTCCCCGCATCCAGCGCCAGGCAAGTCGCGCCCGCCGCTCGCATCACTTCAACGGTCTTCACCCCGATCACAGGCACATCAAACCGCATATCCTGATCGGGCTTCGCAATCTTCACCACCGTAAGCGCGCGGCTCAGCGTGGACGCATCGCCGCGCAGCGATCCCATAATCTGTCCCGCACGTTCGATGGTAGCGTCCGTGCCTTCCATCGCTTCCACCGCCACGCAAGCCGATTCCGCGATCACCACGGTCTGGCCAATGTCATGCTGCGTCAGCTGC
>CAYOVU010000179.1:0-7478 GCA_964407505.1 uncultured Acidobacteriaceae bacterium | reverse complement strand
GCCGTGGACATGCATGAAAACTGGTGGTTCCTCGAGATCAACGAGCGAGGACAATTCCTGTGGCTGGACCAGTTCAATCCTAAAATCAAAATGCAGGAAAAGTTTTGCGCATTTATCACTGCTCCGGAGGGTTCCACTCAGATCTTAGAAGAACGCGAAGGATTGTTCCCCTCATTTGGCGAATACATGAAGATCTACGAAGAGCAGCAGGCTAAACAGGAAGCTCCGAACATCGCGGCGGCGGCGGCCAACTCGCCGTATATGTCGCAGGAACCGTGAAAGGCTAGGCGATCAGAGGATCGGCAATGACCTCTGCGCGGACAAGGCAAAAAACTCGAGGTCCTTTCCGATCCACCCCTGGTGCGTTAAGTTCCTCAGACACCAAAGCAGGCGAACAAGTTCCGGTTCTCTTCATGCGTCGTTCACGCTATAACATTCTGGGCGATTGGTCGGCCAACCGGAAGTTGGCCATAAACGGGCTTCGGGGAACCGAAAGTACCTTCGAATCGGGCAGGCGGTTGCCCCAGGGACTAAACCACAACTTAAATCCCCCGCCCTTGGCATTTCTCCCCACCTCCCCATAGAATCCTTCTTGATCGCTTGGAACCCGTTACCCACTTCCTGACCGGCGCTTGTATGGGACGAGCCGGACTCAACCGTAAGACCGCGCTGGCCACGCTCACGCTCACCCTCGCCGCCGAAGCCCCCGATCTCGACGTGCTCAGTCGTTTCAAAGGCCGCGCCTTCGCCTTCGCCCATCACCGCGGCTTCACCCACTCCTTCATCGGCATCGTGCTGATGGCTGCGGTTGTTGTCGCCTTTGTGTATCTCATCCACTGTCTTCGCGGCCGCAAGGTGAACGATCCCAACCCGCGCTGGGGACTATTGTTCCTTTACGCTTGCCTCGCTGGCCTCAGCCACATCCTGCTCGATTTCACCAACAACTACGGCGTTCGCCCGTTCTGGCCGTTCTCCGAGAAGTGGTATTCGTGGGATATCGTTTTCATCTTCGAGCCGATCATGTTCGCGTTCCTGGTTCTCGGCCTGATCGTCCCTTCTTTCTTCTCGCTCGTCGACAAAGAAATCGGCGCCCGCCAGAAAGGCCCACGCGGCCGCACCGCCGCCACGGGTGCCTTGGTTGCCGTCGTCCTCCTCTGGACTCTGCGTGACTTCGAGCATCGCCGCGCCGTCCACGCCCTCGAAGCTCGCACTTACGAGAACGCCGAGCCGTTACGAGCCTCCGCCTACCCCACCTGGATAAATCCCTTCCATTGGTCGGGTGTGGTGGAAACTTCCAGCTTCTTCATTCTTGCACCTGTGGATTCTCTCGGCCCCGAAGTCGATCCCCGATGCTTGCTCGAAATCCGCTACAAGCCCGAAGAAACGCCCATTACCCTCGCCGCCAAGCGCTCCTACCTCGGACGCGTTTACCTCGACTGGGCGCAGTATCCCATCACCGAAACTGAAAACGTCAGTTCCCCGCAAGATGGTTACATTGTGCAATTCGTGGATCTGCGTTTCGTCCAGTTGCCCAGCCTGCTCGGCCGCGTCGCAGGCGGTCGCAATCAACCAAACCGCGCCCTCAGCGCCGGTGTTCTACTCGATCACAATCTCCAGGTCGTTGGCGATGTCTACGGCAATGGTCAGGATCGAGTCATCGTGCCCGACCCCGGCTCTCGAAAATAATCTGCGCCGTTACAGTCGAGAAATCGGCCGGAGCATTCCTCTCTTGACGTTCCACCCTCGCCGCGCCGACAATAAGAACTGCTTCTGCCGAGGTGCTCCCATGTTGCCCTATCTATTCGTCCTATTAGCTATCGCCGTCCGCTTCTTGCCGTTCGCCGGCCCCTTGAACGTCTTACCGCACGCCTGGCATTTCACGCCCGTGGCCGCGTCGCTACTGTTTTTCGGCGCCCGCGGCTCCCGGCGCCAAATGTGGATACCGCTGGCGCTATTCGCTGCTACTGACGTCGTACTTACCAAGCTGATTTACTCTTTCCCGCTGACTTGGGATCATCTCGTCACGTGGGCTTGGTACGCGGCCATCCTTTGGCTAGGAACGAATCTTCGCGAAAAATCCGGCCCAGTCCGCGTGGTGGGCGCCGCGCTCACCAGTTCGGTGTCGTTCTTCCTGATCAGCAATTTTGCGGCGTGGGCCGCTTATTCGGATTTGTATCCCCGGAACCTCAACGGTGTCATGACGTCCTACGCCGCCGGCCTCCCATTTTTCCGCGGCACCGTCGAGAGCGACCTGTTCTTCTCCATCGCGATGTTCGGAACCCCGGTATTCCTGCACGCTCTCTCCGGATGGTTCAACAAGTCCGCCACCGATCCCATCTCCCCAGCCTAATCTCGAAACATGTAGGGACAGCCGCCCTCGGCTGTCCGGCGGCCCAGGTGCATCGGGCCGCAGTCGTCGCCAGATCGCGCCACAGACGCAAACTCCCGTTTGCCATTGGGAAGACACGATCTCCACAGGCTGCGAGAAAATTTTGTATCTGTCAGGTTGGGAGGGGTACGAGTTCCAAGGCTGCGGAAAAACCCGCCATTGCACTTGTTTTTGGGTGGCGCAGCGGTTTACCGCTGCGATAAGTGGCTTGTTTCTCGATGCCGGCTTTAGCCGCTGGGGAGCGTCGACGGCCAGAATTATATTTTTCCGCAACCTCTTTCACTCATGTCGTTATGTCGTTCAAAATGAGTCGGCGCTTCAGCGCTGAGGTAAGCTTTTGCGGGCCTGCGCAACTTTTTCCGCAGCCTCGTCCGGTAGTGCCATAGAAGCAGCCAATCGAATCCGCCTTCAGCCGCTGCGGGAACTCTTCCTGCTCCTCCACCACACCAACCCCAACAAAATTCCCACTACAACCACCCCCAGCACCCAATAAATATGCCGCCGAAACACTGACCCCATGATCCCAACAATCTGCGGCCCAAACCACAGCGTCAGCATAGCCAATACAAAAAACCGGACAAACCTCCCGGCAAAAATCGCCGCCAGGAAGTCGCGAAACCGCATCTCAAACACCGCCGCCGCCAGCACAAAAATTTTGAACGGCATCGGCGGAGGCAGCATCCCCGGAAACATCAGCGCCCAAAACTCATGTCGCTCAAACGACCGGTGAATCCGCAGAAACCGCTCGTCCGAAATCCGCTTCCGCAGCACCGTCTCGCCGCCCACATATCCAATGATGTAAAGCGGAATGCTCCCCAGCGCCGATCCCAGCGAAGCCATCACCACATAAAACAGCAGCCGCTTGCGATCCTGATAAACATAAGCCGCTACAATCGCGTCCACCGGCATCCCCAGCAGCGCCGAATCGGCAAACGCAATGGCGAACACTCCCCAAATTCCTAAGTGCTGCAACAGTCCCCAAATCCAAGCCGTATACCGCGCCAGAATGTGCCCAATTGTTTTCAAAGGAAGCTTAGTCTACGCGAAAGCAACTGTGTAGAGACAGTTACGGACGCACAAATGCCGTTTCTGCCTACAAAACCTTCTTTCCAATCGCTTAGATGAAAACAATTTCACGCTGTCGTGGCCAGCAGGATTGACTAGAAAAATCAAGGCTGAAAGCAAAAATCGATGTCATTCCGAATCGGGCGGAACGCCCGGTGAGGAACTTGCTTTCCCATTACCCGTCGCAGCCGCTTTCTTTTGAGGAGGAAGTCAAGACTAGGAAAGACAAATCCATCTCATGAATAGCTGGGGCCCATGCTCCCGTCCCTAGACACTAGGAAGACCAAGAACTAAGAAATCCAAAAACTAGGAAAACCAGGAACTAACGCGAAGACCTCGAAAAGGAACAATCACAATTTTTTTCGGTGCGGCATAACAACCTTAGCCTTTTCCAGAATTCTTTATCCGTGACGTTGGGTTTCTGGATCGCCTGCAATTCCCTTGCATACGGTGGCATCGCTCATTCGGCGCAGCTCGCCCCACGTCGTGCCGCTTCCGGCTTGGGTCTCGACCTCTTCGTAACTTGATCCGTTATCGTTCATTCGTGTTAGCCCTCGCGACTGCGCCCCTAATCATTGCCTGGCAATCGGCTCGCGCCGACCATGCCGAATGTGAAGGATGTTCACATTCTCGCCCTTGACAGTAAACAGAATCCGATACAAATGCGGTTTCCGACCGTAAAGAAGCTGGCGCACTTCAAAGGGAAATTGTAGGTTCTCGGGAGCGAGTGGGCAGCGCTGGGGAAACATAGCCAGAGACGCGATGGCGTCATCCAGGGCTAGAAACCAGCGCAGGCCGGTTTCTCCGGCGTGCTCGGACAACAGCCATTCCAGAATTCCTTCTGCATCCCTTTCGGCTTGGGCCGAGATTTTAACGTGAAAGGCCATGCTTGCGCCGCATCGCAGAGAGAAACTCAGCGGCGGGGCGGGTGCGCCCTGCGGTTACATCTTCATGACCCCTACGGATGCCTTCGACGGCTCCTTCGAAATCTTGGCGCTCCCATTCGAGATATGCGGCTAAAGCCTCATCGAGCGCGGCGGCTGGGTCTTGACCGTGCCGTTGGGCATATTCTTCCAATTGCGCCTTGCGTTCCGGTTTGATAGGGATGGCGTCCATGCCTGAATACGCTGTATTTGCCTGACCCAAGACTAGGAGTGCAAGAGGCAGGGTGTCAAGTAAACATGCCTGAAGGATCCGCTTACGAGTGTTCCGTCTTCCCATCCAACAAATCCAGCGCATGCGGAATCAACTCCACCACCGCCGCCAATGACTCCACTGCACCACGCGGACTCCCCGGCAGATTCAAAATCAGAGTCTTGCCTCGCACCCCGCACACTCCGCGGCTCAAGGCCGCAAACGGAGTCTTCTTCAATCCCTCGCTTCGCATGCGTTCCCCGATTCCGTCGATCAAGCGCTCGCAAATTGCTTCCGTCGCCTCCGGAGTAACGTCGCGCACCGCAATCCCCGTCCCGCCTGTCGTAACGATGAACCGCGTTTCCAATGCGAGATGGACGAGCGCATTCTGCACCTGCATCGAATCGTCCTGAACAACTCTTGTAGCAACGACGCGAAAACCAGACTGCTTCAGGACATCGACAACTGCCGGCCCCGAGACATCCACCCGCTCCCCGCGCGCGCAAGAATCACTAACCGTAACCACCGCAGCTGTGAAAGCGGCCCGTGTACTCGTATCAAACGTGCTCGCATCAGTTGTCGAGGAGGACATCATCTTCCTCTTCCGCCGCCCGGCCTCTGCCGGCGTCGACTGCTGCGCTCGGAGCAGCTATGTCCGAACCACCTGCGCTTGTGCTGTTGTCGCCACTTGCGGCAGCACTGCTGGCCTCCTCGCCAACCCCATCGCGCTGCGCTTCATCCAGCAATCGCAACCCTTCCATCAGCAGACCCTGAGTGTTAAGTTGCGTGGTCTCCTGATCGGTCTTGCCTTCAAAGTTGAGTTCAAAATTCCCGCCCGTCCAGCGCAGAACCTTGAATACGGCTTGATCTCCAAGCAAAGATCCGTAGGTCGCGTGCTTCACCTGTCCCTCGACGAAAAACACTTCGCACTTCTCGCCCGCGTTGTTGAGTTTAAGCTGGCAACTCTTGCGCCCCATTTCGAGCGATTGCATCAGGTCAATCACGTTCATCTGCGAGAGGTTCCCGCGCACAACGCCGTCCGACGGAGCCGTCTTCGCCATCTTCTCCAGTGCGATACGGTCCACCGTACGCTTGATGCGCCGCGTAGCTTCCTTCAGAAAAAAAGGCTTGGCGATGTAGTCATCGGCTGCGTCCTGCGGCGAAAGCCGTTCGTCAATGTCGCTTCTACTGGCCAACAGGATCGCCGAAAAATTCGACGTAGCCGGCCGGCTCTTCAGCTTCTCCACCAGTTGCCGTCCATCCATCCCCGGCATGCGGTAATCGCACACCACCAGCTCCGGAGGATCGTCCACGGCCTTCAACAAAGCATCCGCCGCGTCGCCCGCCGCCGTCACCTGAGCGAACGGAGACAGCGCCTGCTGCAACATCCCCAACACCATCGGATTGTCATCTACCAAAAGCAGCTTAACGTCGTTCGGCATCGAATCTCTTTGTGGTGTTACGTATCACTCTTTCTTTGTTACTTCGTTACTTCTTCGCGCGCCGGTACTCCCCGCTCTTTCCTCCACTTTTCCGCTGCAATACAATCTCCCGAATCTCAATTCCCTTATCCATCCCCTTCAGCATGTCATAAAGGCAGAGGGCCGAAATACTGGCGGCCATAAGGGCTTCCATCTCGACTCCGGTTTGAGCTGTGGTGATTACTTTCGTAGCAATGGCGACGCCATTTTCGCATAGCCTCAACTCAACATCAACGAGCGAGAGCGGCAAAGAGTGGCACATCGGGATTAGTTCGGCGGTGCGTTTAGCCGCCATGATTCCCGCAACGCGCGCCACTTCCAGCGGATCGCCTTTAGGATTTCTTGGAAGGGCCTTGAGTACGGCATTTGGAATGCTGACGAAAGCGCTGGCCTCCGCTTCGCGCTTTGTCGTAAGCTTCGCGGAGACATCGACCATGCGAGCCCGGCCGGCTTTATCGTAATGAGAAAGCTTCTTCGCCATGCGGAAGCTCTATCTTACATGGACAGAACCCGACCGTCGCTGCGGTGCAAACGAGATTTAGAAAGGGTAGTGGATCAGTTTGAAGAAGCAGCGTGCACTTCTCCCGCCGGCGTCATCCTGAGCGCAGCTGCTTTTCAGGCGGAGCGAAGAGCCTGCCCTGAGCGAAGTCGAAGGGACCTCCCGCTTGACCGGCCCGGCGCGCAAGCCAAATTGCACCACTACCGAAATTAGAAACCTTAGGAAATTCAAAACCTTCTTACCGCAGCATAATCGCAACCCAATCGCCCGCAGAGATCTGCTCTCGATCCGGCGGAATAACAATGTAGCAATTCGCGCGGGATCGGGCTGCAATGTCACCTGATCCCTGCCACGGCACGAGTTCCGCCTGCGAGTTTTCATGCTGTCCGGAAAATACGGCGGGAAGGAACCGCCTCAGCCCTGTCTTGACGCGAATTTCAGATTTCAGACGCGCATGAACGAAGACGAGCGGATGCGGGGACGTCCCAGCCAAGGCCTCGAGAATCGGCCGAGCGAATAGTTCGAATGTCACCATAGTTGAAACTGGGTTGCCGGGAAGTCCGAAGAAATACTTGAGCAGCGCCGCTGCTGGAGTTGCAGCGCCTGCACCTTCTTTGTGCCCCAGCGGAACTCGGCCAAATACCACAGGACGGCCGGGCTGGATCCTCGCTCCAGTGAACAGAAACTCAGCTTTCATCTCGCTAAGGACCTGCTCGACCAGATCGTAGCGTCCCATGGAGACACCACCGGTCATGATTAGAAGATCGGATTCAAGACCCTGCTCAATCAACCGCCGCAGTCGATGCGGTTCGTCCGGAGCAATCGGCAAGAGCACGGCCTCGCCTCCGGCTTCCTGGATCTGAGCCGCGAGCGAATACGTGTTGGAGTTACGAATCTGGGTAGGACCGGG
>CAYOVU010000178.1:0-19845 GCA_964407505.1 uncultured Acidobacteriaceae bacterium | reverse complement strand
ACGAATTGGGGCATAGGGGAAACGGAATGTCGAATGCTGATTGTTGGTTCAACAATCGGCTTCTGCCTTTATTCTAGCGGGAAATGGGTTGGTTGAAGAGATTAGTTATCCACAGAAAATGCACGGAATGCAGCGGAAAATGGCGTTGCGATTTAGCGCGGCTTGCCCCTCCAGCTTGGTTTCGTCAGTGATGCAGTTTGGGTCACGCGCATGTTCGGTCAAGCGGGAGGTCCTTCGCTTCGCCTGAAAAACGGCTGCGCTCAGGATGACACCGAAGACGAAAGCCAACTCGCCAGCCGGGGTTCCCGAGACCTGAGACCTAAGACCTTTCGCCGACTACGCCACCGAACTTTCGGAATCTTTTAGCGATTGGGTTTTGTCCCCATGGCATCGAGGATGGCATCATTAATCGCGTAGGCCGTACCATCGCTGCCAATCGCGGTTGGCGTGTACGCTTCGCCGATGCCCGTCGAAAGTTTAATTACTTGCGTGAATAAGTTTGAAGTCAGGTCCCAGCGATAGAGTTTCCCGTCTTCGCTGTTGACGAGAATCGATTTGGTGAAGGGATCGACGGCGGCGGTGTTGATGCACCATTCTTTCACGGCACCGGGGAATGTCGGGAAGTCTGGGTCGGGCGTGACGCCGAGTTTCGTGATGACTTCTTTCATGACGACAGTCTTCGGGATGATCGGATCTTTCTCGGTGGCGTTGGGATCGAGGATGGCAATGCGGTTGTGCCCGTTGCCACTGCCGATGCCTGCATAGTTGTTGTACTTCGTCATGAGCAGGTAGCTTGAAGTTCCGTGATAGCTGGCGACCAACGTGGAAGGCACGATCGAGGCTGTGTCGTCCCAGCCGAAGCTTCCGGGGATTTTGGTCTGCGAGAGGGTGCTGTTGAAGTGGAGCAACCAACCGCGGTCGTTGTGACTATCAAAAGGATTTTCCAGCACACCGAAATAAACATCGCCATCCGGGCCGACGGTCGGAGTGGCGGAACTGCCGTCGTAGAGCCATGCATCCTGCCCCGACGCAGGATCTTTCAAACGCACGCTGCCCACAAGCGCAAGGGTCGAACTGTTCAAGGCAAGAAGATATCCGTAGCTGCCGTTGTCGACTACGACGTAGAGAATGCTGCCATCGGGCGAGAGAGCGGGAGCACAACTAATGGCGGCCTGCGTGATGGATGAATCTCCGCTGGCGGCTGCGGCTGAAACCCAGGTTCCCGCGCCGTTCGCCGCGATGCGCGCGATACCGCCCTGCAGATTGATCGGTGTCGATCCCAGCGTGAGGAATCCGAAATAGAGATTGCCGTCGGCGTCGGTGGTGAGCGGAGTGTCGATCTGCACGCTCTGGTTATAGGCAGTCGGGTTCTTCTTGTAATTCGCCTCGCCGTAGAAAACGAGGCGGCTCACCGCGCCGGTGGCCTGATCAGGGTTCTGGCGCACCAGCACACGGCCACCAATATCGGGAACGAAAAGCTGGCTGCCAAAGATAGTGGGACCCAAGCCGGGGAGAAAGCTTGCGCCGGGAGCCTGATAACCGGTTGCAAGCGCCCACATCCGCTGACCGGTGGCACCGTTGCGCGCTTCGACGCGAAAGCTGTTACTGCCAGTTTTCACGGGAACCACCACCGTGTTCGCCTGCGTGATCAGAGGCGAGCCGTAATGCACCGTGATTTCTCCCTCTGGAGGATCAAGGTCGACTGGCATATGCCAATGAATCGTCTCGAGGGCTTGAGACTGAACGGTGGACTGAGCGCTGTGCTGTGCGTCATGGGAGTGCGTCAGCCAATCGCCGGTCTGAGCCGCCGCGCTCGGCATGAGTAGCGCACAGTTTGCAGCTGTCCAGAACACAATCATTGAAACAAACGTTCGACACTTTGTAGACTCGATCATTTTCTCCGCCCTGGTTTGTCAGTTTCGTCTTTTCTGAGTTTCGTCCGCTGTGATGCTTCAATGGTGTGGCAGCGTATCATCGCCGCGCTGGGGGAATTGTCAAGAACGGGTAAAAAATGGTGGCTTACCTTACAAACATGCGGTTGCGTTAGAGATCCTTCGACTTCGCCTGAAGAACGGCTTCGCTCAGGATGACAACGGGGAGGGGATCTAGACTATTGACCTTCGGGGGCATTGGGGAGGCGGAAATCGACACCGCGCGCGTCATTTGCCTTGGCGGTTGCGGCCAGGTCGAGATCGGAGAGCGGAATTTTCTCCGTATGCTGCGGAGCGAAGTTCCACAATGTCTGTCCCACGATGGCGTAATTCTGGACTTCCTGTTTGCGCTGATCGCGGAAAACCAGCACCGTGGCGGGCGCGGCTTCCGTGCGCTCTGGAACACGGGGCGAAGGTGGCGCGGAACGCGCGTACATATCTTGATCGCCCTGGTGGCGCATGCGCTGTTCCTCAAGACTCTGCTGGTTCATCTCGTTCGCGAGACCGAGCTGATCCTGCTGGTCCTGATCATAGGACGAACCAGAATCCCACCACCAGTAGGGATTGATTCCACCGAGCCAAGGGTAGCCGTAGCCATTGCCGCAACGGAATCCAAAGCAATTGTTTCGGAAGCCGCGGGTGCGGAGCTGCAGACCCACCCCAGAATGGCTGAAGCGGCGTGTGGTAAGGCCACGATTGAAAGAACCACGCACCGATGAACGCGCGGAGAAACCTATACCGGAACGAACTCCGCCCATCGCACGACCACCGAAGGCGTGACCAGCAGACGCATGGCCACCGCTAAACCCGCCATGCGAGGAAAATCCGCCGTGACCACCGGCTGATCCGTGACCACCACCACGCTGCGCGAAGGACTGCACAGACGCCACCACAACCAGGGAAACCGCAAGTGCAATCAGGCGCCGCATAAGGGCATTATAAGCCGGATTGAAGACTTGGAAGCAGAAATTCGGTAGTGGGTCAGTTTGAAAAAAAGCAGTGTGCACTTCTACCCGTCGGCATCATCCCGAAGCCCCGCAAAACAGCTACTGGCTACTGGCTTCTAGCAAAACGGCTGGCACGGCGCAACCGGCCCAGCGCGTAAGCCAAGCTGAGCCACCACTGTTTTTCTTTCTGGTTTCTTTTGTATGCTTGACGGTCCGATGTTTTCGTCTAGAAGCCTTCTATGTTGGGTTTCCTAAGGTTTTGAATTTCCTAGGGTTTTGAATTTCGGTGCTGGTGCACTTTGGTTCACGTGCCAGGCCGATGGAACGGGAGATCCCTTCGACTTCGCTCTGTGATCGACGAGCATAATCGGACCGCTGACCTAGCAGTCGAGTTCGCACTGTCGGCGTTTGGAAAGAAGATTCTTGTGAAAGCCCACCTCTAGCAAGTTCAGCACAGCGGGCAAAATCTTCCAGGTGCTAGGATCGCCAAACGAAGGAATTAGAACGTTCCCGTTTCCGTCTTCCCGTCAAGCGTTTGAAACTTATAATTATGATCGGCAACCGATATCATTTCAACCGGCGCTATCTTGTCGGTGATCATCTGCCGAATGCTTACGTGCTTCGTCTCGCCCCCGGGGTCGGCAGCCTCCCGGTAGATACGGAACAGCCAGGAACTTCCGTCGGGGCCCAAGGTAGCGGCTAGACCTGACAGCTCGCTTAGGTGGACGTCCGCCGCGGACTTCACCACGGCAGGCTCCGCGCCTATGTAGGTTGCCGTCTGGATCTCTAAATGCGAGGCGAGTCCCTGATCAGCAATCATAAGTTGTAGGTCCTCGAGCAGCCTTCCCAAGCTTGAGACCGAGCTGTGGCTCGCCAGTTGCGCCACGAAGTTGCCACTACTGATCCAAGGATACTCCTTACGCGTGGACGCGTCTGCCGCTTTGCCACCTTGCTTGGCAACAGGTAGCTTTGTGCTGGCGCTGGCTCTCGCCGCATCGTTCTGACACGTTCTCGTTCCATCGGGGTTGGTTGTGCATGGACTTAAGCCCCCGCAAGTGCATATTCCGTTCCGGCAGTGGGGGGTGCAACTGCAGAGGCCCTCGCAAACTGAATATAGACAAACGTTGGCGGCGCACGCGACGCAATCAGCGTTCTGGCAGTCGACACCGAAGGCGGGAACAGCAAGAGACAGGAGGCAAATGAGCGCAAGCTGAAATGCTTTCAATTTGCTAATACCTCACCGATAGTTTATCGTGCCCGCGCGGCGACTGGCTACCGCTATACTTCGGGGATGCCACATCGGCGGGTTTGTCTGATCTAGGATTTTGATTTTCCTAAGGGTTTTGATTTTCAGTGCTGGCGCAATTTGGCTTGCTTCGCCGGGCCGGTCAAGCGGGAGGTCCCTTCGACTTCGCTCAGGGCAGGCTCTTCGCTCCGCCTGAAAAGCGGCTACGCTCAGGATGACAATGCAACGAGGGTTACCTCTTCTTCTTGTTGCTCTTGCCTTTTGGCTTCTTCGGTGTTGGCTTCTTGGTGGGTTTCTTCGAAGATTTGGCTGGAGGCTTCGCGGGCTTCTTGGGAACCTTGGCCGGCTTTGACTTTTTGCCGGGCTTTACTGCAGCCACAGGCTTCGCCTTCGTTTCGGGCTTTGTCTTCGGCTCGGGTTTAGAAGGCGCGGGTGCGGGCGCGACGGGAGCAATTACCGCTGCAGCCTTTCCTTTGCCCTTTGCGGTTTCGCTCTTCTTTCCTGGCTTTTCTGCCACAGGTGCGGCAGCACCGACAGCAGCGGCTGCGGCTTTCCCTCGGCCACGTCGTGGCGGTGGAGGCGGAGGCGGTGGCGGAGGAGCGAATGGCTTCAGGAATTTTAGCGTTTCCGTGTGCGAACGCAATTTTCCATCCAGCAACAGCATGAAGACGTCGCGCGCAATCTTCGGATATTCCGGCAGTTGCGGAGTGATCAACAATTCCGTCATCTCCGGGAGCGGAATCCGCTGCTGTACCTGACGCCACTTGGTGAAATAGTTCTTGATCTTCTGCGCCACGGTCTGATGCCGCGCCGTCACAGCCAGGAAGAGAACCATCTCCGAACGCGCGGCAGTGAGCAGGTTCCAGGTGCGCGATGGGGTAGCCGCTTCCTTTCCCATTAACCTCTTCGCCAAATCCTTCGCATGGTCTTCGATGTCGCGCCAGGCCTCGATCAAATCCTTACGGGGAATCTGCCGCCGCAGATCGGAGACATCTTTCTCCGAAAAATGTGAGGTCAGGAAATGCATCACTGCTGCCGAAGGATCGACCGTGTACCCAAGATCCACCATTTGCTGGCGAGCCTTCATCAACTGGGTGAGCCCGTTGACATCGACTTTCGCCACCGTCCAGTGGGGATGCAACACCTTGAGCCAGTCCTCTTTCTCCAGGGCGCGCACCACGGCCAGTGGGTCGTCTTCGTGCGCCAGTTGCGCGATCTCATGGCCGATGCCGCTGCGCGAGATATGGTCGATGTACTTGTTTTCCTTGGCGGAATCGTAACGCTGCTGGGTACGCTCCTCGAGCGGCCAGTGGAAACGGGCCGCAAACCGGGTTGCCCGGATCAGCCGCGAAGGGTCTTCAACGAAAGAGTAGTTGTGCAGGATCCGAAGCACTTTGGCTTCGATGTCGGCCACGCCATTGAACGGGTCGAGCAGCAGCCCGCGCGATCCCTCATTCAGAGATAAGGCCATGGCGTTGACGGTGAAATCGCGGCGGCGGAGGTCTTCCTGAATGCTTGCCGGAGCAATCAGAGGGGGTTTACCGACCTTTTCGTAGTTCTCGGTGCGGGCCATGCCGATTTCTGCGCGGACATTGCCAGGCAGCACCAGGAAGAGCGTACGTACGTCTTCCTCCTGCCCGGCCAGCTTTGCGCCGGCCCGCTCGAAATCCTTCGCCAGTTTGAGGGGATTGCCCTGAACCGTGAAATCGAGGTCGCGGATGGTAAACCCGCTGATGATGTCACGGATTGCGCCGCCGGTGAGGTAGAGAGTCATGCCCGCGGCGCGGGCTATATCTTGCACCAGGTTGACGCCTTTGGTTTGATCCGGCGTCAACCGGATTTCCATCGTATAGATGTAATCAGCCATTCGTTCTCAAGCGATCTCAAGCAACCACTGAGCCGTGGGTATCCCAGACCTGCCGATGCCAGCTACGTCCGCTGATTTGGACGTGACTCAGCCCGCGCAGAGTCAATTTCCACAAGATTTCCACAGGATACCATGGCCCCGCCCTCAGTAACTTCACTCGAAACTCAGCACAAGCCATTCAATACAAAACACTTGTACAGGCTTGAGCCTCGCCAAGGCAACTTAAAGGAATAACACAACGTTTATAATTTGGCTACTGCCAACGTGGATTCCCGCCATTTTCCGCAAAATAGTGCGAGAATCACGCAGTCGGATACCAGCCTTCGGCTCTCGTCTTCAAGTTGATTTTCTAGGCGTAAGGCAGGTTTCCGAAAGCCGGCAGCCGATTTCATGCCCTCGACCCATAAGAAAGTGATCGTCCGCAAGATGGATCGCGATTCCATCTCCGGCTACGTTTCGCCCACGCAGTTCGTCAACGAAGGCAAACTCGAACTGCTGAACACTTCCGGCAACGTGGTCGCCATGGAACTGCGCGAGATCAAGGGCGTTTATTTTGTGCGCGAGTTCGGCGACTCCGAATCGCTCACACGGAAAACTTTTACTTCCCGACCGCGATCTGAAGGTTTGTGGGTTCGGCTGCGCTTCAAGGACAACGAAATCCTCGAGGGCCTCATGCCCGCGGACCTCATACAGAATATGCAAGAAGGCTTCTTAGTAAACCCACCCGACCAGCGCTCGAACACGCAGCGCATCTTCGTTCCGCGCACTGCGCTCGAATCGCTGACCGTGCTCGCGGTCATTGGCGCCACCCGCAGACCTCGCCGCGGAGCAACCGATGATCAGCGCCAAGTGCCGATGTTCGAGGAATAACAGCAAGTTCTTGCACACAGACCAACCCGCTTAAATTTTCTCCGACAAAGTCAACGAGGTCGAGTAGTAGTCGGCTTCGTGGTGTAGATTTCCGCATGGTTCTGCGGTTCGACTTACAGCGGTGCGGGTGCTCGTAGGGGTGGTGAAGAAACTTGCATCCGTGGTCTTTATTCTTCAGCTTTAGCACTTCTTTGCAATTGAACGGCTTCGCCAACTGTGGTCAACTCGTAAGACTGTTCGGTTCGTCCTTAAAGTGCCAAGAATTAACCAAAAACGGGCAAGGAATCATCATGCGGATGTGGGCCAAGTTTTGGATGTCACGCAGTGTCGCAGCATTGGTTGTGGTTTGCGTCGTGAGTGGGTTCGCAGCGGCTGGATCGCAGCCCCACTATGTTGTAACGAATGACGATGCGATATTCGGCAACTCACTCTCCTTTTACTCTGTGGGAACCGGTGGGTTGCTCACTCTGGATCAGCCGGTGTTTACCGGCGGGTCGGGGATTGGCAGCGGTTTCTTTGGGGAAAATCGTCTCGCGATGCTTAATAGCGGCGGCCAGGAATGCATTTACGCCTCCGACGCTTCGACGGGAGACATTGACGGCATCGATGTCACCACGCTGGAAGCTGCCGCCGTTACCTTCGGTTCGGCGACCGACGGCGGCCTCTCGAATGGCATTGGATTGGCGATGAACAGCAAGTATCTCTATGCCAGCTTCACCGACTCGAATACGATCGGAACCTTCTCGGTGCAACAAGGCTGCACACTCACCTTCGTGAATGACATCTCTGTCGCGGGCCTGCAGGGCGGAGTAATTAACGGCATGGCATTACACGGCAGCATACTAGTTGCCACTTACACTGATGGCTCCATCGAGTCTTTCAACGTTTCCGCTGGCACACCGGTGTCGAACGGCGACGAACAGAACTCCACCGCTTATCTTAAGTCGCAGGGAGCGAGTTATCCCAACGGCGTTGAGATCACGAAGGATGGGCACTACGCGCTTTTCGGGGACACCTCCAGCTCGACGATAGTCGAAGTCTCTAACATTTCTTCCGGCAAGTTGAGCAAGACTACGGTCTACTCTCAGAAGGCGCCGATCAACTCCAGCAATATCCTGCTGAGTCCCGATGAAACGTTGCTCTACGTCAGCAACACTGAGGGCGACGCGATCACCGCGCTTTTCTTTGACGCCAGCACGGGCAAGCTTTCGCCGGGCTGCTCTTCTGGAAAACTCAAGGGCTACAGCCGAGACTGGTCTTACCTTGCATCTTTAGCGCTCGAGACCGGCACCGGGACGGGAGGAGTGGTTTACGCGGCCGAGTTCGGCTCGCCATCTTTCATTGCGATGGTTCAGGTAAGTTCGGCGGGTGGGAAATGCACCTTGAAGGAATCCTCCAAATCACCCATCACGGATTCGAACAGTCCGGGGTTACTTTCGATTGGAAGTTTTCCTCCCCGGTCGTTTTAGCGAGGGTTTAAAGTTGTTCGAGTTTTAGCAGAAATGACTAGCGTTTGAAAAGATGATTTTTACGGAATAGAGGGTTTCGATATGCGCTCTGGGTTTAGGTCTTCGCTCTTATTGGCGGTATGCGGATTTTCGTTTGTCGTTGCGTCGGCACAATGTCCGCCGCGGCCCATCCCGGGCAGTGTGGTCGAGGATGCTTTAAGCCTTTATTCGCAAAATGGCGTCCTGAATGCCGGCTTTACCATGGGAACTTCGGTGGATGACGCCGGCTATACGCACTACTGCTACAAGTACAAAAGTTCTACTGGCGTAGTTGAGGCCCCTACATTGCGGCTCAACCAAGGCGATCTGCTGCAGCTGAACATTACCGACGACATCGTAAGCAATGCCGCAGAGAGCGTGAGTTCAATGGACATGTCTTCGCCGCCGGGCGCGTGCGGCGATGGCGGCACGGCAACCATCAACTCCACGAATGTACATTTCCACGGCTTGAACGTTCCGCCGATCTGCCATCAGGACGACGTGCTCACAACTTTGATTCAGCCCGGCAGTCCGGGATTTCAATATGGCATTACGATTCCGACAACGGAGCCGCCGGGATTGTATTGGTATCATCCGCACGTGCACGGCTTTACCGAGTTTCAGGTGAATGGTGGCGCGGCGGGGGCGCTCATTGTTGAAGGAATGGAAAAAGTTCGGCCGGAAGTGACGGGGCTTACCGAGCGCGTGTTCGTAATCCGCCAGCAATATCTGGTTCCATGGGTACCCGGGCCGTATCAGCTCACGATTAACTACCAGGTCGCCGGAGAGATTCAAGGACCTATTCCGATGATCGAGATGGCGCCGGGGAAAAAAGAGTTCTGGCGGGTCGCAAATGCCACGCTTCAGGATTTCATGCCTCTGCAGGTGTGGTTCAACGGCGTGCCGCAAAAGCTGGAACTAATTGCCCTTGACGGGTACCCTTTGGCCGCACCGCGATTCGAAACCACGATTTTGATTCCTCCAGCCGGACGCGCGGAGTTCATCGTACAGCCGCCGCCGACGGGAACGAGCGCGCTTTTCCTGACACAGGCTTACTCGACCGGCCCCACCGGCAATCCAGATCTTGAACAGGTTCTCGCCACCGTTAAGCTCAGCACCAATGCTACAGCCAAGCAGCCGACGAAGCCGATCGCGACCGCTTCGCAGGCGTTGGCTGGTCCCATGAAATTTTCCGGCTTAAAAGACGCGACTGTAACCGCCACGCGGAACCTTTACTTCTCTGAAGAATTCGGTGGCATCAACGGTCCGATTCAGTTCTACATTACGGTCGACGGGCAAAAACAGAAGGTGTTCGAACCCAACGAGAAACCCGTTATCACGACCAAAGTGGGCGCGGTCGAAGACTGGACGATTGAAAACCGCGCGCTCGAAACCCATGCCTTCCACATGCACCAAATTCATTTCATGCTTCTGGAAGTGGATGGAAAGCCAGTCGCCAATCAGGATCTGCGCGATACGATTGAAATTCCCTACTGGTCAGGCTCAGGCCCGTACCACAGCGTGAAGGTACGGATGGATTTCACCGATCCAACCATTGCTGGCATATTTGTATTTCACTGCCACATCCTGCTCCATGAAGATCTGGGCATGATGCATAAAATCCAAGTCATGCCGTAGCATTGCGAGCGGAGTCCAGCCGCGAAGCGGCATAAGAATGCAGCCCAGGGCGTAAACCCCTTCGGCAAGCTCGGGGCGGGTGTGGGTAGGAAGTAGACATAGAGCGAGCCCACGGAGCGAAAGAGCATTGCGAGTGTGTGCGACAGATTTTTCTTTCGCCCCTTCGGGGCTATAGTCCTTTCCCCCTTGACCCACGGCTTGCACCCTTCGGCAGGCTCAGGACAGGCTGTGGGCTGTAATCTCCCGCCGCTTTGCGGCTGACCCTGCGGCTTCGCGTACTCTTTGCGGGATGATCTTCTGCAACTGTGTAATGCACGAGATCCAACAAAAGAAAGGTTCAAACCCATGCGAAACAAAATCTTACTCATTGCAGGTGGCGCCTTATTAGCAATCTCCGGATATCTTTGGGGAAACAGAAATGCCACCGTAGCCTATGCTGGAAGCCAAACTCAGGCCGACTATGCCACCATACCCACCCATGGCAGCGTGCCGAAATCCTACGGGCGGCTGGCGGCCGCAATCGCCGACCAGATCGGTACCGGCCTGATCTTCGAGGACAACGACGGCACAATTCGCTTCGTCAGCATCACCGGCATGAAAGAAGGGGAACTCGCGCGCTACGATCAGACTCCAACCCATGGAGGCATTCCCAAATCGTATGGCCATCTGGTCGCGGCGGTGGTCGACCCCAAAGGCACCGGCCTGGTTTTCGAGGACAGCACCGGCACGATTCGCTTCGTCACCATCACCGGCAAGAACGAAGCCGAACTCACCCGCAACTGAACCTGGCCAGCCAACCGTCCAATTGCTGCCCGTTAGCGCATGTCAACTTATATTCAGGCGCAACGGAAACTGTTGCAATCCCCAGAGACTTAAGATAAAAATGCTTCCACACGCGCGAACCTTACTCGCGCGCGGCGGAGAGACTGGGACGTTCTGCCCCCTGCACTGCCCGTTTTCCGTATTCGCAGATTTTTTTTCGCAAGCAAAGCTCGCTGCAGAGGTGTAGATCTCATGAAAACTTCTTTGCGCTCTTCTTCGAAGCGCCTCTTTGTAATCACTCTCGCGTTTGTTGCCCTCAGCCTCTCTGCAGCAGTCTTCGCACAGGAATCCAGTGCCGCCCCGTCGACCGTAGCTTTACCGCAGCCTCTCATTACGCAGCCGGTGAACGAAGCGCAGCTTACGGTCCTCAAAGGGAATACGCATCCCTTGGCGCGACCGCAATTCGATCTGGGAACGGCACCGGCTACGCTGCCGATGCAGCGCATGCTGCTGGTGCTGAAGCGCAGCCCCGCGCAGGAAGCCGCACTTCGCAAACTGCTCGACGACCAGCAGGACAAGCACTCGCCCAGCTACCACAAATGGCTCACGCCGACACAATACGGCAAGCAATTTGGACCCACCGACTCCGACCTGCAGACCATCACGTCATGGTTGCAGTCGCATGGATTCCAGGTGGGCACAACCAAAGGGCGCACTGTGCTGGAATTCTCCGGTTCGGCCAGCCAGGTACAGGAAGCGTTTCACACCGCCATTCATAAATACATAGTCAACGGCGAGCAACACTGGGCCAACTCCAGCGATCCGCAGATTCCGACGGCGCTGACTCCCGCCGTGGCCGGAGTGTTGACGCTGCATAATTTCCTGAAGAAGCCGCTGGTTCGCTATACCAATCAGACCGTGCCGGCGAAGATTCGACCGGGAAAGCGTCCGGCGATCACATTCAGCGATGGATCGCATGGTCTTGCGCCATTAGATTTCGCTACCATTTACAGCAGCAATGCTTACACCTCGGGGCCTACGGGCAGCGGAGTGACCATTGGCGTAATCGGCCGGAGCAATTTGTTCAACGGGGGCGAGGACGTATCGGATTTTGACTCAGGTCAAATTTTCAACGTCAGCGGGGGCACTTTCGGCGTAATTCTCAATGGAACCGATCCTGGAGATCTGGGAGGCGGCGAAGAAACCGAAGCCACGCTCGACTCCACCTGGACGGGCGCGGTAGCTCCAGGCGCAAATGTTGATTTTGTGGTTTCTGCCTCCACAAATACCGCCGATGGCATTGACCTCTCGGAGGTCTACATCATCGAAAACAACTTTGCCGACATCATGACCGAAAGCTTCGGCACCTGCGAAAGCGGAAACACAACGGGACCTGGCGTCTCTGCTTTAGCTGAACAGGCGGCGGCTCAGGGGATCACCTATTTCGTATCAACCGGCGATGCTGGAGCGGAGGGATGTGACGATCCTAATTCCGAGACGGTAGCGATCGGCCCCGTCTCAGTGAACTTACTGGCAGCCACGCCATTCAACACAGCCGTGGGCGGTACCGTTTTCGATGACACAGCGAATCCGACCCTCTACTGGAGTGCAAACAATACCAACCAGGAAAGTGCACTCTCTTACATTCCGGAAGATGTATGGAACGATAGCTGTCCTGCGTCGAGTTGTGGCAGCAGCGCCAACATCGCGGCAGGTGGCGGAGGTGCCAGCACATTTTTTAATGAGAAGCCCTCGTGGCAAACCGGAGTGACGGGCATTCCTGCCGACAACGCCCGTGACATCCCGGACGTGTCTCTATCAGCTTCCGGGCATGACGGTTACGTGCTCTGCCTGGAGGGCTCCTGTGTGCCCGATTCGCAGGGCGAGTTCTCCCTGTTTCTGGTTGGCGGCACGTCAGCTTCGGCTCCGTCCTTTGCCGGCATCATGGCGCAGGTCGATGAACAGATGGCCAGTCTTCCGGGCGAGAGTCTGCGTCAGGGCGTTGCGGGTTATGTTCTGTATCGCCTGGCAGCTTCGGAAAATGCCACTCTCGCACAGTGTAACGGATCAAGCACCACGTTGCCGGTCAACACTTGTATCTTCCACGACGTAACCGTCGGCAATAATGCCGTACCTGGAGAAGTGAGCTACGGTTCCCCGACCGCGCAGTATCAGGCTGGCGTGGGTTACGATCTGGCCACGGGTCTGGGCTCAGTTAACGTCAGCAACTTGGTGGATCAATGGAACACAGCCACATTTAGTCCGAGCACAACGACTCTTGTCCTGAATAACAATACGGCGGTGAACATCACTCACGGCCAGTCTGTGGCTGTTAGCGTAACCGTCGCGCAGACCTCAGGTACGGTCGTTCCGACCGGCGATGTCGTGTTGATGACCTCCAATACATTGTCGCCGAGCACGCTGGATCTTTTCACATTGACAGGCGGGCTGGCAACATTTTCCACCACTCAATTGCCGGGAGATGGCACCACCAGCTACAACGTTTGGGCACACTACGGCGGCGACGGGACCTTCGCGCCCAGCGACTCCAACATGGTCCCAGTTACTGTCGCCGCCGAGACCAGCACGACCACACTCTCTGTGCTCGGCTTTGATTCCAACGGCAATCAGTTCAACTTCACCAGTGGACCGTTCGGAAGCTTTGTCTATCTGCGAGCCGATGTGAAAGGCCAATCCAGCTCGGGTAGACCAACCGGGGCAGTCACTTTCACCGACACCTTTGGAGCCATTCCCGGCGGCGGTACGTTCGCATTGAATGCCGGCGACCCACCCACCGGCATTGGTTCATACACGGGAGGCAGCGACGCGGCGACTCCCAACGGCGTTACCTTTGACGCTGGCACACATAGCGTGTCTGCCAGCTACGCTGGCGATCTAAGCTTTGGTGCGAGCAGCACCGGGTCTCAGTCCTTTACCATCACACCGGGATTCTTCGCGTCCATTCCATCGAATCTCGCAGGCATCTCCATCTCTGCGCCTGGTTCTTCCGGTTCGACGGCGATGACCGTGGCAAATTCGAGCAACTTCAGCGGAACAATCAGTCTCGCCTGCTCTGGCTTGCCTTCTGAGGCAACGTGCTCGTTTAGCCCGTCTTCCATCGCCGCAAACGGGACTGTCGCTACGACTACTGTGACCATTACGGTTAGCACCACCGCTGCGCATACGACACAGAACCTGACCGATCGCCCGTACTACTTTGCCGGCTGGATGATGGGGAGCAGCTTGGCGCTGGGCGGCGTTTTCTTCCTCGGTTTTACAAAGCCGCGGCAACACGCAGCTTTGTTCATGCTGATTGTTCTTGCGCTGTTGGTAGTGGTTCCCGCTTGCGGTGGAGGCGGAGGAGGAAGCAAGACTCCGACGCCGGTTCAGGATCCCGGCACGCCCGCAGGCACCTACAACGTGACCGTTACGGCTACAAGCGGCTCCGTGATCTCCGCTACCGGTTTCACGCTCTTCTTGCAATAGGGTTCTGCAAATAAATTATTTTTTGCCTTCGAGCGGACCGCTCGTATTGCAAGCATCCGCGCACGACCCGCGCCTTGCGTAGTGTACGATTTAGTCGCATTGCATTTCGTCCTATGAAACTTTCTGCCATCGCCTCAGCCCTGAATGCGCGCCTGGAAAACGGTTCGCCCGACATTGAAATCAGTGGCCTCAACGGCATTGAACAAGCTGCTCCGGGAGAACTAAGCTTCGTTTCGAATCCCAAGTACAGCGCGGCCGCGCGCTCGACTAAGGCCTCGGCGGTCATCGTTTCCGAGGACCTCCCTGCCATTCCCACAGCGATGCTGCGCGCAAAGGATCCTTACCTGGCATTTGCGCATGCGCTGGAACTATTCCATGAGCCCGTGCGTTATGCCCCCGGCGTGCATTCCACGGCCATCGTCCATCCCACGGCGAGGATTGGACGCGACGCGCACATCGGACCTTACGTGATAGTCGACGAGGACGTGGAGATCGGCGCAAGAGCCGTTTTGCTGGCGCACGCGGTCATCTATCGCGGCGTTAAGATCGGCGACAATTTCTTTGCCCACGCGCATTCCGTCGTCCGCGAAAACTGCCGCATCGGCAACAACGTCCTGTTGCAGAATGGAGTCGTGATCGGCGGCGATGGCTTTGGCTTCGCCAAGACTCACGATGGCCGCTGGCATAAAATTCCTCAGCCGGCTCCGGTCGTCATTGAGGACGACGTGGAAATCCAGGCGAACTCCTGCATCGACCGCGCCAGCGTCGGCCAGACTCGCGTTGGGCGCGGGGTGAAGATCGACAACCTAGTGCAGGTTGGTCACGGTTCGCAGGTCGGCGAGGACACACTTCTCTGCTCGCAAGTAGGCCTTGGCGGCTCAAGTGAAATTGGTAAGCGGGTGATTTTGACGGGACAGGTCGGCGTGGTGGGGCACTGCAAAGTCGGTGACGCCGCTATCGTTACCCCGCAGAGCGGCGTTGCCAACGACATTGCTGCCGGGGCGCTCATGAGCGGCGCTCCCGCCGTCGATCACAAATTGTGGTTGAAGTATTCTGCGCTGCTGCCGAAACTGCCGGAGATTGCACGGGCGGTGAGGGCGAAGATTTCAGAAGAGTGAGGTTTTAGCCGTGTAGGATCAAATTTTCCTGCCTACTTCGTGCTCCGCTGTGACCTCAGTATTTAGAGGTTTTTGCCGATATTCCTGGGGCAATCCGCTGTCGATGGCGGCCCGCACTTTCTCCATCAGACATTCCTTATTGCCGAAATCCTGCGGCTCAATCGGTGGATGAAATATCACCGTCGCCGTTCCCGGCTTGATGGCGAATCTTCCCTTCGGCATCGCGTAGAACGTCCCCGCAATGGTTACCGGAACTACTGGAACTCCACACTCCATCGCCAGATAGAATGGCCCTTTCTTGAATGGCAGCAGTTTGCCGTCGAATGAGCGCTTGCCTTCGACGTAAATTGTCATGTTGAGTCCCTGCTCCTGCACCACCTGTTTCGCAATCCGCACCGATTCAATACCCGCATCACGGTTATGTCGATCTACTGGAATCAAAGATCCCATTCGCATCGAACGCCCTAAAATCGGAACCTTGAACAATTCGACCTTCACGAGCACCGAGCTCCGCCGCGGAATGAGTGGAACCGTAATCGGCGGATCCAGATTCGATACATGATTCGACATGAAGATATAGGTGCGCGCCGGGTCGAGTTTGTCGAGTCCCACGGTTTCCACGCGAACTCCAGTCAGCCGCACGCCGTTCCATGCGCCGAACATGAATATGCGATAGAGAAAGCTGACATCTCCACTGATGAATGTCCAAGGAAAACCGATGAGCGCCGCTACAGGCAGAGCGAGTGCCCAGAAAACCAGCATCGCGAGGGTGCGAATCATTTCGAGTATGCCTCGGCTGACATACGTTTAGTCGTGTGTCCCTTTAGTGTGCGAGTGCCTCTTGCGGACTTTGCGCCTCGCCCTTGAGCCACGCCGCGCGGCGAGCCCGCTGTTCCGCGCTAAGGTTTTCGATATCCTTGAGATCGTACGTAGTCTCTTCCCTGCTTGCCATTTTCCACTGGAATTCGTGCTCTCCGCCGCGCTTGTTGCGTATTTTAACGGAGACGGTTTCGCCTGGTTTTAATCGCTCCACATCCAGCGACGATTCCCTGCCGGGCATTCTGCCGTTGATTTCAAGAACCGTGTCGCCAGTCTGTAGACCGGCGCTCTCGGCCGCACTGCCGGCATTCACCGCTGACACAATCATGGGACCATCAAAGTTTCGCGAGGCCGCAAATCCGGCGTCGCTGATGGTGCTTTTTCCCTCGGTCAGTCGAAGGCCGACACTGCGAAAGAAATCATTCCATGGAATTTCTTCCGTCCCGTCAACATACTTTGCGAAAAACCATCCCAAGTCCGCATGGCTGAGCGCTTCGGCGGCTTCGCGTATCCCGTCGGAGTCCTGGAAAAATCGTCCCTTCTTCGCGTAGTTCTGATTCATCCACTCAAACACCTCCCGCAAAGATGCCTGCCCATGGCTGGCTTCGCGCACCGCCAGATCTAACAGGATCCCGAGCAATTCACCCTTGTTGTAATAAGAAATGCTGCGCTCCGGGCGCCGGTAATACGCGTCTCCTTCGAGCCACGCGTTCAAACTCGCTTCTTCCGCCGATTGGGTCAGGCGCGCTGGACGATGCTGAAGTTCGCTGATGGCACCCGCAAGGTCTTGCTCGAAGTGGCGCTCGCCAAGCACGCCAGCACGCAACTCGATGAAATCCGCCGCCGTGCTCGTGCAACCCTCGCTGAACCAAAGCGCACGTGTGTAATTCTCTTTGGTGTAGTCCACCGGCTCAAGGGTTTGAGGACGGATGCGCTTTACGTTCCACAGATGAAAAAACTCGTGCGCCGTGACCGAAGTCAGCGCTTCGGGGGAACCCGGCAGCACATACGCACTCACATCGATCGCCGTTGAATAAGCGTGCTCCATTCCGCCGCCCGCTGGTCCGCGCGGAAAATGATAAATAAACAGGTAATTGTCGAACGGCCGATCGTTCATCCAACCGGTCGCCGCCGCTACGATGTTGTGCACCATCGCGACAATCTTTTCCATGTCGTAGTCGCCGACGTCGGCGTCAATCACTACGCGATAATGACCGCCGCCTTCGTCAAAGTCAGTTTCCCGAAAGGTTCCGATTTCGACGGGAGAATCCACCAGTCGGTCATAGTTTTCCGCGCTGAACCTACCGTCGGGCTCAGAAGTAAGGGCCGTGGCTGTGCGCCATTCCTTCGGAACCCGACTGAAGCGCACGACCATCGGCCCGCTCCGCGCCTCGACCGGGTACATAAGTATCTCCGCCAGATTGAAGAATGCATGATGCGGATTGAACTCTGCTCCGAACGGTCCTGACGTGCTGGCATATATCTGATACTCGATGACAGCGCCGCCTTCTGCGCCTGAAATCTGCCAACGGCTCTTATCTAATTCACGCACGATGAGCGGCCGTCCGGCGCGATCCTTCGCGCGCACCCAGTTCACGTATTGCGCGAAGTCGCGGACCTGGTAGAGCGCATTCCAGACGGGAAGCTGCAACTCCCGCCGCGCAGGTCCTTCCGGCAACAGAATCTGCACTTTGACCAGGTGCTGTTCGGGACTGGCTAAAGAAACGACGTAGTCGGTTACGGCGCAGCAAGGGCCAGCCGCGACACATAAAAACAGCGCCAGACGAATTTGGCGCGAGAACATTCCAGTCGTCCCCACACGATTCATCCCCTGCCCACCGCGTTGGCCGAATTGCTGTTCATGCCTTCGCCAGCTAGCTTTCGCAACCGCTCAGGTAATTTTTCGTAGATTCCGCCGAATCCGCCGTTGGAGAGAATCGCAACGATATCGCCGCTGCGCATCTCCGGAGCAACCGTCTGGACGATCTCGTCCACGGTCCCAATCAACCTCGCATGCGTTCCCTGACTCTTCATCTCCGCCAGAAGTTCGGGCAACTCCAACCGCTCATGCTCCGGTACCGCCTCCGAACGAAAAACGCCTGCTACTATGACTTCGTCCGCTAACGCGAGGCTGCGCGCCAAGTCATTTTGCAGCACGCGCCGGCGCAAGGTGTTCGACCGGGGCTCCAGAATCGCCCACAAACGCGCACCGGCATAGCGCGCCCTGAGCGCTCGCAGCGTGCCAGCAATCGCCGTGGGATGATGAGCGAAATCGTCAATGATGGTGATGCCATTCACTTGCGCCTTGACTTCCAGCCGCCGCTTCACGCTCTTGAAAGTCTTCAGCGCCGCCGCGATCTCTTCTTTTGAGATTCCATAGGCTGCAGCAACCCCGGCAGCCGCCGTCGCGTTCCACACGTTATATTCGCCAGCCAGGGGGAACTCAAGATCTACCCAGGGCTTCCCGTCGTGCAGCACCGACCACGTAGTTCGCTCCGGCTGTAACTTCAGGTTAGTGATTTGCCAATCTGAGCGCGCACCGGCGCCATATCGCTCGACAGGACAAAACGCCTTGGTTAAGCAGCGGTCGACGCTTGCACTCCCGGTAACCTCCCCGGCTACTCCTTCAAAAGCGATAATCTTTCCGCGCCGCGGAATCAGATTCACCAGCCGTTTGAAAGCGGTTTCGACCGCTTCCAGATCTTTGTAGATATCCGCGTGGTCGAACTCCACCGAAGTCAAAATTATGGCGTCGGGAAAATAATGCAGGAACTTTGGCCCCTTGTCGAAGAATGCTGTGTCGTACTCATCGCCTTCAAGAATGAAATGCTTGCCCTGGCCCAGGTGAAAGCTGGAGCCAAAATTTTCCGCAATGCCGCCGATCAGGAAAGAAGGCTGCATTCCTGCCGCGTGAAAAATCCACGCCAGCATCGAGGTTGTTGTGGTCTTCCCATGCGTCCCGGCTACCACCAGCACTTCTTTGCCGCGCAAGAACTCTTCCTGGAGTAGCTGTGGCATTGAGCAAAATGGAATGCGTTGGTCGAGCAGTTGCTCAAGTTCAACGTTGCCACGCGAAATCGCGTTGCCCACCACCACTAGATCGGGACGCGGTTCCAGATTCCTCGTGTCAAAGGGCTGTGCGACCGAAATTCCAAGATCCCCAAGAAAATCGGACATGGGAGGATACGCCGCCGCATCCGAACCACTCACGCGGAACCCGCGCTGCTTCAGCATTCCAGCCAGCGATGCCATCGCCGTCCCGCAAATGCCGATGAGATGAATGTGCTTGTTTTCGCTCATGAATTTCTTCGCGCCCTCCGCGTACTTTGCGGATTGCTTTCGACGGTCGCTGACGAAGATTGGATCATGCCGTCACCGACGCTTCCAAAATCTTCAAGCCAACCTTCGCGCCCCGCACTGACAATGCAGCCCGAACTCCGATCGGCAACGTAATATTTCCTGAGCTCACGTGCCCGGACCGCACCCCGTAAGCGATCGGAATTCCCAAGTCGCCAACCACCCGCAGAATGACTTCCTCTAGCGTATATCCTTGATTTGCAGTCTGCGCACAATCGTTCATTTCGCCGAACACAATTCCCCGTGCTCCCCCGAACTTTCCGGCGAGCTTTAACTGCATCAGCATGCGGTCAATTTGAAAGGGCTTGGCCGCGACG
>CAYOVU010000177.1:0-8846 GCA_964407505.1 uncultured Acidobacteriaceae bacterium | reverse complement strand
CTGGAGCGCCGGCGGGAGCTGAACGCGACGCTCCCGCGACGCGGAAGTGGAGCGAAGGATGGAATATTCCGCAGCCGGATGCAGTTGTTAAGATGCCGAAGCGGGTGGAAATTCCAGCGCGAGGCGAAGTTGAATACACGTATGAAATCGTTCCGACGCATTTTGCCGAGAACAAGTGGGTGCAGATGGTGGAAGTGCGGCCCTCGAGCGCGGCGAATGTGCACCACGCAGTGGTGTATATCCGTCCTCCGAATTCTCCGTGGCTGCAGCATGCGCCGGTAGGCGAGCCGTTCACGGGGTCGATGTTGACCGATCCGGACGAACGGCGGCAAGCGCACGAAACGACCAGCGATCTGCTCCTGGTGTACGCGCCGGGAAGCGCTCCAGATCGATGGTCGGATGGAATGGCGAAGTTCGTGCCCGCGGGATCGGATCTGGTATTTCAGATGCACTACACCACGAACGGCGCGGCGGCCAGCGACGAAACCTGCGTGGGGCTTGTGTTTGCAAAGACTCCACCGAAGCAGAGGGTGATCACGCTGCAATTAAATAATCATGCGCTGCTGATTCCGCCGGGAGCAGACGACTTTCGCGTGGAAGTACAGGGGACGCTGCCGAATGACGCGACACTGCTGAGCCTGTTTCCACATATGCACCTGCGGGGAAAGCGATTCGAATACGACATTGTGCATGATGATGGAAGCGTGGAGACGCTGCTGCGAGTGAACTATCACTTTCACTGGCAGTTGAGTTACAAACTGGCCGAGCCCCGGGAGCTGAAGGCCGGAACGAAGCTTAGGGCGGTGGCGTGGTATGACAATTCAAGAAATAATCCGCACAATCCCGATCCGGACAAAATGGTGACGTGGGGCGATCAGACGTCACAGGAAATGATGGTTGGATTTTTCGATGTGGCGGTGCCAGCAAGCATGGATAAGTGGAAGTATTTTATCCGCCACGGCAGCGAGCAGCGTTAAGCATCAGAAGTTTTGTTAGACTTCTCGGATTCTAATTGAGGCGACAGGATGACAGGAAATAGGCGGAAGCCGATTCGGCGTGGACTGATTGTGAGTGCCATCTTATTTGCGATATGTGTGGCTGCGAGCCGCGTGGCTCAGGGACAAGCAGGGTCATCGACGAACACGAACACTCCGTCACCCAAGAAGACGGAGGAGCAGTTCAAGAACATCCAGACGCTGAAAGGGATTCCGGCCAATCAATTGATTCCTGCGATGCAGTTCATCACGGCATCACTGGGCGTGGAGTGCGAGTTCTGCCATGTACAAGGCGCATTCGAGAAGGACGACAAGAAGCCGAAGCAAACCGCGCGGAAGATGATGGAAATGATGTTCGCCATTAATAAGGAGAATTTCGACGGCCATCGCGAAGTGACCTGCTACTCCTGCCATCGAGGGGCTATCGATCCCGTAGGAACTCCCTCGGTAATGACGGAAGAAGCAAAGCCGGGCATGGAAGTTGCGAAGAACGAAGAAAAACCTGGCGAGGGCGGGTCCAGCGGTCCCAACGCGGAGTTGCTGTTCTCCAAGTATCTGCAGGCGGTGGGCGGCGCCACCGCGACCGACAAAATCACGAGCCGTGCGATGAAAGGAACGATTACATTCGGCGACAGAAATGTTCCAATCGAGATTTTTTCGAAGGACCCAAATAAACGCGTGTCGTACACCCATACGCCGGACGGCGATAGCATCACGGCATTCGACGGGCACGAAGGGTGGCTCGGCGCTCCGAAGCGACCTGTGCGCGAAATGCATGGACCCGATGTGGATGCGGCAGCCATGGATGCCGATCTTCATTTTGCGGCGCACCTGAAAAGCATGTTCAGCGACGCGAAGGTGCGTGGCACAGAGAAAATCGATGGCCACGACGCCTATGTGGTGGTAGGACAGCGCGAAGCGAAGCCGCCAGTGCGGTTGTACTTTGATGAGAAGTCCGGATTGCTGCTTCGGCTGGTCCGATTTGGCGAGACTCCGCTGGGACTGTTGCCGACGCAGATCGATTATGCGGATTATCGCGAGGCGGGTGGCGTAAAGATTCCATTTCGTTGGACGCTGGCGCGGCCGGGCGGGCGGTTCGCGATTCAGGTGAGCGAGGTGAAGGAAAATGCGCCGGTGGATGATGCAAAGTTTGCCAAACCGCCAACGCCTCAAGCAGAAAATTCGCAGCCAAAGTGATGATTAGTTTTTATCTTTTCGCTATCGAAACATGCGAGTGGAATCCAGAAACTCCGGGTTAGGATTCAGCAGGAGATCGTTTCCGATGCGAACCGTGATCTGGATGGCTGGGCTTGTGATTCTCGCTCTTGCGACTTTTTCGCCCGGGCAAGCCCAAACTGGCGCAAGTTTGGCGGAACGTCAGTTGTTTGCTTCTGTGAATCGAACGCGCCAGTCCCAGGGCTTGCCAACGTTCAAGTGGGATGATGCATTAGCGGTGGCAGCTCGGCGGCATGCCGGAATGATGGCCCAACGGGGCGCTGCGGAGCATGTTTTTCCGGGCGAACCCACCATCCCTTCGCGCGCCACCAAGGCTGGTGCGCGCTTCATCGCGCTCTCGGAAAACATAGCCATGGGCTCCGATGTCGGTTTGATTGAAGCGGAATTTCTGAAATCTCCGAATCACCGCGCTAACATCCTGAATACAGACATGGACTCGGTTGGCGTGGGGATCGTGGAACGTAGCGGGCGATTCTTCGCGGTGGAAGATTTTTCGAAGGCAAAATAAAGTAACGAGCTCTCCGGCATCAATTGGCCCATCCTTTGGCTGAAGCTGCACCTTTCAAGACGAGGTCGTGAGCCGAGTGTTGCCCTTCCTCAATAACAAATCCTGATCGGACCGATAAATACATTCGATTTCCGTGGAACCATGGCAGGCGATAGAGTAGGCGCGTAGAATTGTGCCCAGGTCGTGGGCGGTTGCAGGAGTGCGAACTTGAGAATGAAACCATGACGAAGGTCGAAGCGATCATCCAAAATTCCAAGCTGGAAGCGGTCAAGAGCGCGCTGCAGGAGATTGGCGTCGAGGGCATGACGGTAATTGAAGTAAGGGGCCACGGGCGGCAGAAGGGGCATACCGAGGTATACCGCGGCCGCGAATACAGCGTGGATCTGATCCCCAAGACCAAGCTCGAGGTGGTGCTGGCGGATGCCATGGTGGAAAAAGCAGTGCAGGCTATCTTGGTGTCGGCGCGCACCGGCAAGATTGGCGACGGGAAGATTTTTCTGACACGCGTCGATGACGCGATTCGCATTCGCAATGAGGAGCGGGGCGAAGGAGCATTGTAAGAGCGATCTTACTGGCTTGGATCAGCTGGGTTGGATCAAGCATTGGGTCGCAAGCAGACTGGCACACAAGGACGGGGATTATCTACCGGAACGCGGCCGAACATATTTAGAGCAGCGTGTCACCAGCCATCATCCAAAAAAGACACGCGGCCTCAGAACAGCGAATTGTCGTGGGCAACGTCGGATGATCGAATTGAGTAGCGAATCGGTTCACGATTGCGCAATCGACGATTCATTAATCCATCGTCATGACGGCAGCGTCTTCACTGATCAGCGAATTGCGGGGTTCTCTGGCTGAGGAGTCGACGCGAATTGCGCGCGACTTCGCAGCGACGGGAGACGGTCGCGCCGCCGTGGCGCAACGGACACGGCTCATTGAGGAAATCCTTAAGCGGTTGTGGCGGGATATTGTTTCTCCGGACCCAGAGGGTCCGAAGGGCTTCGCGCTCGTGGCCACGGGAGGCTTTGGCCGGGGCTGGCTCTTTCCTTACTCCGATATCGATCTCCTCTTTCTATACGCCGATCGCCCCGGCGAGGAGAGTTATAAGGACGCGGTCCGGCGTTTCTCGCAGGAAGTGTGGGATCTGAAACTGAAATTGAGTCCTGCGTCGCGAACGCTTTTCGAATGCGACCGGTTCGACCCGAACAATACAGAGTTCACCATCTCCCTTCTGGATTGCCGCTATCTTGCCGGCGACCGGGAGTTGTCTGCCCGGCTTCACGATAAAACAATTCCCAGGCTTGTAATGCGGGAAGCGAAACCGCTGCTGCAGGGACTGGCGGAAGTAACGCGGGAGCGGCATGGAAAATTTGGAAACACGGTTTTCCATCTGGAACCAAATTTGAAAGAAACACCCGGTGGGCTGCGAGATTACAACGTGGCTTGCTGGCTGGCGCTGATCCCGGCGATGGATAAGCTGCGCGATTGGCGCGACACTAGCTCGTTGCGCGCCGGAGTGCGGAAGCAGCTGGAGGCGGCGCTCGAGTTCTTGATGGCGGCGCGATGTTTTCTGCATTTCCGCTACGGGCGCGATGACAACTCGCTGAGTTGGGAGGCGCAGGACGAGGCTGCAGCTCGCAAGATTGGCGCGTCGAATACAGTAGAGCTTACTCCCGCAGATTGGATGCGGATTTATTTTGGGCATGCGCGCGCGGTACAGCGCGCCGTGACGCAGTTGCTGGAGGAAATTCCGGAGGCATGGTCTTTGATGCGCCGGCAATTTCAGGGGTGGCGGTCGAAGGCGTCGCATCCCGATTTTTCCGTAGTGGATGGGATGATTTTTCTGCAGCAGTCTTCGTCGTTGCAGGATCCCGAAATGTTATTGCGGCTATTCCACTTCATGGCGCTTCACGGGCTTAGGTTGAGTACGACCACGGAGCACCGGATCGAGCAGGCCCTCCCGGCGTTGGCCGTCACTCCGCCTCGAGGGTCGGAACTCTGGCTCTACCTGCAGGAAACGCTGTTGCAACCCCATGCCGCCGAGGCGTTGCGGGCAATGCATTCACTGCGGCTACTCACGTTGTTATTGCCCGAGTTGAAGCCAATCGATTCGCTCGTGGTTCGCGACTTTTATCATCGCTTCACCGTGGATGAACATTCCATACTGGCCATTGAGAGTTTGCACCGTCTAAGTCAGGGAAAATCGGAATGGGATAAACGTTACGCCGAGTTGCTGGGCGAGTTGGAAGATCCGGAGTTGTTGTATCTCACATTGTTGCTGCACGACACGGGAAAGGGCGTTCCGGGCCGCAGTCACGTCGAAGCAAGTGTGGAAATCGCGGCCCACTGCATGGACCGGCTGGATATGGAAGAGAACGAGCGTGCGGTGGTGATGTTTTTGATTGAGAATCATCTGGAAATGTCGGCACAACTGCGGCGCGACATTTTCAATCCGGAGACTGTGGCAGCTTTTGCGGAAAAAGTTGGCACGCCGGAACGCTTAAAGATGCTTTGCCTGCTGACTTATGCGGACATCAAGGCGGTGAATCCGGAAGCGCTGACTCCATGGAAAGCAGAAAACGTTTGGCAGCTCTACATCGCGTCGGCGAATTACCTGAACCGCAGCGCGGATCAGCGCGTCCATGGCGATGCGAGCGGAGAAAAGCTGGCACGAATTCGCAGTTTGGCTCCGGTAACGGGGGCGAAGTTTAAGGATTTTGTAGTGGGTTTTCCGCAAAGATATTTGCGAGTGCACTCTGCCGAAGAAGTCATGCAGCACATGGGGATGGCGGATGGGTTGGCCAACGATCCGCTGCAATTGGATTTGAAGCGCGGACGGCATTGGTATGAGTTGACGCTGGTGACGAAGGACCGTCCGTCTTTGTTCGCAACCGTGACCGGAGTGCTGGCCGCTTGGGGAATGAACATTGTGAAGGCGAATGCGTTCTCGAACGAGGCCGGCACTGTCGTGGACACGCTCTACTTTACCGACCGCTTTCGCACCCTTGAGTTGAACCTATCCGAATGGGAGCGGTTCAAGAAGAGCATTGCCGCGGTTTTGGCGGGGGAAGCGGACCTCGATCGGATGCTGCGTGAAAGGCAGCGCAGTGAAAAGTACGCAAGCACCAAGGTGAAGGTCGAGACGAGGATCGACTTTGACGACACTGCCTCGTCGACGAGCACGCTGCTGCAGGTAATCGCTCAGGACCGGCCGCGGTTGCTGCACCGCATCAGTTCGTGCCTTTCGTATCAGCGCTGCAACATCGAGATTGCCTTGATCGATACCGAAGGACAAATGGCGATCGACGCGTTCTATCTGACATCTGAGGGAAAGAAGCTGACAGCAGAACACCAGAAGAAAGTGGAGAAGGGATTGTTGCAGGAGTTGAAGGGTATGGAAGTGGTTAGCTGAGGACTTGCGCAGCGTAAGCTGGGTCGAGATGAACTGCTCTATCCTCAACCGCTAGCCTCCGGAAATCGAAGGTGGTACCATCCCCTACTGAAAGTTCCTAAGAACGCCATGAAGAAGCACCGGTCGTCTCTCTGGTTATCGTTTTTGCTGCTATCACTGGTCGGATTATCTGCCGCGCAGACCCAGGCTTTGCCGCAATCCAAGCCCGCAGCGGCGCACGCGATTGTTCTGCGTGCGGCCCGATTGCTCGATATAAAGAGTGGGCGCATCGTGAAGCCCGGCGAAGTCCTGGTAGAGGACGAACACATCGCCGAAGTGGGCTCGACAGTAAAGCATCCAGCTGGCACAGAAGTGATCGATCTCGGTGACCGGACACTTTTGCCGGGATTGATCGACGTGCACGTTCATCTGTTTCTGCATCCGGGTGCCGAGGATTTGCAGACGGTGCAGGAGTCCGTGCCCCAGCGCACAATTATGGCGCTGCTCGCGGCACGGGACGATTTGATGGCGGGCTACACCGCCGAACGCGACATGGGGACCGAGGGTGCGGGGTCAGCCGATACAGCGGTTCGCAACGCGATTGATAGTGGGCGAGTTCCGGGACCGCGGATGCGAATCAGCGGAAATGCCATCAACATTCTGGGCGGGCACGAGGATGCCATCGGCTTCAACCCGGCGCAGCACGTTTTGGCCAATGCGGATTACGCGAACGGTGCGGCCGAGTTGGTTTCGGTGATGCGCAAGCAGTTCAAGGAGGGCGCAGACTTTGTAAAGATTTATGAGACCGGCCCCGACGTCATTCGCGAGGGCAAGTTCTCCACGATCTATCAATATACGGAAGCTGAGTTGAGCGCCGCCGTGCAGGAGGCCGCACGGCTCGGCAAACGCGTAGCGGTGCACTCCACTGGCGAACCTGGCACGCTCTTTGCGGCGCAGGCGGGGGTTGCGTCCATCGATCACGCTTACCAGCTTAGCGATGAGACCATGCGGCTGATGCGCGAAAAGCAGATTTTCGCTGTGCCGACCTTTACCATCTCAGAATATTTTGCCGATCATGCGGAGACGCCCGCGCAGGGGGCGCAGGAGCACGCCCTGCTGGATTTTCACCGGCAGGAATTCCGCAGGCAGCTCGCGGCGGGAGTTCCAATGGCCGTGGGCTCTGATGTGGGGCCGTTTCCTCACGGCACGCAGGCGCGGGAACTTGTGTTAATGGTCGCCAACGGCATGGCCCCTCTGGCTGCGCTGCAGGCAGATTTGCTCAATGGATCGAAGCTGCTGGGATGGGATGGGCAGATCGGAGCGTTGGAGCCGGGCTATCTGGCGGATATCATCGCCGCCCCGGGCGATCCCTTGCAGGATATCGGCGTGCTGCAGAACATTTCGTTCGTGATGAAGGGCGGCGTGGTTTACAAGAAGTGATCGAGCCTGAAGAACTGTGCGTCCTACCAGTTCTTATCTTTGTCCTGCGAATTCTCCGCATCGTCGCCTTCGCGAGTCTGATTGCGTTTGCGATAGCAGACGAAGATTACGCCGACAGTCATGAGCGTTGGCGGAGCGATCAGGATCAGGATGCCGCTCTTGAGAGCCTGAATCATGCGAGCGCCTGAGGATGCAGCTTGGGTGTAGCAGAGAGCACAGCTTTGGGCCGACGCGGGAAGCGGCATGAACAGGAGCATGAGTCCCGCAAGGGCTACAGCAAGCATCGCGATTGACTTCGAACGACTCATGCTCGCCTCAGGGGCTAAAGCCCACCACCCTTTAATTCCCTTGACGCAGGCCTGAAAGGCCTGCTCCACCGTTTTCAGGCGCGATTCAATCCGCGCCGGTGTCAACCTTAATCTTACCTGGCCCAGGGCACGCCGTCGATGAGGCGGAAACTATCGGTCCATCCATACTGCATGCCCAGGATCACGGCGACCGTAAAGATCACCACAAACCACATCAGGCCACGATTCTCCGACAGGTGCATGAAGAACAGAAGCGCGAGCCCGCCCTCGATAATTGCGACCGACAACATGCGGACAAACATCTGCGATGCGCTGATGTCCTGATAGGCGATCAAGAATTGTACGCCGGCAAGAGCCAGCAGGCAGACGTAGATGGCGACATCTTTTCCGATTCCACCGCTCGCGTGCGCTTCGTTTGCAGCCATTGCAGTTTCTCCTCCCAATCTTAATGGACCGCCGGCGGCTAAAGCCGCAATTTAAAGACACCGACAACCGCAGCGCCGCGTCACCCATAATTTTAGTGAGCCAGATTCATCAAATAAATCAGCGGCACTACAAACATCCAAACCAAGTCGACAAAGTGCCAGTAGAGGCCGGTGACTTCGAGGTCATCTGCGCCGTAGCCTCCCCTCTTATAGCTCAGGCCGACCAAAATCAGGGCGACGACCCCGCCGGTTACGTGTAAAAGGTGAAGACCGGTAATGCTGAAAAAAGCTGCGCCAAACGCCGGGGTACCCCACGGATTATGGAAAAGCGTGGCGCCTTCTCCGATCATCCCCATCCATTCGCGAATGTGGAGGACAGCGAAAGCGATTCCGAGCACGGCAGTAATCATCATCCAGCGGAAGGCTCCGGGCTTGTCGCCTTGCCGGGCCGAGCGCAAGCTCAATAGCATGGTCAAGCTGCTGGTGAGCAGAATGAACGTCATGAGGGCGACGTTGGTGATGCCATGGAACGGTCTGGGCCAA
>CAYOVU010000176.1:0-11706 GCA_964407505.1 uncultured Acidobacteriaceae bacterium | reverse complement strand
TATTGGGACCTGTATGCGCAGGATGAATGGAAATTGCGCGGGAACCTGACCCTGAACCTCGGCGTCCGTTACGAATATGTCTCGCCGCTCGAGGAAGAAAACAATCTGATCGCGAATCTGGATCTGTCGCCAGGCGTGCTGAATCCAGCGCTGGGCGCACCCGCGGCCGCCGTGGTTTTGCCCGGACATGCGGGGCCCTACAGCGGAGATCTGCCCGATAGCCTCGTGCGACCGGACCGTAAAGCTTTCGCACCCCGCGTCGGGTTTGCCTGGAAACCATTTTCCAAAATGGTGGTGCGGGGCGGATACGGCATCAACTACAACACCGGCGCATATTCTGGAATCGTGCAGCAGTTGGCTTTTCAGCCTCCGTTTTCGACCGCCGAGACTAATATTCAGACCAGCGCGGGCGACCTCACGCTTCAAAACGGTTTTCCCATCCCCACGAGTGGAGTGATCACCAACAGTTATGCGGTGAATCCCAATTACCGCTTCGGCTATGTGCAGATTCGTAATCTTGACATTCAGCAGCAGATAAAACCAACACTGTTGCTGAATATCGACTACACCGGAACCAAAGGCACCAACCTCGACATTCTGGAAGCTCCCAACCGCACCATCACGCCGGCAGGCATTCAAATTCGCATTCTGAATGTGCAGGCATTCACTTTTGAAAATTCCATTGGCGATTCGGAAGCCAATGCAGGATCGGTGCGGCTGCGCAAACGATTGGCGAAAGGCATCTCGATCGGTGGGCTGTACACGTTCTCGAAATCGATTGACGATGCATCTTCCATTGGTGCCGGAGCAACCTCGGGCGCGAGCACCGCCGGTCTGGGCGCCGGAGGCACAGGCGCTGCCGGTGCCAGCCCTACCGCTTCCGCCGGCAGCGGAGCGAACAGTGTGGCACAGAATCCATTTGACATCTCCGCCGAACGAGGACTCTCCAGTTTCAATCAGACGCACAAGTTCACCGGGGATTATTTGTGGGAGCTGCCGTTTGGACACGACAGGCACTGGCTCACCGGCAACACGCCGTTGCGGGCAATTTTTGGTGACTGGCAATGGAGCGGCGACTGGACCATCGCGTCGGGACTTCCCTTCACCCCTCACTTTGTGAACATCGCCAGCGAGGTGAACGGAGGCACCAACGGCACGTTGCGGCCGAATCTTGTTCCCGGGCAATCGATCCAGATATCGAATCCGTCGATTAGCAGATGGTTCAACCCTGCGGCATTTGTGACTTCACCAGTCGGGCAATATGGCGATGCGCGGCGCAACAGCATTATCGGCCCTCCAACGCATGGGTTCGATATGGCATTGACGAAGGTCGTTCCGCTGAAAGAGTCGCGAACGTTGGAATTTCGAGCGCAAGCGACGAATGTCTTCAACATACCCAACTACTCATCCATCGATACCTCGGTCACTTCCCCCACATTTGGCCGGGTTACCGCAGTAGGCGCGATGCGGCAGATAACCATGACCGCCCGGTTTCGCTTTTGAGGAGAGGGGAGATGATTTCTGCCGTTGATCGATGGATGGGCAAGAGCTTGGCGCTGATACTTGCGCTCACTCTCCCATGCTCCTACGCCACTCCGCAGCAGCAGGAGGAATACACCTTTCACGTACAGGCAGAACTGGTACTGGTGAACGCAACCGTCAAAGACAAGAATGGCAACTTCGTTCGCGATCTCAAACCCGAGAACTTCACGATCCTTGAAGATAACAAGCCTCAGAAGGTTAGCTCCTTCGATATAGAGAACATCGATGCGGTCGCCAATCAGAATTTGGCCCAGGCAAAGGCTTTGCTTGGCGCGCCCGCACCAGTAGGCTCGACGAATGCGAAAACACTTGTGGCGAATTCGCCGGACCAGTTCAAAGATCGCCGTCTAATCGTTCTTTTCTTCGATCTTTCCGCCATGGAGCCGGACGAGATCGATCATGCCGTCACATCGGCCAAGCACTATGTGGATACACAAATGGCACCGGCGGATCTCGTTGCAATTGTGTCTCTGGGCAGTTCGTTGCTCGTCAATCAGGATTTCACTTCCGATCACGAGTTGCTCAAGAAGCAGCTTCAAGCCTTCGGAGAAGGCACAGGGCAGGGCTTTGAAGAAGGCACGACTGGCACTACGGAAGGTACACCTGACACTGGGCAGCCATTCACCGCGGACGATACCGAATACAACATCTTCAATACCGACCGCCGGCTTGAAGCGCTGCGTTCGGTTGCCGAGAAACTCTCTCATCTCCAGCAGAAAAAATCTCTTATTTATTTTTCAAGCGGCATGGACCGCACCGGGATCGAAAACCAATCGGAGCTACGCGCCACAGTGAACGCCGCCGTGCGCTCGAACATGGCAATCTACACCATGGATCTGCGCGGCCTTCAAGCACTTGTGCCCGGCGGCGAAGCCCAGAATGCCAGCCTGCGCGGCACTTCCGTATATTCCGGTCAATCCATGATTAGTACTTTAAATTCCAACTTCACCACGCAAGAAACGCTTGTCACCCTCGCCAGCGATACCGGCGGGCGCGCCTTTCTCGACTCCAACGACTTCAACCAGATATACAAAGGAGTACAGCAGGATACTTCCACTTACTACCTGCTTGGTTATCGCAGCACCAATCCAGCAAAGGACGGACGTTATCGCCGCATCACGGTCAAGGTCAACCTTCCCAGCATAAAAATCGACTACCGGCGCGGCTACTACGCCGCTGCGGATTATCAACACTCCACCAAAGAAGATAAAGAACTTCAGCTTCAGGAAGAACTCGCGTCCGAGCTGCCCGCCACCGATCTGCCCCTCTATCTCGGTGACGCATACTTTCGCCTGGAGCCTAATAAATATTTCATTCCTATTTCGCTGGTTGTGCCCGGTTCTCAGATCCCCTTCGTGCGCAGCAGCGATCGGGACAAAGCAACCCTCGATGTCATTGGCATAGTGCTCGACAAGGAACAGCATCCACTGCAAAGAATTCGCGACACCGTCAAACTTGCTGTCAATACTTCATCGGAAGTGCAGAAGAAAAATGTGCAATATGACACCGGACTGAGCCTGCCACCAGGGAAATATCACCTTAAATTCGTGGTGCGCGAGAACCAGACCGGTCGCATGGGATCGTTTGAAACCGACCTCGAAGTTCCCGATCTCAAATCGCAGCGGCTAAAGATGAGTTCGGTGGTGCTCACCAGTCAATCGCAACCTGCGAAGAAGAGTTCAACTCCGAATCCGTTGATTCACGATGGCTCTGAAATTATTCCAAATGTGACACATGTCTTCTCTCCTGCGCAGCACCTGCGTCTTTATTATGAGGTGTACGATCCGACGCGGCCTGCGCCAGCGCGATCGTCAGAGGCAGGGGCTAGCGCGGCACAACCGGGCACGGCCGGAATTCATCTGCTGACGAATGTTGCGTTGTTCCGCGGTAAAGCCAAGGTGTTTGAAAGCTCTCTGGTAGAGTTGACAGAATTAAATGCTCGCGACCGCAAAGCCGGAATATTTCAGTTAGATTTGCCTCTCGATACTTTGAAGCCCGGCTTTTACACTTGCCAAGTTAATGTGATCGATGATGCGGCCGGTTCCTTTCTTTTCCCGCGGATGGCGCTGCTCATTCGCCCTGAAAACCCTCCTAGCAGCCAGTGAAGAATAGGCTCCCGGAACGGGGATTGTCGTACGCGAAAGTAATTGAGACGGGTATCGTGCAGATTAGAAGAAATAGATGACATCGATATGAACGATCCCGGAGCCTTTCAAAATCTTCTAGACGCAGGTGAGCCATCTTCACAGGGTAAGATTGAAATGCTGGAACTACAACACCAAGTCTTGGCAAGAGGTTGACTACGCCCGCTACGCCAATCTCGTAGAACGGTACAACGGCGAGATTGATTGGTCCGCGTACACCGTGACGGAAACAGATTGTTCTGATGTCGAAATGAGAGATTCCAACGAACAGGCCGAAGCCAAGAAGCAATTCGTTGTGAAGAAAACGTGGGTTGACCCTGTTCAACCAACGGCTCGCACTATTGGAAAGAGACTCAATGTTGGTATGCGCCTGAGCAAAGAGGATTTGGATTCGCTCAAGGATCTCATCTCCATCATAGAGCAGGAGTTTCCAAATTTTGCGCGCATGTGCCGCGACCCCGGTGCCGATCTTGTTCTCATGCACCAAGACGCCTTCGCGACTTCCCTTCATGAAGACGAATACAAGCTGCTCGGAATGGCGATCAAGTTCGCCGGCATGTGCGACAAACACGTTCAGATCATTCCGAAGAACTTCATTTCCCTCTTTTTCTGCAAATGATTCCTGGGCCATGTTATGTACGATCACATTAAAAATTATGTACACAGTAAATGTTGGAACGCCTGATCCGAGGTTTGGCAACATGCTGCTGGAGCAATTCGGCGGGGCAAACGGCGAGCTTGCTGCTGCTATGCAGTATTCCATCCAGGGCCTTAATTGCGACGATTCGGAACGTAGAGACTTGCTGATGGATATCGGCACCGAGGAGCTTAGTCACCTCGAAGTCGTCGGCACTCTCGCACGCATGCACCTGAAACCGCTAAATTCGGCCGCGATGGCACATCCGCAGTCTGGTTTTAAGAAGGGCATGAGGCAAATGTAATGCGATCACAAGCAGGGAATTCGGCCCTAATGAGTTGTCAGGACCTTTCAAAGCGAGATCGTGTTCACCAAACTCCGGCCGAACCTTCGGCCGCCGACTTGCAGTTCCAGCAATCCTCGCTCAATTGAGGATCTTGAACTGGCCCTGAAACGCGGGGAACGCATTGCCATAAATCGTGACGGTGTATGTGCCCGCGGCATACTTGCCCGCTTGCAGGTTAAACAGGTAGTCATGGGCGCCATAGTCCTGTACAAAAGCGTCGGTTTTCGCGAAAACAGTCTTCTGCGTCGGGTTGCCATGGGCATCGGCGGTCATTACTACCACGATGCTGACCTCTGCGTCGGTGACCGGCTTTCCGGTGGCGATCGAGGTCAGGCGAATAGCGATCGGGATGGTCTGCCCGTGGGAATAAGTCTTCGGGAAGATCGGATAAAGAATCTGGAGCTTGGCCAGGCCTTGGGGATTGTTGGCTCCGAGACTCACAGCGACAAATTCGGAGAAGCCCGTGGTTTTCCCCTTCACCGTTGGATCGGAAAATCCGCTGAATATGTTGGCCCAGTCATTTTCGCCGATCGGTGTCGTGAGGTAGCCGGGATTGATAATGCCTTGCAGCGTGGCGAAACTGGTCTGCACCGCGATGGTGGGTTGCGCCTCACCGGGACATGAGATGGGGCTGCCGCCACGCGAACACGTCACTTCGTCGTCCACACAGTTGCCGCCAGCGCCCGAGTAGACAATGCAGGTGGCATTGGCAAATTGAGTGCCCGCCACGCGCTGCTGGAATTGCGTCTGCGTAAGCTCGACCGAGTCTACGGTCATATCGATATTTGAGAAATGCGTCCCTGCGGGATATTGCACCGTATAGGTATTGGTTCCAAAGTTAAAAACATTAGGCTGGGTAGGGCTCAATGGTTGAGTGATTTGTTGCGACGTAGGCGCAGCCGCGGCGATTGCGACATCAATCGGGGCCGAGCCGACGGCAACAGTGCCCGTGATCGTGTTGGTCGTGGTAGCGATTACGGAAACGTTGTTGGCATTGAGGTTGGTGACATAAGCGGAAGATCCATCCGAACTGAGCGCGACATGCACCGGGTTGCTGAAGCCTGCCATGGTGGCTATCACACCGCTACTCGCAGTATCGATGACGGAGACCGTATTGGAAGCGCTATTCACGACATAAGCGAGGCTGCTATCTGGAGTGAAGGCGGCGCCGAACGGACTCATTCCAACCGGAATCGTGGCCGTCACAGTATTGGTCGCGACGGAAATCACCGAGACGGTGTTGCTTCCAGCATTCTCAACATAGGCCAGACTGCTGTTCGGAGCGACCGCTACCCAGCGAGGCCCGGAGCCTACCGGAATGGTTTTGAGTACCGTCGAACTATTCACTGCAATCACGGAAACGGAGTTGGATGCGGAGTTGGTCACGTAGGCGAAGGTCCCATTCGAGGTGAGCGCCATCGCCACTCCGACCGGACTCTGCTGCACTGGCACAGTGGCTGCGACGGATTGGCTGTCGGTGTTGATGATCGAAACGCTGTTGGAGGATCCGTTCACCACAAAGGCTTCACTTCCGTCGGGAGTGAACGCCACTCCGAAGGGGGACGATTGAACTGGAATCGTGGCCACGACGGTGCTGCTTGCGGCGTTGATCACCGAGACGTTGTTGCCATGATTGTTGCTGACGTAAAGCTGCGACTGGTCAGGAGAGACGGCAACTCCCCAGGGACCGGAACCGACCTGTATGGTGTTAACCACCGATGAAGTGGGAATATTGATCACCGAGACATTGTTGCTGTTGATATTGGTCACATAAGCGAAGGGGCCCGGGGTTGAGGTCACGGTTCCGCAGGTCTTCGGGGGAAACACGGTTAGGGAGGCCTTGCCTGAGATGCCCGTCGCAAAAGGCGACCCCGCTACGAGGCTCAAACTGCCATCGCCGCCGATGTTGTAGGCGCTCACACTGTTATTGGCGTCGTTATATCCGTTCACGACAAAAAGCAGTGTTCCGGTCTGGTTCGTTCCCATCAGCAGAGGAATTCCGCCTGCCGGATCTGCGAAGGGGGAACCAGTTACTTCAGAAAGGCTTCCGCCCGTCGCTACGCTGAGCGACGTCACGGTATTGCTGCTTTGGTTGCTGACAAAGAGGAAGTTGTCATACGGGCCTAGGACACCGACATTGGAATTTCCGCCGACGTCGAAGGTAAAGGGTGAGCCTGTGATCGAACTTAAAGCGCCGGCGGCAATCGTTTCCACACTTACTTCCGTTGTCTCTCCGTCGGTGGCATCAGCAGCAAAGAGCAGATTCGAAGCGCAGTTGCTGTCCGCATAGGTGGAGCCTCCGCCGGTCGAAAAGGGCGAACCGGTCACAGGGGCGAGTGCGCCGCCCGAGCCGATGTTGAACATCGCAACCTCCGCCGAAGCCGGCAGGGTTGCAGCCAGGTATTTTCCATCGCGCGTGACATTAATGCCATCCACAGAAGCCGGGACGGCAAATGGCGACCCCGTAATCGGTGTCAAAGCTCCGTTGGATGCGATGCTAAAGCCCCATATGTCACCGGAAGTGCCATTGCCGCCGTCGCCGACATAGAGAAACTTGCCGTCTGGGGTCACCGCCAGCGCGATGCCGTAAGGGTTCGCGCCTGCAGTGCCGTAGGCGAAGGGCGAACCGGGAACGGCCGTCAAAGCCCCGGTGCTGGTGTTGATAGAAAAAGCAGCGATGTCATTGCTTTGGTCGTCAGACGCGAAGAGGAAGTTGCCGACCGTAGTAGCGGCGATGCCATTCGAGGCATAGTAAAAGCCACCATTCCCGGAACCGCCTGTTGCGAATGGCGAGCCCGGCACCGGGGTCAAGGCTCCGCTGGTGCCTACGGAGAATGCCGAGATGGAATTTGCAGCAGCGGCCTCATTGTTCACATATACAAAAGTGGACTGGGCGGACACTGGCAAACTGCCTAGCCCGCACGCCAGCATCCCGGCTACGGTGACTCCGATTACTCGGAAGATTTTTTTCATATTCTTCCCCATGCAGAAAATTTTTTGTTTTACTTTTTTATGAAAATGGCCCTGGCCCTGAAAAGCGAACATCAAACGAAATTTCGTATGAGGACGAGCTAACGTGATGCAAACGGAGGGCCCCGCACACTTTGGCTGGGGAGTATGAGTGCCGGGTAAAGAAATGTCAAGATGAAAGAGTTTGCACTCAATGCGCAAACATTTAGGACATTTCTAGCGCGCAGAAGCTTTGCGCGCGATCAGATTGAAACCTTTTTCTTTGGCGTCTTTTTGTAATTGCTCCAGGCGCGCTCGGGAGGCTGGCGACTTGGGTGATTTCAACTCAACTTCTTCCAGAGCCAGGCGTGCTTCGAGTTGGTCGCCGAGGTAGTTCGACTTTGTCTCCTTGCCTAGCGCTTCTTTGAGGATGCTCTTGGCTGCGGCAAATTGATGCGAGGCCGCATCGGCGCGCGCCGCAGCGATCGCGAAGGCCAACTGCGTACTCAGATTCTGGCTCTTCGCCGCAATCGGGGCAGCCTTCGACACTTCCCTCAAGGCGTCGTCATTCTTTCCCTCAGCCAGAAGAGCGGTCACGAGCACGGAGGTGGCTGCGATCTGTTCGTCACTTTTGTGGGCTTTCTGAAACTCATCCTTGGCTTCGAGTGCGGGTTTCTCCGCCGCGCCGGGATGACCCTCTTCAATCGTCAATTCGGCGATTGCAACCTTTGTGCTGGTGATTGTGTCTTTCTCTCCTAACCCGGTGCGGAGGGAAAGAGCCTCTTCGAAATCCTTGCGCGCGGCTGTGAGATCGGCATTTTTTAATTCCACACTTCCCAGCCCCGCAAGGGCGTAAGCTGACATGCTCTTATCGCCCGCGGAGCGCGCAAGGGCGAGCGCGTCGGAATATTTTTGGCGCGCTCCGGCGAGATCGCCCAGGTGTTGCAGGATATCGCCCATGTCGATCAGTTTGTCAGTGGAAGGGTTCGATTGTCCGCCTGCAAGATCAAAAGAGATCGCCTGTTCCAACGTTTTCTTCGCGTCAGTGGAATCACCTTGGGCATCGAGCACCGTACCAATCCCAGTGAGCGACAACGTAATGCCGTTTTGATCATTGATTTCACGAAACAGAGTGAGCGCCTGATCGAAAGTCTTTCTGGCCCCGGCTAGATCCCCTTCGTTTTGCATAACGCTGGCGATGTTAATTACCGTCTGGGCATAGTTGTTCTGGTCGCTGACCTCGTGGAAAATCGCGCCGGCCTCTTCGTACATTTTTCGCGCTTTGTCGGCATCGCCCTGCTGACTGAGGACGTTGGCCATGTTATTCAGCGCGGAAGATTCCGCCCTGCGATTGCCTACCTCGCGCGCGATGCTAAGTTCCTCGTTGAATTTGCCAAGCGCTGCTGGCAGGTCCCCGCGATCCGCCAGCACCTGAGCTGTGACCTCGAGCGTGCTGGCGAAGCCGAAGCGATCGCCGACTGCCTGGTAGATGCGGCCGGCCTCCTCGACCGCAGTCATGGCGGCGGCAGGATCGCCGAGATTTTCGAGGGCGAATCCCTGCAGAAAAAGCGCGCGGGCCAAAACCAGCCTTGCATTCTGCGGTCGTGCTTTCTGAGCCGCCACAATGGCCGAAGCCTGTACTTGCTTAAAGTCGCCGAGCGCTCGCGAGGCTTCGGAGGCCGCAAGATCGATACGCGCATCGTCGCCCGCCGGCCCTGCCAGCCGGCGCAGTGAATCTACTGTCGCCAACGCTTCTTTGCCTTTTCCTCCTCGCGCCTGCGCCTGGGCGAGAAGCAGACCGTATTCGAGGTTGTCAGGGAAGAATCCGAAAAGAGTGCGATAGTCTTGAGCCGCGTTGTCCCACTCTTTCGAAGTTTCGCGATAGTGGGCTTCGGTCAGCAAACGCTCCTCGCGAGAAAGCGATTTCGAAAGGTCGTACGCACTTTTGGCAGAGAGGCGAGCCTTCTCGTCAAATCCGAGGAGGGCCCACGCATCCGCCAAAGCAGAATGAGCCAAGGCGTGATCCGGATCCGCAGCCACAGCTTTTTGAAGAAGATCACGAGCGGCGATGGCGTCACGGACTCGCAGCTTGGCGAGTCCTTCGGCGTAGAGTTTTGAGGCTTCGGGGGTAGCCGGTAATGCCGCGCGGACAGTCGCCTGATCTCCCGGATTAACTTGCCCGACGCCGCATTTTTCGCGCAACTGCGCTCCGGCACGGCTGACCAGATCGAACAGATTCGCTTCTTCGCCGATTTCTTTCACCGAGAGCAGAGTTTCTCCGGCGGCCACGTCGAGCAGATGAAGGTCGAGGCGCAGTTGGCCGCCGCTCAATGCCACATAGGAGCCGAGCACCACCAAGTCCGCGCCGAGAGTTTTTCCAACCTGAACCAGGTTCTGAATCGCCAGGCTGTCGGAGTCCGGCAGGGCGAGATCGATTTTCATCTGCGCAACTTCGTCGCCAGTAATGGTGCGCAATTTCTCGCCGACTGCAAGTTCCGTGGTTAACATCTCGGGAAGAGCTGTGGAAAGCCATGCCGCCTCGGGGTGTGACGTGGAATTCTTAAAGTTCAGCACGGCAACTGTGCGGCGCCGGGTGGGCGCGCTGATTCCAGCTTTCCGTGGAACTGCATGATGAAGATACAAATAAGCGAGGGAACTGACCGCGAGCAGAACGATCAAACCCGCAAAAACGGCTGCTGGTATTACCCAATTTCGAGACGGAGTTCGAACCGGAGCAGTAACCGGAAGCGGAAGAGGATGAGCCGCTGGAATCGCGGCGGAGTGTGCCTGCGAAAGCGGCATGGTCAGGCGATCGAGATCGACGCGCAATTCCCTCGCAGACTGGTAGCGACGTTCGGGATCTTTGTCGAGGCATTTGAGAATCAACATCTCCATTCCCGGCGAGATCTTAGGATTCAGCGCGCTGGGAGGTTCCGGTGGTTTGTTGAGGATGGCATCGATCAAAAGAGGGACTTGAGTGGATGTGAACGGACGCCGCCCGGTCGACAATTCATAAAGCACCACGCCTGCGGACCAGATATCAGAGCAGGGACCGGTAACGTCGCCACGCAATTGCTCGGGAGACATATAAGGAAGCGTGCCGGTGACTTGTTTCGTCTCCGAAATGCTCACCGTGATTCCCAAGTCGTTTTCTTGCCGGATAAACTGGGCGAGGCCGAAATCGAGAATCTTGAGTCGATTGTCCTTCGTTAAACGGAGGTTGGCTGGCTTGAGATCCCGATGAATGACGCCATGTTCGTGGGCGCTGGCTAAGCCGTCCGCCAGTTGAAATCCCAAGCGAAAGATCTCCTTTTGCGGTAAGAACCCACTGCTCAGTCGAGCATCGACGGCGACGCCGCCGACATATTCCATCACCAGAAAGTCCAACCCATCCTGGCTGCCGAATTCATAAACCGTTCCGATATTCGGATGATTTAACTTGGCGAGAGTCAGTGCTTCACGGCGGAAGCGTTTTCGGGCGGCTTCATCGGCAAGCATGCCGGGCGAAAGCACCTTGATGGCTACGTCACGTTCCAGTTGCTCGTCGGAGGCCCGGAACACCAAGCCCATTCCGCCGGCGCCGATCTGTTCGACCACGCGGTAATGTCCCAGCACTTGACCGATCAATGGAGTCTGCGGCGTCATCAGGCCACGAATCTTAAACGCTGGAAAAATCGCGGTCAATGCAAATGCTGAAGTGCGCACTTAGACTGAAAGGGTTGAGGTCGCACTGCAATTGCCGAGGGAGTAAGGCGGCTGAGGACGATTCACGGCGCTGGTCCTATCACGGCACTCACCTTGGAGCTGCCGAAATACTTATCTCTCTGGACTGTTCGCCCGAGCAAACAGTTATCGTGATCTGTTTGCAGGATTTTAGGGGTGGGCGTGATCCTGACCACTTTCAGCCACACGATCGCCTACCATTCGCCTAAGTGAAGGGAGCTATAGTCGGATTTTTTCGGGAATCTGCACCCACCTCCGGCCGTTAATTCTCTGGTTAACTTAATTATTGGCTGCAAGTTACGCAAACGTCGGGATTTACCGAATTCAAAAGGGTAACGCAGGTTCGAATCCCACTCTCTCCGCCA
>CAYOVU010000175.1:0-13330 GCA_964407505.1 uncultured Acidobacteriaceae bacterium | reverse complement strand
CCCCGAAAACGCAGAATCAAAAGAAAGCGCCGGCAACTGTGCCCACTGAGCCTGCGGAGAATGCGGCTGCTAAGCCCGACAACCCGGCTGAACAAAGGCCAGCGACACCGCAGGCGAATGCCGACAGAGATAGAGATAAAGACAAAGAGGAGCACTTCGACATGACCGAGGTGCCCCCGGTCGTGACCCATCACCAGATCAGTGTGGATGGAAAGGCGCTGAAATACGCGGCGACCGCTGGCCGACTACCGATCAAGCGCGGCGATGGCAAGATCGAAGCCGAAATGTTCTACGTCGCGTATACACTCGATGGCCAGGACGTTGCCAAGCGTCCGCTCACGTTCGCTTTCAACGGCGGCCCGGGATCGGCCTCGATCTGGCTGCACATGGGAGCGCTCGGGCCCAGGCGCGTCGTGCTGCAGCCCGATGGATTCATGCCAGCCGCGCCCTACCGCATGGAAGACAATCCCTATACTTTGCTCGATAAGAGTGACCTGGTGCTGATCGACGCGATCGGCACCGGATTCAGCCGGGCCGGCGATTCTGAGCTGTTCAAGAAATTCTGGGGCGTCAAGGGAGATATCGAGGCCTTCAGCGAGTTCATCCGCTTATACATCACGCGCAATGAACGATGGCCTTCGCCGCTGTTTATCCTGGGAGAAAGCTACGGAACCACGCGCGCCGCCGGGATCGCGGGCTATCTCGCGGACCGCGGCATCTCATTCAACGGCATCACGCTGCTTTCGAGCGTCTTGAACTTTGAAACTCTCGAAGAAACCAATACCAACGACCAGCCGTATATTTTTCTGATTCCGTCGTTCACCATGATCGCTGCGTATCACCACAAGCTTGCACCCGATCTTGCTCAGGACCTAGATCGCGCCCGGCAGGAATCGGAGCGGTGGGCTTTTGGCGATTACGCCCAGGCGCTGGCAAAAGGAGACGCACTTACTCCACAAGAGCGGGAGAAAATTATCAATGAACTCGCACATTACACCGGGCTGAGCAAAGAGATTGTGGACGAGGCAAACCTGCGCATCAACGTCCGCAAGTTCACTCATTATTTGCTGATCGACCAGAAGCTGCGCGTTGGCCGCCTCGATGGCCGCTATACCGGTCCCGATCCGAACGGCTTGCTTGATACTCCGGCTTATGATCCAACCGGCTCCGCCACGCAGCCGCCCTTCACTTCGGTATTCAATAACTATGTGCGCACCGAGCTGGGTTACAAAACCGACATGCCGTATTACGTGCGAGCGCAAGACATAAGCTTCGACAAGTGGGATTGGGGATCGGCGATCGGCGGCTTCCCCGACACCGCTTCGGCGATGCGGCAAGCCATCGTAAAAAACCCATACCTGAAGATTTTAGTGATGGAGGGTTACTACGATTTAGCAACGCCTTACTTTGCGGCGAACTATTCGATTCAGCATCTGGACTTGCCTCCGAAATATCGCGACAACATTTCCTATACGACTTACGACGCGGGGCACATGGTCTATCTGCCAATGGCCGGCTTGAAGAAGATGAAGAACGATCAGGCGAGCTTCATGGAGAAGGCCGGGGCTCCGTAAGCCGCACAGCTTGAGGAAGTGGAGACACTTCAACGGCTGTACTGATTTTTCTTTTTGTCAGCGTGACGTTCCAGGCCGAGCTTGATCAGACGGTCGATCAGATCCTCGTACTCAAGACCGGACGCAGCCCATAGCTTGGGATACATGCTGATTGCCGTGAAGCCCGGCATCGTGTTGATCTCATTTACATAAATCTTACGTGCCTCCCCGGGGCCAGGCTCCATCAGAAAATCGACGCGCGCCAGACCGGAGCAATCGACCGCTTTGAAGGCCTTTACCGCCAGTTCCTGAATCTTCTTGGTCTCCGTCTTCGTGAGCTTTGCCGGAATGATCAGTTCTGAACCTTCGTCGAGATACTTCGCGTTGTAGTCATAGAACTCTTTGATGGGGACAATTTCTCCCGGCACCGACGCCATTGGGTTGTCGTTGCCGAGCACCGAGCACTCGATCTCACGCGCCTTATTTTTATTTCCGCCCACGCCTTGCTCGATGACAATCTTGCGGTCGAATTTCGCGGCCTCCTCAATCGCGGGGCCGAGTTCCTTGCGATTGTGCGCCTTGCTGATTCCGACCGAAGATCCCAGATTCGCCGGCTTCACGAACACCGGATACTTCAGCTTGCTCTCTACAAACTTCTCAACCTTCTTGGGCTCTTTCTCCCACGCGCTGCGGAGAATGGTGACATGCTTCACGATTGCGATGCCCGCGGCGAGGAACAAAGACTTCATGATGTCCTTGTCCATGCCCGCGGCCGACCCGAGCACGCCGGCGCCCACGTAGGGAATGTCAGCTAGTTCCAGCAGGCCCTGAATGGTTCCATCCTCACCGAACGTGCCATGCAGCACTGGAAAAATAATGTCGACGTTGATGGCGCGATCGCTGGCGCGACGCATAAGGGCCGCATCGGTTTGGAAAGGAACCAGCCCGCTCTCACGGTGCACGGGTTCGGGCGGCACCACGACAGATTCTCCCTGAGCCAGCACGGCAGCAGTGTCGGTGATGTCCGGATCGCCGGCGCGCAGTTGTCGCGCTTCCAGGACGAGCTTGCCCTGCAGCAGATTCTCAGCATGCTCCGCCGTAAGCCAGCGGCCATCCTTGGTGATGCCGATGGGCACGACTTCGTACTTGTCTTTGTTGATGGCGTTGAGAACTGAAGCAGCCGAGAGCAGAGAGACTTCGTGCTCGCCGCTGCGTCCGCCGAAAAGAATGCCGACTCGAAGCTTTTTCATGACACACCCTACAGAATTTTCTTCCCGAATGCCGACAATGCTAGCTCAACCGCCAGATCCGCCGTCTGATTGTGTTCGTCGATCACTGGATTTACTTCGACGATTTCGAAGCTCAACATGCGCCCGTGGTCGGCGATAATTTCCATCGCCAGATGCGCTTCGCGATAGGTCGCGCCACCGCGTACAGGAGTGCCAACGCCTGGCGCGTCTTCTGGATCGATCCAGTCCATGTCGAGCGAAATGTGATAGCCGGCGGTGCCGCGCCCAGCCATACGCAGGGCTTCTTCCATTACGGTGCGCATGCCGCGCTCGTCGATGTCGCGCATGGTGAAAACTCCGATACCGGCTCGACGGACGTTTTCTTTTTCGACGGCATCGATGTCGCGCACGCCCACGAGCACGCAGTTTTCCGGCTTCACCTTAGGAGAAAAATCGAAGATATTCTGCAGCTCCTGGGGGCCCAGCCCCATAAGTGCGGCCAGCGGCATGCCGTGGACATTGCCGCTCGGCGAAGTTTCTGGAGTGTTGATGTCGGTGTGAGCGTCGATCCAGATTAGCCCGATGCGCTGATTCTGACGGCGATAAAATTCGGCTACTCCCGAAACCGTGCCCGCAGCCATCGAGTGGTCGCCGCCGAGCGCTAAGGGAATTTTCCCGGCTTCAAGCGTTTTGATCACCAGCTCCGCATGCTTGGTGCAGGTTGCCGTGATTTCCTTCAAGTACTTTGCGTGGGTGTCGCCTTCCTTTTTCTGTTCAGGGATGGCAACCGCAACGTTGCCACCATCTTCAACCTCGTGCCCCAAAGCTTCCAGCCGCGCCTCAAGTCCGGCCACGCGAACGGCCGAAGGCCCCATATCGACGCCACGGCGCGACTGGCCGAGGTCGAGCGGCACGCCGATTACGCGGATTTTCTTGGCGGCGATGTTGGTGGTGCTGAGGGTCATAGGGATTTGGTAATTGCGTAATTTAGCAATTGAGTAATTGAAAAGCAGAAAGCGCCGGATTCTTAGCTCTTAAATAATTACTCAATTACTAGATTACGCAATTACTAAATTTCAGGGGTACAGTCGATGCAGCATTCTCGGGAACGGAATTGTTTCGCGCACGTGTTCCAGTCCACAGATCCAAGCCACGACGCGTTCGATTCCCATGCCGAAGCCGCCGTGGGGCACGCTGCCGTACTTGCGCAAATCGAGATACCACTTGAACGCCTCTTCCGGTAATCCGTGCTCGTGAATTCGCTGCACGAGCAGTTCGTGCGAGGCCATACGCTGCGAGCCGCCGATGATCTCCCCATAACCCTCCGGCGCCAGCACATCCACGCACAAAGCCAGTTCGGGCCGCTGCGGGTCGGGTTCCATGTAGAAGGCTTTTACCTTTGCCGGATAACGATGCACCATCACCGGCTTGTCAAATTGCGCCGAGAGATAAGTTTCGTCCGGCGAACCCAGGTCGCCGCCCCATTCGAATTTCGCTTCCAGTGCATCCTTCGCGTGACCCTCCTGCAGATTTTTTACCGCGTCGTCGTAACTGATCCGCGGGAAGGGCGGTTCAACCTTCTCGAGTTTTGAAACATCGCGGCCGATGATCTGCAAGTCCGCGCGCCGCCTCTCCAGGCAGCGCTTTACAACGAAAGCGATCAGGCCCTCGCCGAGATCCATTAAGTCGTCGAGGTCGGCGTAAGCAACTTCAGGCTCGACCATCCAAAACTCAGTGAGGTGACGGCGCGTCTTTGACTTCTCCGCGCGAAAGGTTGGGCCGAACGAATAAACCTTGCCCAGCGCCATCGCCGTAGCTTCGATGTAAAGCTGTCCCGATTGCGTGAGGTACGCCTGATCCTCGAAGTAATTGACGGGGAAAAGCGTGCTGGTGCCTTCACACGCGGCCGGGGTGATAATTGGCGGATCGGTAAGCGTGAAGCCCTGCCCGTCGAAGAAATCACGCACGGCCTTGATGATCTCCGCGCGCACTCGCAGAATCGAAGCCTGCCGTTGCGAGCGCACCCACAGATGCCGATGCTCCATCAGAAAATCGACGCCGTGTTCTTTTGGAGTGATGGGGTAAGGGTCAGACTCCGGCACGCGCTGCACGACTTGCACGTTGAGCACATCTAGTTCGTAGCCGCCGGGCGCGCGCTTATCGGCGCGAACCTTGCCCTCGACGATCACACTCGACTCCTGCGTCAGCGTCTTGATTGCGTCGAACACCTCTGGTGTGACTGCGTTCTTCGGCACGACGCCCTGGATTACGCCTGAGCCGTCACGAAACTGTGGGAACAATAGCTTTCCGCTCTCGCGCAGGTTATAAAGCCAGCCACGCAGGGTAACGGTTTGGCCTTCATGTTTGCCGATTTCAGCGATGGTAGTTACAGGGGACATAGTGAATTGGGTAATTAAGTGATTGAGTCATTGTGCGATTGAATTACGGTTGCACACTGCTTGAGTCAAATCACTCGATGACTCAATCGCTTGATCGCTAAATTCCTTCCAGCTTCTTGAATGTTTCTCTCAGTTTTTCCAGCGGATTCACTTTCTCATCTTCCCCAAGTTCCAGCAACAGTGGCGGGGTTTGCGGGGCAGAGCGCAGCAGCGCCATCGCTTCCTTCCAGTCGATTGTTCCAGCTCCGGGCCACAAATGCGAATCCTGCACCTTGTTATTGTCGTGAACGTGGGACGAACAGACCTGCTTGCGAAGAATCTCAAACGCCTCGCTCACCGAACCCATGATGTGGGCATGGCCGAAGTCAAAGCAAATACACACGTCATCAAAGTGGGCAGTTTGAATCATCTCCATTAACCGCTCCGGCGTGGAAAGTTCGTTGGGAATGTTTTCCAAAAGAATCCGCACGCCCAGCGGCTTGGCGAATGCACGCAAATGTTCTATGGAGGTCATTGCCGATTCGAACTTCTTCTCGCTGAAGGTCTCGTTGGGCACTCCCAAATGCTGAATCAGAAAGCGAAATGGAATCTGCTCCGCAATTTCGAGCGCTCGCTTCACCTCATCCATCGCCTCGACCAGACCGGCCCGGTCGGTGGACGCGAGATTCACCGGAGGCGCACCGGCCCGGCCCCACTCGTAATCGGCGTAGAGTGGCGAGTGCACAGAGTGCAGCGGAACTTCACTCCCGCGAAACCACTCGGCAATTTCTCTGACGTGAGCTTTGCGGTTGGCGTAATCGAGGTGCTGCCGCGCCGCGAAAATTTCGATCGCCTGCACTCCGCTGCGGGTCAGGCCATCCAGAATTCCCGGATGCAGACGCTCCCGCACATATAAATAGGTTGATACCGCTTTCAACATGCCCGGTCCTTGTCGAGGAATTGCTAATTGTTGATTAAGACCAAAATTTGGGAGCTCTCGATTTTTAATCAGCATCAAAAATCATTAATCAACAATTCTCTAATATCCCACTGCTTTCCCACCGTTCCTGCCGTCGCTGGCGCCAAGTCGCTCACCCGTCTTCGTGTCGATGGCGATGCACTCGGCATCGCTCCAATACGGACTGACGTTTCCAAACTCGTGCAGCCCGACCTGCACGTGATATCCCATCTTCTCTAAAGTCTGCACTGTGTCCGGCGAAAACCAGCGCTCGACGTTCAACACGTCCGGCATCCATTGATTGTGAAAGCGCGGAGCGTTCACCGCCTCCTGAATATTCATGCCGTAATCGATCACACCCATCAGAACGTTGGCCACCGTGGTAATAATTTTCGAACTGCCGGGAGACCCCAGCACGAGAACAGTCTGGCCGTCATGCACAACGAGAGTCGGCGTCATCGATGACAGCGGCCGCTTGCCCGGCGCGATCGCATTCGCCGCGCCTTGAATCAAACCATCGGAATTCGGCACGCCAGTCTTGGCGGAAAAATCATCCATCTCGTCGTTCAACAGGAAGCCGAGGCCTTCCGCTGTGACCCGCGATCCAAACCAGTCATTGATCGTGGTCGTGACTGCGACTGCGTTTCCCTCGGCATCCACTACGGAATAGTGCGTCGTGTGCGGCGATTCACGACTCGAAACCGGTGCCGGATGCGATGCGGCATACTGCTCAAGCTCGCTGAAAATCGCCGGACGCTTCAATTCTTTGCTGGGGCTGGCGTGGTCCGTTGCGATCGACTGGCCCCAGGCAACGCCATATTTCTTGTCAATGAGCTGCGCGACTGGAATCTTAGAAAAATCCGGATCGCCTAGGAATTCCGCGCGATCAAAAAACGCCCGCCGGAACGCCTCTGTCGTGTAGTGGATCGATTCTGCCGACCGGCTGCTCATCTTGGCCAAATCGTACCCTTCCAGAATGTTCAACGATTCAATCAGAACGGTCCCGCCGGAAGACGGCGGCGGCGCGCTGATGATTTCATATCCCCGATAGGTCCCACGAACCGGCTCGCGTTCTTTCACTTCATAGTGCGCCAGATCGTCAGCGGTAATCAGCCCCCCGCCCATCTGCAACGCCGCCGCCAACTCGCGCGCCATCGATCCGTGGTAGAAGTCGTCAGGATTCGCGGCGATTCGCTCCAAAGTTCGCGCCAGTTCGGGCTGTCGAAAAACTTCTCCTGCCTTATAGAAGTTGCCGTCGCGCTGAAAGATGCGCCGCGACTCCGGGAACGTGCCCAGATATTTGTCATGCTCAAAATCGCGCGCTTCAGCCCAGGTTAGAGCGTAACCGTCGCGCGCGAGCCGAATGGCCGGAGCGATCACCTGCTTCAACGTGAGCTTGCCGTATCTCTTCTCGGCATAGACCATGCCTGCAACCGAGCCGGGAACGCCGATCGCTTTATATCCGACCACGCTCGCGTCTTCGATCACGTTGCCCTGTGCATTGAGATATAGATCTGCCTTTGCCGCCGCAGGAGCTTTTTCGCGGTAGTCGAGGAAATGCACTTTGCCGTCCGCCATCCGAACCAGCATAAATCCGCCACCGCCCAGGTTCCCCGCGGGGGGATGCACCACCGCCAGCGCGAATCCAGTAGCCACGGCGGCATCAATGGCATTGCCGCCGGCTTGCATGATCTCGACTCCAGCGCGCGAGGCTAATTCGTGCACGCTGACCACGACGCCGTGTTGAGCATGGACGGGTTCGGTAGAGCCGAGGGCACTGGGCGACGCGCATACCGTCACCGCCGCCATCAGCAGCAAAATCAATGATTTTTGCCGGGATCGCATTTCGATCGAGGGTGTCCAGGAAAGGCGGACTCTTGAGGCTAGCCGACCGTGGCAAGCCTAGTCAAATCAAGGGTAGCACGAGGGTACGAGCACTCCCGCCTACAAGATAAGGCAGTCTTGCCCGCAAACTCCGTTCCGCGCCCGGATTCTCAAGCGCGCCTGGTCTTCTTGCGGGTCGTGCCTTTGGCGAGGCCTTTCTTTTTCTTGGACTTCTTCCCGGGCGCCTTTGCTAACACCATCTCGTACGACACCTGAATTAACTGGCGCAATTCGTCCCAACCCACCGCATCCAGGCGGTCGAGCATCACCCACTTATAGCGGCCGAGGTACGGTGAGGGCTGAATGTGCTCGCGTTCAATCAAGTCAGCAAACGTCTCCGGTGCGCACTTGAAGGACAAACGCGGATTATCCAATCCTAAAGTACTGCGAACATTTTCTCGCTAATCTTGAAGCAAAGAGCATCGCCCCACTGCAGCTTCTCGGTGGCTTGGGGGAAAGAGAGACAGTACTCGCGAATGGTATCTACATTCATAGCGATCCGTTACTCAGAGCGCCTTTACACCTGTTCCCGGGCTTCGCCGAGCGGCACGTTCACATCCAGCTTTTTCTTGTTGCGGTAGATCGTGACTTTTACCGTGTCTCCGGCGCGGTGATTGTTCATCATCTGGGAGAGGTCCTGTTCGTCTTCGACCTTTTCACCGTCGATGGCCACAATCAAATCGCCGCCCAGCATGATCGGAATGTTACCCAGATAGGCGCGCTCGCTGCCTCCGCGAAGGCCGGCCTGGTCCGCCGAGCCCCCGGGAAGGACTTGAACAATCAGCAATCCGTATTCGACCGGTAACCCCATCTCATCGGCCAACTCGGCGCTGATCGGAATCGTCCTCACACCCAGCGCAGGCCGGCGAACACGGCCCAGAGTCATCAAATCGTTAAGCACAGCCTTGGCCGTATTGATCGGAATCGCAAAGCCAACGCCAGAATTCTGCCCCACGCTCGACAGGATCATGGTGTTGATGCCAATCACTTCTCCGTGCCAGTTCATCAGCGGCCCGCCGGAGTTTCCGGGGTTGATGGCGGCGTCGGTCTGAATTGCCTCATCGATAGTCGCGCCATTGGGCTCCCGCACCGGACGGATCGAACTCACAATGCCGCGCGTCATCGTCCCCGCCAGCCCAAAAGGATTGCCGATGGCGTAAACCTTCTGCCCAACCTGCAAGTTGCGCGAATCGCCGAGCACCGACGGAACCAGATCGGGCGCTTTGATCTGAATCACCGCCAGATCGTGCGCCGGGTCGGTGCCCACCACTGTCGCCTTGTACTTCTTGCGATTGTGCAGCGTAACTTCCACCTGCCGCGCATCGGCCACGACGTGATAGTTCGTAAGGATGTGTCCATCCTTATCGATCACAAAGCCCGACCCCTGCCCCTCCTGCGGCACCATCCCGTAGAAAAAGTCGAATGACATGGCTCGCGACGTGACGTTCACCACCGACGGGATATTCCTGCGATAGACGCTGATATTGTTCTGCTCTTCACTGTCCAGTCCCTCGCCCGGCGCAGCCTCGGTAATCTCCACATGCGCAGGATGGCTCAACCACCCCACCGGATTCGACGCCGCGAACTTCGCATTGGAACGCCAGGTCGTAAAGTAAAAGAATGCGCCAGCGATCACCAGCGCCAGGATTGCGGGTCGTATGAGTCTCATAAGAGCAAACACCTTGGGACGCGAACTTGTCCGGAGAACTTATCCCGAGAACGAGTCTCAGAAAAAGCCCACACTTAATTCTACGTTGAATTCTAACCAATGTTCCGCCGGGAGGGCACAGGCCAGGCTGGACCTCGGCATCGAATTTCTTGACCGAGGCAGATTCAAGGTCTCAAGAACGTCGGTGCAGACCTTATTTCTGGGAGACAACAAGCGTGCTAAGTTCTCCCCAGACCTGCCCAACTTGCTCGCGCGTCTGTTCGAGGGAGCCGGAGTTGTCGATTACGTAATCGGCGGATTTGATTTTTTCTGCGTCGGGCATCTGCGCGGCCATGCGGCGCTCGACTTCCTTGCGGGCGGCGTCGAGGTCGAGTTTTTGGCGCGCGGCGAAGCGGGCGATGCGCTGATCGTCGCTGCAGGTGACCACGATCAGGCGGTCGAAGCTTTTCGCCGCTCCGGCCTCGAGAATGAGCGCGGCCTCCACGATGGCGATGGCATGCGGATCCTGGCGTCCCATTTCTTCCATCCACTCATTCTGGCTGCGAAGCACAGCTGGATGCACGATGCGGTTGAGCTCCTGAATGCGAGACGGCGATGCGGAAGGTGTTGATGGCTTGCCTTCCGCGCCGGGTACTGATGGGCCGAAGGCTGCCTCAGCCAGCTTGCCGCGGTTTACGCTGAGGTCGGGATTGAGGATCGCGCCGCCGAAACGCCGCACCACCTCGTTGTAAACGGGCTGACCGGGCAACATCAGTTGATGGGCGATTCGGTCCGCCTGAACCAGGTGCGCGCCGAGGGCGACGAACATCTCGCCGACAACCGACTTACCCGATGCGATACCGCCCGTGAGGCCGACTTTCAGCAATAGGCCTCCGAACGAAGGGCTTTCACCACAGAGGCACAGAGACACAGAGAAGGACTTGTTCTTTCCGCCGTCGATTTTCTCTGTGCCTCTGTGGCTCTGTGGTGAAAGACTTTCATTTGCTGCTTAGTTTTGGCACGCGGTTCAAGCGACGCATTCTTGCTGCTTTCACGGTGTTGTACATCAGAAAGGCGATGGTGAGTGGTCCGACTCCTCCCGGAACGGGAGTTAACGCTCCCGCCACATCGGCCACTTCAGGGTGTACATCGCCTACCAGGGTCGATCCCTTCGTCCGAAAAGTTTCTTCGCGTTTTGCGTTGCCGGCGAACAGGCGCTGAAACTCCGCAGGGTCTTTGACCTTGTTCATGCCGACGTCGATCACACCCGCGCCGGGTTTGACGAAGTCGCGGGTGATCATTCCGGCGCGGCCAATTGCGGCTACGAGGATGTCGGCGCGGCGGCAGACGGCGGGCAGATCGTGGGTCTTCGAATGGCAGACGGTGACGGTGGCATTGCCGTTGAGCAGCAGCATCGCGACGGGCTTGCCGACGATGTCGCTGCGTCCCACAACCACCGCTTCCTGCCCAGCAATGGGAATGTTGCTGCGCTTGAGGATTTCGATGACTCCGGCGGGCGTGCACGGAACCAGGCCGGGACGCTGGGTCGAGAGGAAACCAACGTTGACGGGATGGAAGCCGTCGACATCTTTGGCGGGATCGACCGCCATCAGTACTCTCTTCGAGTCGACCTGCGGAGGCAGCGGCAATTGCACCAGGATGCCATCGATCTCGTCGCGACGGTTCAGCTCGTCGACCAGCGCAAGCAACTCGGCAGTGGTCGCGGTCTCGGGCGGCGTTAGCTGCTCGCTATAAATCCCTACTTCTTCGCAGGCCTTGATCTTGCCGCGAACGTAAATCTCCGAGGCCGGGTTGTGACCGGCGAGGATGACAGCTAGGCCCGAGCGCACCCCTGCGGCGGCCATGGAGTTCACGTCCGCAGCTACTTCTCGGCGGATGTCTTGCGCGATCTTGGTGCCGTCGAGGATTCTGGCGGGCATAGTTTCGCTTCGTGGAGATTCTATAACATACACGCAGCGAGAACGTTCACCACAGAGACATCGAGACACGCAGGACAACCGAGGAGCGGAGAAAGTTCTCATTTTTGTTTTCTCGGACCCCCTGTCAGTCGAGTGTGAGTCAGTGTCGTACAATGCGTCTGTCATGATTCCCAAAGACTTGTTGGAAATTCTGGTTTGCCCGAAGTGTAAGCAGGCACTTGAGTACCGCGAAAAGCCGGAAAGTTTGAAGTGCACGCAGTGCCACCGCGTCTATCCGGTGAAGGACGATATTCCCATCATGCTGATCGACGAAGCCACGATCGAGAGCTCGTAGTCTCGCGGCGAGGGTGGAAATTCCGGAGCCGCGGTCCCTAAGCGGCGGCCCGGAATCTGGTGCCCAAATCTTGACAGTCCTGTTCACCGTCGAACATCAATTTTTACTTCCCTTTGACATCCCGGACGTGTACCGGAGGTAACTTCTCCGAGACGCCAGTTCCGGGCGATGTTGGTGCCAACAGTAACGGTGAGCATTCCCGCCACAAACGACACTCTGTGTCAGTTTCGGGACTACCGGAGTACTTCGGAGATTCCCGTTGCCGGCGTGACGCTCCGGAACCTGACCGCAACTTACGATATTCACAGGGGTTTATGAATCTAAAGGGGCCAGCCTTCCGTATATGAAAATAGACGGAAGGCACGGCAGCTGAATTGCATGCAACTTGTATGGCTGCCGATGAGTCTAATAGGCAACAAGCGGTTGAGGTCGGAGTCGGAGGTGATGACGGCCATGCTGGACAAGGTGATGAACGACGCAGTTCACAATGACAAAGACAGATTCACGGCGACGGAGCTGGCTGCCTTGCGCAGCGATCTGCTGCAAGGCGGCATGATCGATTCCTACGAAGCCGCTGAATTATTGCAGGTTTTCCTGATGGGCCGTGGCTATGGGGTTTCGCCCAAGGCCGCCCTGGATGCAGCGGGACGGGTTGAGATGGCGGGGTGCGCCCTGCCGGTCCTGCAGCATGAGTTAGAGAACCTTGCGTTGGTGATGTAAGAGTTACGCTTTGGCTGCGGGTGAACCGTGGCGCAAAGTGGCGCAAGGCAAGTTGAGACGCAGCAAGTCTTGAGATTTCTGTGAGACGGAAACTCGGAAGTTTCAAGCCTTCTAGCTGCACCGAATTTTGACATTCTGGACCGGTAGTCAAAACCTAGACTGACTGGGCCAGTTCCACGCAAAGAAGAGCCGGGCCAACCAGCCCGGCTTCGTGGTTTTCGGCGGTACCAACTTATTTCTTCGTTACTCGGTCAGCTCGAATTCCCCGTGCAACGGCGCGGTTGAATCCTCGCCCACCCATACGTCGAATCGTTCCGGCTCGACCACCCATCGCTTTTCGGACGGACTCCAGAACTGCAATTCATCCCGGCCCAGCGTGAAATGCACGGTGCGTTTTTCGCCGGGCTGCAGAGAAATACGCTCAAATCCTTTTAGCTGGCGAATGGGGCGAGAGGCGCTGCCGGCGCGCTGGTGAATGTAAAGCTGCACCACGGTATTGCCGGGTTTCTTGCCGGTATTGGTCACGTCAGTCGAGACGTCGATCGTCCCCGTCTGCAATACCCCAACTCGCGCCTTGGGCGTTACTTGCAGATGGTTGACGGAGAATGTCGTGTAACTGAGACCATAGCCAAAGGGATAGAGCGGCGTGCTCTGCACGTCCCAATAGCGCGACTTGAAGTCGGGGT
>CAYOVU010000174.1:0-12866 GCA_964407505.1 uncultured Acidobacteriaceae bacterium | reverse complement strand
CTGCGCCTTCGAATCCTGATACGCTTTTTCGTATACCTGCTTGAGTGCGGCATAGTCCGGATTCTGTTCGATATCTTTTTCAGACGTTGCCGATTTCGACCGCGCCGTGTTAAGAAAAGCGCTGTAGCGATCTTTCCAGCTTTCCTGGAGAGCCTTCCACGGCCGCTGGTTCCACGCCTCATCCCACAAGGCCCAGAACAGCGTCGCCATCAAAATCACCATCGCGATCAGGTAATAAGCGGCGTACGACTTAGTTGTGATCGGGTCTTGCTCGAGGTTGGGTTGTTCAGGCACCGCGCTTCCTCCGAAAGTGTTCACGACTCCGAAAATGTTTGTCGTTCCGAGCGGAGCGAGGAATCTAGCCCCGGCACCGTGCTCGGCTATAGGGGTCCTTCGACTCCGCCAACGATTCGCGTCGCGAATCGCCGGCTCCGCTCAGGATGACAATCCAAAAGATGACAACCTACACATTGAACCAGGGTGTAATCCACACGTACTTGATGTGCCACAAGAGGCGCAGGCCCATCTTCAGGGGCAAGGCCACCATGCTCAGCAAAAGAAATTGCGTGATGCCGAACTGCAACAGGCTCATCCGCTTGAAATCTTTTCCCATATACCGCCGGAAGAGCGAATACACCAGAAAGCCCCCCAGTACGTAATAGCCGCCCACAATGATCGCGCCGAAAACGGCCTTCGCCATGTTCGACGTGATTCCAAAAATATCCGGCAAGTCGCGGTTTACCTCATAGATCAGCCGGTTGTGATCCCACGTTTGCCCCGGCCAGAACCACTGCCAGCCAGGCCCGCGGATGAATGTCCCAATGATGATCATCGCGACCCATAGGATGATGAATCCAAACAGGAACGTCCCAATCGAAAATTTGCGCTGCTTCCAGGTGTAATAGCCGCTGCCTAACGGGTTGGTATCGATGTACGGAATCACCATGAGGCCGATGATGATCATGGTTGGCATCACCACGCCGGCGATCCACGGATCGAAGTAAACGAGCATCTCCTGCAGTCCGAGGAAATACCACGGGGCCTTTGCAGGATTCATGGTCAGGTTAGGATTGGCGGGCTCTTCGAGCGGAGCGTTCAGCGTGATCGACCAGATCATCAGAATGATAGTCACGATAATGGCGGCAAGAAATTCAATGCGGAGCAGAAACGGCCAGACGTGTACTTCCTTCTGCCAGCCTTGCTTGAACGGCCAGGTCTTGCGGTGATGCGTCTTGGCGAGCGCGGCATCGCCTTCGAGTTGCTCGATGAGAACGTCGTTGGCATGCGCCTGCTTCCACGCCAGATAAATGTAGAAGCCGAGCAGTGGAATCAAGCCTACGATCGGCACGTTGTCCGGAGCCGAGCAGATTTCCCAAAGTTGTCGCCAGTCCATAATTATTCTCGCGTTAGCCGTTCATAAATCTTTGTCATTCCGAGCTGGGCGAAAGCCCGGCGAGGAATCTGCTTTTCCTGCAGCTACTCTCCCGCCGCCTTCGGCCCTCTTCGCGGCTTATCCGCTTCGGCTTGCAGCATCACCGGTGCCGGACCCGAAATCCCACCATCTTTTCTTACGCGCCAGAAATGCACAATCATTAGAATCGAAGCCACGATCGGAATTCCGATGCAATGCCAGATATACGATCGCAGCAACGCGTTTGCATCCACGATCGATCCCCCGAGCAGACCGAAGCGCACGTCGTTGTAGGGAGTCATGCCCAACATCGAGCCGAACGGCCCTTCATGCCCCAGCAGAGGCGTGGCTCGCGCCATGTTGGTGCCAACGGTCACAGCCCAGAACCCGAGTTGATCATCAGGCAACAGATAACCCGTGAATGAGAGCAGCAAAGTAAACACCAGCAGCAACACGCCAATGTTCCAGTTGAATTCGCGCGGCTTCTTATACGAGCCCGTCAGAAACACCCGGAACATGTGTAGCCACACGCCGATCACCATCAGGTGAGCGGCCCACCGGTGCATGTTGCGAAGGATTTTTCCGAAAGGTACGTCGTGCTCGAGGTAGAGAACATCGCGAAACGCCTGCACTTTGCTGGGATGGTAATAAAACATCAGCAGCACGCCGGTGTAGGTGAGGATGATGAAGAGAAAGAACGTAATGCCGCCCATGCCCCAGGTGTAGCTGTAGCGCACCGCATCGCGATTGATCTTCGCGGGATGCAGATGCAGGAACACGTTCGACAGCACGCCCAGTGCCCGGTTGCGCGGCGTGTCGTCGTGCTTGTGGCGGAAAATCGAAGTGTAGACCTGGGTCTTGGTCGGATCCTTCAGCCCTTCGATCTGCTCTTTCGCCTTCGCAGGGATGTCAACCTTCATCGCCTGAATGTCTTCTTTAACGCGGTCGACTAATCCCACTTTGCCATTCTTGCCGTTGTTTTCGTCAGCCATATAAAAAGTCCTGGGTTGCAAGTATCAGGTGTTAGGTCTTAGGTTTTAGGTCTCGGGTTTGCCTGAGACCTGACACCTAAGACCCGAGACCGAACTTCTAGACTCCCGTTAAGAATGCTCCTGGATCGTTGAATTTACTCGGCTGCCCCTTCGGCCATTGATACAGCCGCGAGGTATCGACGATAATCTGTCCGTCCGGTGCAAGCTCTACATGAGCGCGGTCCATGGGACGCGGCGCCGGTCCTTCGAAATTGATTCCTTCGCTGTCATAGCCGCTGCCATGGCAAGGACACTTGAACTTGTTTTCGCTAGGCTTCCAGTCTGGCGTACATCCTAGATGAGTGCAGCGTGCGTAGATCACGAAGACGCGATCCGGAGTGCGGTCGACCCAGATGCGATATTTCTGCTGAAACTTGGTGTCAACCCCTAAGGCAAACTCCGAGGGATAGCCGATTTTGAAAACGGTATTCGGTTCGAAAAGAGTGCGGGGAAGAAAGAATCGAAAAAAAGCGAGGAACCATGCGGTCAGGAATGCGGTAACGGCGACCCACACCAACCGTCGGCGTCGTTGGTCGATCTCCGTATTGGATGGACCTGACGAAGAAAGCCCCGCAGCCGCGGCAGCCTTCGAGGTGCCAACCGCAGGCGTGCCAACATATTTCGTGGCATCCGCCGCGTTTGTGGCAGCGGATTTGCCCGGGTCAGGATTCGGGTTAGGCTTCTCGGCCCCCGTTTCAACCATCGATCCCCTCCTTTTCTCGAAACACCTGGTTCTCGGAGAATGTTCTCGAACAACTTCCTACGATGTTGCACTTACTTCTTAAAACATCATGGACGCGCTTACCCGGCAGTCGCTAATGTCGACGCCCCTATTTCCGCATCCTCAAATCGAGCGTGCGAAACGACGTCTCGGCCCAAAGCTTCCCGCACTAACTCCCCAAGAGCACGGATAAACTTCGGAGAGTCGTTCAACCCCGCGCTCATCTCGAACTGCGCAATTCCCAGTTGCCGCGCTTCTTCTCGCGCCTCGTGGTCGATCTCGCCCAGCGTCTCCACATGATCGGAAACAAACGCCACCGGCACGACGCAAACATCCTGCACCTTTTCCGCCGCCAGATCGTGCAGCGTTCGGTGCAGCGAAGGCTGCAGCCATTTACTTGCGCCCACCTTGCTCTGGTAGCAGAGGCGGTGACGATTGCTCCATCCCCCCCGTTCCATCAAAAGCTGCACCGTCTCTTCAATCTGCCGCTGGTAAGGGTCGCCCTTGGCGATCACCGACATGGGGATGCTGTGTGCGCTGAAAACAATCTCGGCTCGCTCCGGCACGGGGAATCGCGTGAGCGTTTCTTCAATTTTTTCTATGACGGCGTCTAAATACATCGGATGCCGATAGAAGGCGCCAACGTTGTGTACAGGCACGTCGTCGTGGAATAACCGCCGCCATTCATTCAGACTGCTGCCCGTTGTCGTCGAGGAGTACTGCGGATACAAAGGCAACAGCACCACCTCATCGCAGTTTGCCGCTTTGAGTTGCGCGATGGCTTTGCTGGTAAAGGGATGCCAGTAGCGCATTGCCACAAAGCATCGAGCATCGATTCCGCAGTTTGCCAACTCGGTCTCCAAAGCCCGCGCCTGCTGCTCGGTGAAGCGTCGGATCGGCGAACCTCCACCGATCGTCGCATAATGATGTTGCACTTTGCGCGCGCGTGTGGTCGAAATTAATTTTGCTAAGGGTCGGCGTCCGATACGGGCAAAAGGGAAGTCGATGATATCGGGATCGCAGAAGAGATTAAAAAGGAAAGGCTCTATCGCAGCCAGCGTGTCAGGTCCGCCTAGCTGAAACAGAATCACCCCTACACGCCGTGTTGTGCGCGTCATCCCCCAGAAACCCCAGAACGGGCGAATCTACTCCCATCTGCGGCCAGAGTCAATGGCGGAATGCAGACACTCCGCTTAAAAAACTTGAACAAGTCAAACGGGAATGAAGAAATGAAGAATGGAATTCGATTTAATGCTGCGCGTGACGAACCTCAACCCGCTCTCCGATCTCGATGCTCATCAAGTCTTCTCCCACCTCCAGAGGGCCGGAGTAAGTCTTTCTTGTGTGGAGAACCAAGTCTGGGACATTCGGAGGGACGATATGCGAATAGACCGCGAGTTTCGGCGCGACCTTGGTGAATACCTTGCCGGCCTCATTCGGCGTGGTGTGGTGCGCCACGACGCGCGCGCGCTGCTCCGCTGTATAGGAATTGACGAGCTTGCTGTAGGCTTCGGGATCGAGCACTTCATGAATCAACACATCGGTCCCTTGGGCAAACCGGATCAAGTTCTCCGAATATCGGGTGTCGCCGGAAAGCACCACCGAGTGCCCGGCATAATCGATTCGGTATCCAAACGCGGGTTTCATCAGGCCGTGATCCACTTCGAAGGCGGTAACTTTGAGGTCTCCGTTCTGATAAACCACACCTTGGTGAATGTCCTTCGCTTGGATCTCCACTCCTTGCGCCGGGAACTTCTCGTCGACGTCCCGCCGCATGTGGATATCGAAGGAATAGGCCTGCTCGAGGTGCGCCATCATACGCCGAGTTCCCGCCGGTCCCCACACGCGAAGCGGAACCTCGCGTCCCATCACCCAACTGGTGAGCCAGAGATCTGGAATCCCCACGATGTGATCGGAGTGCAGATGAGTCAGGAACAAGCCGTCAATCTGTTCGACCTTGATCTGGTAAAGCCGTTGCAGAGCGCCACGGCCACAATCGAACAGCAATTTCTCCTGCCCCGCTTCGACCAGAATGCTCGGGCCAAAGCGCTCCATCGAAGGACGCGGGTTGCCGGTGCCGAGCAGCGTGACCTTAAGGGTCTGCGCAGGCGCCATTTGCGCAAGAGAGGCGGCCAGAGCAAGCCCCAAAGCCAGCTTCAGCCGGAAATTGCGGATGGTAGTCGGCGCAGCATTCATGAGCTCGGGCATCAAACGTGCGACGGCTGGACCTCGGCCTGGGCCGCCATCTCTTCAATCACGGCATCCGCGAATTGCGACGTGCCGGATTGCCCACCCACGTCGCGGGTGAGCTTTTCGGGACGGCTGTACACTCTTTCGAGAGCGTTGCGGATTTGCGTGGAAGCATTGTGCTCGCCGAGATGGCGAAGCATCAGCAACGCAGACCGCAATAAAGCCGTCGGGTTCGCCAGATTCTTCCCTGCGATGTCGGGCGCGGAGCCATGTACTGCTTCGAAGATCGCGCAATGGTCGCCGAGATTGGCGCTGGGAACAAATCCCAACCCGCCGACAAAGGCTGCACACAAGTCGGAAATGATATCGCCGTAAAGATTTTCCATCACCAGCATGTCGTATTGATAAGGATTCATCACCAACTGCATGCAAGTGTTGTCGACGATGTGCTCGCCGTAAGTAATCTCGGGATATTCCTTTGCTACGGTACGGCTGCAGCGTAAGAACAAGCCATCCGAAAGCTTCATGATATTGGCTTTGTGAATGGCGTGGATTTTCTTGCGCTGATTCTTGCGGGCGTATTCGAAAGCGAAACGCGCGATGCGCGTGGAAGCCTTTTCTGTGATTATCTTCAAGCTTTCCACCACGCCCGGCACCACTTCGTGCTCCAGGCCAGAGTAGAGACTCTCGGTGTTCTCGCGCACAATGATGAGATCGACATCGGGGTAACGAGTGGGGATATGCGGCAAATTCCGAATCGGCCGGAAGTTCGCATAAAGCTCAAATTTCTTGCGCAGAGCGACGTTGATGCTGGGAAAGCCGCCGCCCACGGGCGTCGTCACCGGACCCTTCAAGCCGACGCGGGTGCGCTCAATCGATTCGATCAGTTCCTTGGGAATATATTCGCCGAAGTCCGCATAGGCCTGCGCGCCCACGGCAAACGTCTCCCATTCGAAGCGAACGCCGGTGGCTTCGAGGATGCGCACTGTTGCCTGCGTGACCTCAGGCCCGATGCCATCGCCCGGTATCAGCGTTACTTTATGACTCATAACAGCCTTTCAGTGGATACCACTAACCACTCTTTTTCCGCACTTCCGGCGCTTCCTTCGCTTTCATTAAATCTCTCAGCTCATCCATAAACTCTTTCACGTCCTTGAAATCGAGATACACGGATGCAAATCGCACATACGCCACTTTGTCGTAACGTCGTAACCGGTTCATGATGAGCTCGCCGAGTTCGCTCGTTTTGCGTTCTCGTTCCTGCGATTCAATAACAAAAGACTCGGCTTCGTTCACAATCTGTTCCAGCTTGCTGATCGGTACCGGCCGCTTCTCGCATGCCCGCAGCAATCCGTTCAGAACTTTCTGCCGGTCGAACTTTTCCCGCCGCCCATCCTTCTTCACCACCATGTAAGGAATTTCATCGATCCGCTCATAGGTGGTGAATCGCTTCGCGCATTTCAAGCACTCGCGCCGCCGACGGATCGACTCCGCCTCTTTACTCTCTCGCGAATCGACTACCTTGTCGTTTGCAAATCCACAGAATGGGCATTTCATAGCGCTGGGCGAATCGAGAACTAATACCGCCTGGGAATAAGTGTTCAGGGTTTGATACAGAAATTGTAACAGGGGCGTAGCGGCTCAGAGTCGCGCACGTACCTAGGTAATAGCTAAGGATTTACTTAACTGGGTGGACCGTTGATCTCGGTTTCTTCCGCACGATGACTCTCTTCCGACAACTTTCGCAACGAAAGTCTTTCGTGATGCGCCAGCAACAGCCCGAGCGGAACCACCGCCGCAAACGTCACCAGCCAGAGCAAAATTCCGCAACTCGCGGCCATCTCCGGAGGCACGTCGAACACGCTTGAAAGGGCCGCAATCGTCGCCATCTGCGAACCGCCGCCGACAGCCGGCAACTGCAGCATCGATCCCACCATGCTCGCGCCCATCAGAATCAAAATCTGCGAGACCGGAATATCGAGCGCCGCCATGCCGTAGGAATGCGTCGTTTCCTGATACGCCAATGCAATGATGTACCACATGCCCACGGAAACCAGGCTCAGCATGAGCAACGAAACAGGCCCAGAAATCGTATCCAGGCCAAGACCGAACTCGCGCACTTTCTGCGCAAGGCGGTGGCCAAAATTTGAAGATAAATGCCCAAACCGTTCTTCCACCCATCGCGCCACCGCGTCCCCGCTGCGCCGAATCACGATTGCAGCCACCGTCGCCAACAACACGAGGCCAATCAGCAAAAAACCGCCTTCGCGAAAACGCAAGTAGTACTCAGGATGAGGAATCGCCGGCAGTGCGCTAGGCAGAAAAATCGCCAGTACCATCAGCACGGTGAACGCGCCAATATCAAAGATTCGTTCCACCGCCCACACCGCCACCTGTGAAGAAAAAGGAAGATCAGTTCGTCGAGCGATCAAATACGGACGAATGAATTCTCCGGCACGCCCCAACAGCGCTAGCCCTGTAAAGCCGATCAGTGTTGGCGAAACCATCTCCCACAACTTTGCCTTCGGACGCACCGGCTGTAGAAAAATCTTCCAGCGCAGCGCCCGCAGAACATATCCGATGTAGATCAGCGCCACCGCGTGGAATATGTGCCGCTTCTTGATGAGATGGGTCTGCGCCCAGAATGTGCCCCAGTCAAACGTCTGCCAGTGGCGGTATTGCAGGTAAACCAGAACGGCCAGAATGAAGAACACGATCGCACTGGCCACGATGCGCTTTTTATCCATGAAGGGGAGAAGCCTCGCGCCGCGGCCCTCGCAACGCGAAGCGGAAACGGCATCCCCAAGGTAAACGAGTGTGCCGCAGGGGTCAAACGAGCTGAAAGATCGTTGCTTGAGAAAGACGCGGTATGGACACGCTAATACCTATTTAGGTTTTGCCAACGCAATCGCTTGCCGTACGTTGCCCTTTGATTTCTTCAGCGCAGCCGCTGCCTCTGCACGCGTGACCTCAGCGGCCAACATGACCATCGCGACCGGAGTGCGATTGCCGGAGGCTTGCAAAGTGCGGCGCGCGGTTTCCTGGTCAACTTGCAATGCGCGCTGCAGAATTGCGACGGCCCGCTGCGTCAGCTTTTCGTTCTTTGGATGAACGTTGACCATGAGATTGCCGTAGACATAGCCCAGGCGTGTCATTGCCCCTGTCGAGATCATGTTCAAAACCATTTTCTGCGCGGTGCCGGCTTTCATGCGTGACGATCCGGCAAGCACTTCAGGACCAACCTGGGTGATGATGGCAAAGTGAGCGGCACGTTCGAGAGGTGAATCAGGGTTGCAGGTGAGGGCAATCGTGCGCGCGCCTCGGCGTCGAGCTTCGGCGACCGCAGCGACTGTAAAAGGAGTGCGTCCGCTGGAGGCGATGCCGAGGACGACGTCGTGTTTTCCAGGCTTGCGGCGCGCCATTTCAGAGCGGCCAAGTTTTTCGTCGTCTTCGCTCGCCTCGGTCGCCGAGGCCAGAGCTTTTGGGCCTCCTGCGATGATGAACTGCACGGAACGGGGGTCGGTATTGAAAGTTGGCGGGCACTCGGATGCGTCCAGCGCGGCGATACGGCCACTGGTCCCAGCGCCAACATAAATGAGGCGTCCACCTTCGCGCAACGCACCGGCGACGGCGTCAATGGCCCGCGCTACCTGCGGCAAGGCGCGCCGCACCGCGACCGCAACGGTTGAGTCTTGCTCATTAATGATGCGAGCAATATCGAGCGCGGACCTCTGGTCGAGATCCTGGCTAGCCTCGTTTGTTTGCTCGGTTCTCAGGCGGTGGAGGGCGGCGGGTTTATCTTTATGCTTCGATGTCAAGTAGTGTGCCTTTCAAAGATGCCGGGCGGGATTCATATCCGCTCGGTTTCGTAGCCCGTTCATTCTAGCCGCATCGAGCAGTCATCGATTCTGCTGACGATATCTCGCTCAAGATTCTCGCCCCTAGATTTGTTACTTATGCCTTCTCCAGCGCCTCAAGCACAGCATCATGAAATCTTGGACGCACTCGTTTGATGGCGACATTCGAGCAATCGGGCCAGGTGCGATTGGTCAATAGAGTAATCGAGAGCTGACGGTCGGGATCAATCCATAAAGAGGTTCCGGTGTAGCCGAGGTGGCCGAAAGAATTCTCCGAAAAATATCTGCCGGACTGCGACGGCGCCGAGGGCGTATCCCAGCCAAGAATGTGGGATGTTCCCACGGGTACACATTCGCGGCGAGTAAATAGCGCCACATTTTCGGGACGCAGAACGGGTCGTCCGCCGTCGAGCATGCACTGGGAGAATCGGGCAAGGTCGACTGCGGGAGCGAAAAGTCCGGCGTGCGGCGCGGTACCGCCGAGCACACTGGCGTTTTCATCCTGGACCTCGCCTTGGATCACGCGATGCCGAAAGGTTTGGTCATCGGCGGTAGGCGGAATTGTCGCTCGGATTTTCGGTGGCGGATTGAACGTCGTGTTCGCCATGCTGAGTGGGGCAAAGATTTCGCGTTGGCAAAAGCGGTCGAGGGGTTCATCGGCCAAGCGTTCCAGCGCAGTGCCCAATATGATGAATCCAATGTCGCTGTATTCGGCGCGAGTGCCAGGATCTGCGGCAAGCGGCGTAATAAACGCAGCGTGAAGAAGTTCGTCACGCGTATGGCTTTTCAGAAATAGCTTTTCGTAAGCTGGCAAGCCAGACGAGTGCGCCAGAAGCATGCGCAGCGTCACGTTGCGGCGCCGTGAATCTTTTCCCGCTGCAAGAGCAAATTCGGGAGTGATCGCAGTGACAGGGATGTCGAGGTCGAGCAAACCGCGCTCGTAGAGAATCATGGCCATGGCAGTTGTCGCAACTACTTTGGTCACCGACGCGAGATCGAAAAGCGTCGTGGGCGTGACGGTAGGTGAGTTCAGTTCGTAAGTAAAACGGCCAAGAGCTTTGAGAGCGACCAACTGCCCGTGGTGAGTAACGGCTACAGCGGCTCCAGGAAAAGCTCTTTGATCGATAGCTTCCTGCAAAATCGAAAAAGCAAATTCAAGCACTTCGTCTTGACGATCGAAGGCATCGAGCAATGAAGGCGAATGATCTGGTGTGATCATCAACATTCATCATAGGGCATGGATGTATTTGCTGCGCCGAGTTTATCTGGTAACCCGGCCTGAGTGCATTCAAGAATGCCTATGTCATTTGGTCACTGAGGGGCAAAGGCCGCCAAACTGAAGTTCCTGCTCCGCCTGGCCGATGAATGATGTGCCGAGTCTCTGAGTCTAAAATACGCAGGATTTCGACAATACACGCGTCTTATGGAAACATCCGGCAACGATCGACGATCCGTCTCCGAGCGGCTGAAAGCGGCCACGGATGAGCTACAAAAGCTGGAGCAATTGGTAATCTCCGGCGACTGTGCTCCGCGGGTTCTGGGCGACTTCCGCAATGCGGTCGACAGCATTCGCCAAACCGCATGGGCGGTTCAACAATGGACTGAGTTGCAGCAGCAACATCGCGATCCGTACACGGTTCTGGGCCTGCTGTCCGAAGAGCGGGTACGTCGCGCAGCTCAGCTCGCGAAGGATTTGACGATTGACTTGGAGTCGCTCGAACTGGGTTTGGAAACTGAGGGGTTGCAGAAACTCTTTGAGGCTATCAAAGGTCTATATGAGCGCCTCGCTCCTCTCTTCAGCAAGAATCTGGTTTAAAGTTCGCTTGAGTATATCGAACATGGATGAGGTTGATTCGAGAGCACCCCCACCTTGAGTCATCCCGGCGAAGTTGTTAGAGTCAGAGCATCCCTTTTCAGTCAAATTCGCCGCGCTATAGAACTTGGGTGCGCTATATTTTCGCGTCCTTTGCGGAGAGGCGCTCTGTGAGATCGCGGTTACCTTCACTTTCGCAGAGAATGCTGAAGGGCGCGCAAGTCTTCTGCTCCGGCCGTTTCGCCTTGGTGTGGAGCATCATCCTTCTCTTGATCACGCCGAACGCTTCGGCTGTCGTCGATGCAAAACGCCCAATGGTCGCAGTTCATCTTGCCGCCGTGGACGCGGTGATGGAACAGGCGATTCACGACGGCAACATTCCTGGCGCCGTTCTGATCGTTGGCCACAACGGCCAGGTAGTTTATCGCAAAGCTTATGGTTCGCGGGCGCTTGAGCCGCGCCGCGAAGCGATGACCCTGGACACGATCTTCGATCTCGCCTCGCTCACCAAGGTGATCGTGACGACGACCGCGGTGATGCAGTTGGTCGAACGCGGCAAAGTGCGCCTGAACGATCCCGTCGCAAAATATCTGCCAGAATTTAAGCAGAACGGGAAAGAAGACATTACCGTGCGGCAGCTTCTTACTCACTATTCGGGTTTGGAGCCCGACATGAATTTGAAGACCGCGTGGGAAGGGAAGCAAACGGCTTACCAGATGGCGTTTGCGGAAGTGCCACAGGATCCACCGGGTTCAAGATTCTCCTACAGCGACATCAACTTTATTGTGCTGGGTGCGCTGATCGAGCAGGTTTCCGGCGAGCCGCTCGACGAATATTCGACGCGCCACATTTTTTCGCCGCTGAAAATGACGCACACGCGCTTTGTGCCGCGACTGACTGGTTGGATTGAAAAAATCGCCCCCACGCAATACGACGAGAACGATCACATGTTACGGGGCGTAGTGCATGATCCTACGGCGCGGCGGATGGGCGGCGTGGCAGGGCATGCGGGGCTGTTTTCAACCGCGGATGATCTTGCGAAGTTCGCCCAAGCTTTGCTCAACGGCGGCGGAGGTATTCTTTCCCCACTGTCCGTGGAAAAAATGACACAGCCGGAGCAACCGCCGGCAGCACCTGTCCTGCGCGGTTTTGGCTGGGACATTGATTCTCCTTTTTCCTCGAACCGCGGCGATCTTCTGCCGGTCGGTAGTTATGGCCATACCGGCTTTACCGGCACATCGATGTGGATCGATCCAACGACGCGTACTTACATCATCTTGCTGACTAACGCGGTGCATCCCCGCGGCGGAAACGCCATTGCTCTGCGCTCGAAGGTGGCGACGGCGGTCGCGGCCGCTTTGCCTCTAAACGCGAGCGAGAAAGAAGCGCTGCGCTGGCAAAGCATCACGGGCTACAACGAAGCGCAAAGTGCAGCGCGGCGCATGAACTCCCGCAACGGCGCTGTGAAGAATGGCATTGATGTTTTAGAGGAACATAAGTTCGACATACTGCAAATTGCGGATCGCAAAAAACGCGTTGGCCTCGTAACCAACCAGACTGGAATCGACGCCGACGGACGGCGCACCATCGACGTTCTCGCCCAGGCCCCCGGAGTTTCGCTCGATGCGATTTTCAGTCCTGAACACGGCATTACCGGCACGCTCGATACGCTGCACGTCAGCGATACGAAGGACGATGCTACCGGCGTTACCGTGTACAGCGTGTACGGAGGCAAGGATGCGGCGCGGCGTCCCTCGCTCGATGTGCTCAAGCAGCTCGACGCCGTGGTGTTCGACATTCAGGATGCCGGCGCGCCATTTTTTACCTACGAAACTACGCTGGG
>CAYOVU010000173.1:0-7717 GCA_964407505.1 uncultured Acidobacteriaceae bacterium | reverse complement strand
TGGCAAAGTTCCCGCCGAGGCTCTGCCGACCCTGGTGGCAGCCAAGTCGGCACACGCACCGCTGGCCGGCTCTGTGCTGGTTCTAATCCAGTTTGACGTTTGCGAAGAGATTCGCCTGGACCAGCTGCGAGAAATCTTGGGCGCGCGCACCGCCGACGCCAGCTTCCGGCACTTGGCCCCGGGATACGTGCGCTACCAGCGCCCCCCGGTCGAGGAAGTCCTCGAACCCCTAGTCCTCGAAAGCGGCGAACGTCTTCAGGGCGACATCAAGTACTTCGATTACGGTGTGGTCAGCGTGGTCTTCGAGTTGCCATTTTCCGGCGACTGGGACACCCTGGTTCAACTTTCCAGCCGCTGGGTTTGGGATACGAACTTTGAAAGCCTCGCGACCCGCATCGTCCGGCAAAAACTAGAGCGTGCCGCTCCCGCGCTGGTCAAGCCCTACGGCAACGAGTGGCTGCAGGAGGATTATTTCATCTTCCATCTGCGCGAGATCGCAGGATCGCCGTCGGCCACCGATCTGCTGGCTTCCCAGGGAGGTTGGATCGCTCAAGTCGTGCGCGGCGAGACCCAGCCGCTTTCCGACGGCGAGCGGCAGGAGATTCTGCAATCGCGAATTTCCTACTATCCCAACGATCTGGCCGTGATCGGCTGGAACGCCGCCTTCCTTTATGACAGTCCCGCTGGCGCCGAGACCGCGATTCAGCTCTTGCAGTACGCCAACTCACAGTTGCTCGAGTTCCGCCATTACGACGACCTGCTCAGCCGGCAACTGGAAAAAGTCTACGACTTCCTCGAGGCCGGAGGCCGGGGCTTGTGGTCGCGCTGGCGAACGGCGCGCGCCGCCTCGAAACTGCACACCGTCCTGCTCGACGTGAGCGAACTCACCGAGCGCGCCGATAACGCCATCAAGTTCCTCAGCGACATGTTCTCCGCTCGCCTCTACAAACTGGCCGCGCTGAAAGTCGGCGTGCCCGACTACAAGGACTTGGTCCAGCAAAAATTGCAGACTGCCGAAGAGCTCTACCGCTTTATGGTCGACGAATTCAACCAGAGCCGCGCCTTCGTCCTCGAACTCATGGTCGTGATCATCCTGATCATCGAGCTCGTGTATTTCTTCCGCGGCAAGCCAATCTAAAATCACCTGTCATTCCGACCAGAGTCGGAGCGACAGCGACGGCAAAAGTGGAGGAACCTGGTTTCTGCTTGCGCTGGCAATGTGCCTGCAGTTGGCTTACGCGCTAGGCCGGTCAAGCGGAAGGTCGTCGAGTCTAGGGAGCTAAACTGTACCATTTAGCCGGGACTCCTCTACTTTGCTCCGCGGGTCAAGCAGCGTAAAATCCTCCATTGATCTCGATTCCAACCATGCGGAGCTTCTGATGACCTACTCTTGTCGACGGACATTTCTGATCCTTGCGCTCTTGGTCTTTGCATGTGCAGTGAACTTGCCGGTCACCGCCGGGGAGGCTGACGTAGCACCGTTGGCATATCCAAAAACAAAGACGGTCGATCAGGTTGATGACTACCACGGCGTGAAGGTCGCCGATCCTTACCGTTGGCTCGAGGATACGGACTCCACCGACACCAAAGCCTGGGTCGAGACCGAGAACAAGCTCACCTTCGACTACCTCGACAAGATTCCTTACCGGTCGGCCATCCGCGACCGACTTTTAAAGCTGTGGAACTACGAGCGCTTCACCGTGCCCGGGCAGCATGGCGGACGATACTTCTATGAGCACAACAACGGCCTACAGAATCAGAATGTGCTCTTGGTGGCGGATTCGCTCAATGCCGAACCGCGCACGCTTCTCGACCCCAACACCCTGTCGTCGGACGGAACCGTCGCGCTCTCCGGAAGGGTTGTGTCGGACGACGGGAAGCTGATGGCTTACGGTACCGCGACCTCGGGATCGGATTGGATGGAGTGGCACGTCCGCGACGTGGACACCGCCAAAGATCTTCCCGACCAGATTAAGTGGGTGAAGTTCAGCAGCACATCGTGGACGAAAGACAATAAAGGATTTTTCTACAGCCGCTACGATGAGCCCAAGCAGGGCACCATGATGCGCGATACGAACTACTTCCAGAAGCTTTATTACCACCGGCTGGGCACGTCGCAAGCGGAAGATAAACTCATCTACGACCGGCCCGATAACAAAGAGTTGGGCTTCGCCGGCGACGTCACCAATGACGGCCACTATCTCATCATTTCAGTCTGGCAGGGCAGTTCGCCGAAGAACCGCCTGTACTACAAAGATCTCATGCAACCCGGATCGCCGGTCGTGAAGTTACTGGACGACTTCGACGCGCACTATGACTTCATCGACAACGATGGCCCGGTTTTTTGGATTCAGACCGACCTGGACGCTCCCCGCGGCCGCTTGATCGCCATCGACACGCGGCATCCGGAGAAAGCCGATTGGAAAACCGTTGTAGCACAAGGCGCCGACAAGCTTGAGTTCAGCAATGTTGTTGACGATTTATTCCTGCTCGGCTATTTAAAAGATGCTCGCACTGAGGTTCGCGTTTACGACCTGACCGGAAAGTTCATCCGCAACGCGGACCTGCCGGGCATCGGCACCGCCAACGGCTTTGGTGGCAAGCGCAAGGACAAGGAAACTTTCTACAGCTTCACCAGTTTCATCTCGCCAGCCACGATTTATCGCTACGACCCGCAGACCGGCAAGAGTTCTGTGTTCCGCCAGCCCAAGGTCGAGTTCGACTCCACCAAGTACGCAACCGAGCAGGTGTTTTACAAGAGTAAAGACGGCACTCGCATCCCCATGTTTGTGACGTTTAAGAAAGGGATGAAGCTGGATGGAGAGAACCCCACCATGCTTTACGCCTACGGCGGATTCGATATCTCGCTTACCCCGACTTTTAGCGTGCCCAATATTGTGTGGCTTGAAATGGGCGGCATCTATGCCCAGCCCAGCCTGCGCGGCGGCGGCGAGTATGGAGAAGAGTGGCACCAATCCGGCATGAAGGCGAAGAAGCAAAATGTCTTCGATGATTTCATCGCCGCCGCCCAGTGGCTCATCGATAACAAGTACACATCAACCCCCAAGCTTGCGATTCACGGCGGCAGCAACGGCGGACTGCTGGTCGGCGCCTGCCTGACGCAGCGTCCAGACCTTTTCGGAGCAACGCTGCCCGAAGTCGGCGTGATGGATATGCTGCGCTTCCAAAAGTTCACCATCGGCTGGGCGTGGACTTCGGACTACGGCTCCTCCGACAATGCCGACGACTTCAAAACCTTGTACGCTTACTCGCCACTGCATAACTTGAAACCGGGAACGAAGTATCCTCCTACGCTGATCTCAACCTCGGACCATGACGACCGCGTGGTGCCGGGACACAGCTTCAAGTTCGCAGCTACGATGCAATCGGATCAGGCAGGGCCTGCTCCCGTGCTGATTCGCGTTGAGACCAAGGCTGGCCACGGCGCAGGCAAGCCGATCTCAAAGCGCATCGACGAGACCGCGGACGCCTTCGCCTTCGTCGCCAGCAATCTCAACATCAACGTGACTCTGCCATAAATCGACTTGCCGGTTCCGATGGGAGGTCGGTGGCCCATTCTAAATTTCGCGTTCTCTGCGAAATTTAGAGTGGGGATGCGGTTGCGTCTGTCACTTCGATTCGCGGCGTGCCATCGGAAGTCGTCCTGAATGAGGAGGACGGCATGAAGTCCCCCTGCGCGGTGAGCCTGCACAATGCAGTGACGGTGTCGCAACAGCGCGGAAACGCATGGCCCAACTTAGTTCCGCACGAATGAATGAAGTGTGCGCCGCTCTGCGCTTCTCTCTGGGTTGCGACGCAAACTAGTTAGCGGAACGTTCCGTCTGGGGCCCGATTCTCTATCAATTTCCAACCTTCAGAATGGGAAGTATGGGCTTCCTGCCTTTCGCTTACTCAATCAGCATTTTGTGTTTTGTTGGCCTTCTTTTCGGGTGTGTCTCCAGCCAGTCTCAGGTTTACCAGATTTTGCAACAAATCGAACCAAAAAGGCGCCCCTTGCGATATTGCGAGCGTCGTTGCCAGAAGACCCAGTAACTTGAGCAGTATTGACCCAAACTCCCATGAGGGCTGTTGCTCCCAGACACAACCAGACTTTGCATTTGCGGATGTTTTGGCCCGGCCCGATGTATCCGATTTCTGTTCGTCTCTCCCAATTTCGCAGCTCCATCCAAATGGGAGGTTGAGCTTGCCAATCTGGCTCTGCAGTTCCGTGACGCTATCAGTCAAATCCTTGGTCGTATCCTTAAAGTGTTGTTCACGGTCGGGAACGTTCGTTGGTGCCGTTGATTTCGTCGTACTCGGATATTGCTGAGCTCGAAGTCTATCAATTTCAGTTTTGTGAGTCTTTACATACTGGGCGGCTGCATCGGCAGTCGCGGCGCGCAGCGTTGGATCGTGCCAGAATGCCCCAGCCAGCATCACGCTGTCCGCATTCAGGCCTGCCGCTAGCGCCGCTCCGATCACGAGAATAATGACCTGCGCTTTACGCCGGTACCATCCCGACACTCGATCCATCGCGTCGTCGTACCATTGCTCGACGCTATTCGTCAGCTTGTCGACCTCTCCCGGCGCGAATGTCGCCAGCGTGTCCAGGAGCTTCTGCACATCGGCCGACATCGTGCTCCCTCCCGGCCCCGGAACCTGTGGTACGCCTGCGTTCCCAACTGTTACCCCGGTCTCGGCCAGGAAAGCTTTGGCGAATATCTCCGCCGAAATATAGGAAGGCCGGCCTTCCTTGCCCTGCAACTTGTCCCACCAAGACCGCCGCGACGTGCCCTTGATCAGCGGGTGCGCAAAAATCCGATCAGCTAGTGCGCTGTCATTGCCCAACATGCTGCGCACACCGTCTTCCAAGGTGCTCGCGCGCAACGATAGCATTGCCGCGATCCACTCCTGAATGGTTGAGCACAGCATGCTGAGGAGCAGATAGACAAAAACCAGTCCAATTACCGTCTCGATGATTGGATTCAGCATATCCTTCTCCTAACTATTATCAATGCGCTAGTTATTGCCCCGAGTCCGCTTGTTGTGCGTCGGCTTTTTGACGGAGCTCGCATTGCTTCTCGCCGCCGCCGAGGACTTTCCAATTCCGTGCGCCTCCGCTTCGTCAAGCGCAACCCAATCGGCCCCGTCCACTTCGCAGCTTGCATTCGGACAAACATAAAACTCTGTCACAGGATGCAGTTCCCACGGTGACGCCCGCCAGCAGTTCTTATCGTCCGCCGCCACCGGCGGCGAGCTGCAAATGTCGCTTGCCTTCGCATGGTCGTTGTCAAGCAGCAGTTGTCCAACCACCTTCACCTGCCGCCCGTAGATGCTCTTCAGCAGCGTGTCGGTCCATAGGGGGTGATACTTGGCCCGGTAATGCGGCGTCATCTCGACAATAATGCTCTGCTTCTCCAATTGTCCCTTCGCGGCTACGCCGCTCTCCGCCGCAACTTTTGCCAGCGCCGCATCGAAGCCGATTCCAACGTGATAGTCCGAGGCAGGAGGATCGTTCTTCAGCACGCAGTTACACGCTTCGCCCCCTTCATTGATCAGCATGTAATACAGGTAACCGACCACTGTGAAGTACTGCCCCTCCCGCATCTGCAGTAACTCCTCTGAGTAGCTCGCGTGATTGTTCGTAGTTATGCCATCGGGTTCCTTCTGATATAAGGACACGAAATCGTCCAGCGAAAGCACGCCCTGGCTCTCCGGTAAAACAGTTGGAATCTGATTCTTGAAGTACGCCAGATAGGCGTCATATCGCGGATGGAAATTCTCGTCGTACTTCCCGCTCTTCGGCAGACTGCAACCGGCGGCATAAACAGAGTGGCAGTCGGTTACCGTGGCTACATCCTCACATTCTTCCGCCTTCTCCTTCAAAGCTTCTGCCGCCACAACGTCAGCCCCATTTTGCGACGCCGCCGCAGTAACTAGCCAAAGCGCAAGCACTAATATCATCGCCGGAGTTCTCATATAAACGCTCCGAGTTCTCAGTGTGAACATCCAACAGCTGAAAGCCCATCCGAAGCCGGGATATCCCATATGACACGTTGGCGTCTCTGCCTGACGTCGCCATACTCTCAACTTAATTTCCCTGGGGTAGTCGGCGCACAGAGCCCCTCCGGACGAGAAGCCGCACAATTTTCTCACTTCAGTTCGCCGAATTGCCGATCACAATATCCCCCGCCCCTGACAATGTCAAGACCTAAGTCGCGTCGTCGTCTTATGACATAAGCAATCGAGGTAGTAAGTGATCGTCAGGCTAGTGGTACTAACGCGTTTTTACCACAGCGGTCAGAGTCATTTCGTCAGTTCTGCTGTTACCACCGCCATCGTTTGCTTACAACGTACGCAAGCCGGCGAATCTTCGAGTCAGCTAGCTTACAAAGCAATGTCCAAGGGTACAGGGCCACGGTGATGATGCATGCCTCGTGTCTTAAGAACTTCAATGTGGGGCAGGTACTTTGATTCTGAAAATTGGATAAGACAGTCTGCGTTGTCAATGATCGCCTCTTGGACCGACGCGGTTCCGTCCAGCTCGACATCTCTGCATACGAATACCGCCGTAAGCTTATGTTTTCGAAGCAGGCCCACAAGAGTGTCCCCGAACATGGGATCGGAGGTTATAAGGGGGCAGCTTCTTTCCATGGCAACCACATTATCTACAACCGCTCGCGCTACGGGTGCCCCTGAGAGGCGAGCCCTTTGAAATACTGTTCAATATGCTGAAGTACAAATCCGGGCTCCACGAAGCCGCTTGGTAGTCCCACCACCTCCACGCGATCTGGAGTTCGAGCACTCTTGCCATTTGATACGAATAGCTCACCAAGCTGTTGCATGCGTTGACGAGCAGTCATTTCGGCTTCTGTTGAAGTGAAAAGAACAGCAGTGTCATTCCGGCGTTTTAGATCCGCGCCGAACAAAAATGCACCGGCAACGAAACTCTTCCAAGTTCCACGCTTGCCGCGTAAGACAATGACATCACCTGAACGGAGATCCCCACTACTAAGTAGCTTATCGACCGTCGAAAAGCCGAATCGAACGCTGATATGGGGCTCCCGAGCAGAACGCTTTTGTAATTTGCCTCTTACAGAGGATGAAGACGGGTAAACGGATATGCCCTGGCCCTGGCGTAATTGCAAGTGCATGCGTTCCACGCTGCTCTCATTGCGCGGCGAATCGAACCAACGGGGGACATCCAGGACCCCGGCAAGTGATCCAGGAGCTACAAAATGACGGCCAAATTTCAGCACGGAGGGCAAATGTCACGTCGAAAAAACCGCACCAGGAAGTCTATTGTTGAGCGTCAAACTCACTTAGATATCGAATTGAGGATGTTGGCTCTTCTTGAACTCAAAAGACGCCGACTGCTGAGAGAGCTCGACGAGGTCGTAGGCTACCACCAGCAACTCTCGCGAGAGATTGCACTCCAGTCCTATCGATTCCTTGAGGGATCAGAAATGAAGCGGCATAATCCCAGACGCCGCTCTGCCTCGAATGGCGGAATGATTTGTTGTTCAGAGGACAATCAGATTACTGACGGAACCGAACTGGTACCGAAAATTCTTCAGGTCGGTTGTCGCTTACAAACCAAACCTCGCCGCCACCGGTAGCGCATTTGTCGTCTTGAAATCTGAAATGCAATTCGTAGTCTTCTTTATCGTTTCCTCGCAGGCTAATTCGATCCGATCTGTCCTTGGTATTGGATTTC
>CAYOVU010000172.1:0-5734 GCA_964407505.1 uncultured Acidobacteriaceae bacterium | reverse complement strand
ATCGAAGCAGGCTCCGGCAACCTCGACGCCGCGAACAAGGATCTCCAAGAAGCGATGCGCCTCGCGCCGAACAATGTTAACTCGCTTTTGAATTACGCCAGTCTGCAATGGAAGCTCGGGCAAAAAGATGCGGCGCAGGATTCTTTTTCGAAAGTTCTTGGACTAGATCCTCGCAACCGGACCGCACTTTCGTCGCTCGGCTATCTCGCCCGCGATAAGGGTGACACGAAGCTTGCCGAGAACTATTTCACCAAGGCGACGGAGGCTCATCCCAAGGATTTCAGCCCTTATCTCGCGTTAGGAGACTTGCACGTCGCCGAAGGAAACTATCATCAGGCGGAGTCGGATTATGAAAATGCCTATCAGCGTATGCCCAATAATTCGCTGGTCATTGCCGGAGGAGCCAATGCTGCACTCGAATCGCACAACCCGGAACTGGCGAAGCGCTGGCTCGATCGCGCCAAAGGCGATATCGACGGCAGTCCGCAGGTAAACCGTGAGCGCGAGCGCTATCTCACGCTTACAGGCGATTATGCGGCGTCCGCCAAGCTCGGCTATGCGGTGCTCAAGCAGCTTCCGCATGATCGGGAAGGCGTGGTTTACCTGGCCTATGATCTCTATTATCTGGGCCACTATGAAGACGCCCAGGCGCTCGTGACTAAATACGATCCGATTCTTCCCGACGATAAAGATCTCCCCTTGATCGCCGGATACATCCATGCCCACGACGGGCACTCCCGCGAAGCGCTCAGCGATTTCAACCGGGCACTCGAACGTGATCCAAAGATGGCCACCGGTTACGTGGATCGGGGATTCGTTTTGAACGATCTCCGTCAGGCAGGCAAGGCGGCCCAGGATTTTCAGACTGCCATTCACTTGCAGCCTAGCTACGGCGAGGCGCATCTCGGTTTGGCGTATGCCGATCTGCAGTTGCACCGTCCGAAGCCAGCCTTAACGCAGTTAGACACCGTACAAAAGCTGTTAGGTAAGTCGCACACCTGGCACTTGGCCCGAGCCGAGGCATTCCGGCAGGAGCAGGATTATTCGCACTCCGAAGCCGAATACCGTGTTGCTCTTCAGGAAAATCCGAACGAATTATCGACCCAGCTTGCCTATGCTGACACGCTCTATCGGCTGCGGCGCTTTCGGCAATCCATCGCTGCGCTCGAAGTGGCACAAAAGCTATCGCCTACAGACCCAGCGGTCTACGCGTTGCGCGCGCAAGTGCACGCAAAAGAAGGAGAGCGAGACGCGATGTCGCAAGACATCCAGCAGGCAGAACAGTACGGCAGCAATCAGGTCGAGACGCTGATGGCTACGGGCAGCGCGCTGCTGATTCTCGGAAATCGAGATGCAGCCATGCAACGGTTCTCGCGCGCCCTCGATATTCCAAATGGAGACCGCCTCGGCGTGCGGCTGGCAATCGCCCAGGTATTTCTGCGGCAAGGGCATTACGACGACGCCCGCCGTCAAATCGCGCTCGGCTTCGCCGAAGCCCGGTTGGATTCCTCTCCCGTCACGCCCGATGACATCGTGGAGGCAGCCGGAATTTTCCTCGCGATGCACGACTTCAATCTTGCTGAAACTTATTTCGATAAGGCGCGGCTTGCCGGAGCCAATCCCCGCACGATTGCCGTCGGGTTAGCGAACACGTATCTGGCAGAAGGTGAAACTCGCAAAGCCGAAGATGCACTTAATAACCTTGGGCCGCCAAGCGATTATCGCGACGACTACGACTACATGATGGCCGAGGCAAACTTGTATCGCCAGCGTCAGGATACGGTGCAGGCACTTTCCGCCTTTGCGCAGGCGAGCAGCGTTGCCGGTCAGGAAGATTTGGCGACCGCGCAAACCGCGCAATTTGAACTTGCCAGCGAAGAAGGCCGGCAGATTAACCAGGATGTAAGTCTCGCCCCCGAAGCGTTATTCGCTCCTTCGCTCGAGGACATCAACGTCTATACCCTTGATGCGAAGATCCTGCATGTTACCAATCCTTCGTTATTGCCGCCGCCGCGTCATTCTTATCAGAGTCTTGCCGATTCTCACTACCGCATTCACCTTGGTAGTTTGCCTGTGATCTCCGGATTTGTCGGCGAAAGCTTTACCGCAGGCCGGCTTCTTTTCCCCAGCGCCAATGTCGTTCAGGATCGCAACACTTACGACACTCTGATCAATGGCGGAATCACCCCGATTTTTCATTTCGGCTCGAATACCATCGCCTTCAATGGCGGACTTCAATTTACGATCCGGCGTGACACAATCTCTCCGGTTTACATGAGCCAGAATCTCTTTCGCCAGTTTCTCTACATTTCGACCAGTTCATTCTTTAATTGGGTATCGATCAATGGCAGCGCCATCCGCGAAGCTGGGCCGTTCACCGATCAGAACTTGAATTCGCGAGACGCCTCTGCCAGCCTGGAATTCAACGTCGGGCGACCCTGGGGACACACTTCCTTGCTCACCGGGTACACCGTCCGCGACTTGCTCTTTAATCCTCTCGTGCAGGAGTACTTCAATACTTCAAGCTATATCGGGTTGCAGTACAAGTTTGGCAACCGGCTAACCGCGGCGGTGCTGGCCGAGGATCTGCGCTCGTGGAGAGTACAGAACACAGAATATGCTATCGCCCAAGCGCTGCTCCCAGGCGGAAGGTTTGATTTCCGCGTCAACCCGCGCTGGCACGTTCAGGGATCATTCTTGCTTTCACGCGGAGAGGGCTTTCACCAATACGACAACGCACAGAGTGAATTCCTGGTTTCTTACACGCGGCCAACTGGCGGCACCTCGAAGGATGGCTACGGCACCTCTGTGACGCACCCATTTCAATTCTCCCTCGGACTTCAACAACAGACTTTTTACAGCTTTGACAACTCATCCAAAACAACAGTTCTTCCGATCGTGCACTTCAACTTATTTTGAGCCTTGCTGATTTTCGATGATCAATTCTATTCAGAGCGATGCGGAGACTCCGCCGGTTAAACCAAGTCTCCCAACGACGACTCCCGCAAAAACGCTGAAATCGCAGCTTCTGGGCGGCAGCCTCACGCTGCTGGCCGGCTCGGGACTGGTCGGAGTCACCAACCTCGTTTACAACGTAGTGACTGCCCGGCTCCTCGGTCCCACGGGCTTTGCCCACGCAACCGTGGTTTACACGATTTTGATGTTGATGTCGGGTATTACTCTTTCTTTCCAGGTCGTCTGCGCAAAATATGTCGCGAAGAGCGCATCTCCGGAATCACGGGCCAGCGTGTTTGCCAAGTTGCACGAGCGTTCCTGGGTGGCGGGAGTTGCAATTGGCGTTCTTTTATTTCTCACTGCGCGTCCCCTGTCTACGTACTTGAATTTGCCCGATCGATTTCTAATATCACTTCTGGCTCTGGGGACAGCTTTTTACATTCCTCTCGGTGTCCGCCGCGGTTACATACAAGGAATTCACGCTTTTGCGCCTCTCTCGCTCAATTTCATGCTGGAGGGATTGGTCCGCTTAGGTGGAGCAGTTCTTCTCATTGAACTGGGCATGGGGGTCGAAGGCGCAGTTCTTGCAAGCGTACTCGCTGTAATCGTTTCTTATTTTGCCGCGGTGCCCAGTCCCGGTTTGACCGCTCTCAGCTTTCGAGGGATTTCCATCTCTTTTCGAGAAGGACTTCAAGCAATTGTTTTTTTCTCAGGACAAACCGTCATCAACAATTTTGACATTGTTCTGGTCAAGCATTTCTTCCCTCCTGCGGAGGCTGGATTTTACGCGGCCGTTGCACTGGTCGGTCGCCTGGTCAATATGTGCGCTTGGTCCGTCGTGAATACCATGTTTCCGGTCTCCGCTGGCGCCGGAGCCGATGAAGGCGAAGGCCATCCAGTACTGTTTACTTCGTTGTTGCTGGTCTTTCTCATCCTCACGGTGTTGATCTTCGGTCTATGGGCTGTTCCCAGCTTCCTCTGGAAAATACTCTTCGGCGCTCAGTTCGAACTTGGCAACTATGGAGCACTGGCTCCTTTGCTTATCCTCTACGCCATCACCACCGGCATTTATTCGCTCAGTTCGGTAATCATCACCTATGAAATGTCGCGCAAGATCGCGAATACCAGTTGGGTTCAGCTGGCGTTCAGCGGTGCTTTAGCCCTGGGGATCTATGTTCTCCACCAGACCCTTCGGCAAGTAATCCTGGTCCAGTTCGTGCTGATGATTGTGTTGCTCTTCGTTCTGATGATTCCATTGCTGCGGCGTCACTTCACTCCGCGGGCTCTCCCTATCTATACCAGTCTGAAACTCCGCCGTCTGCTTACCGAAGAAGAGGTGATGGCCGAATTCCTGAGGAGCGAATTCCATCACCCTGAGTTCGACGAGTATCGCCAGGAATTCGATGCGCTTGTCAGGCGCCCGAATCTCAACAGCTCCCGGGAAAACGCCCTGCGGCAGGCTTTGCTATTTCTGAGGCGCGGTGCAATGTGGCGCGAGCTCCCAGCCGATACCAAGTGGTACGAGGTCGAATTAACCGCCGACGATCTCGCGCGCATTCGTTTTTTTCCCAGAGCACAGTGGCGCCGCATCGCCCAGGGAAATTTCTATCTGACCGACGTAGTCGAGCGCATCCGCCACAAGCTGGATGGCTCTTTCAATGACGACTTCTTTGGCAAGTTACGCCTTCTCAGTTCTTCAGTTCAGGAAAATCTAGTCGATCCCGCCGTGCTTCTCATCGGCATCGATAACACAAGCCCTCTGACGATTCTCGATGGCAACCATCGTATGGCAGCAGCCATGCTTGGTCCCTCTGGCCCGGTGTTGCACGGCTTCCGTTTTATTTGTGGATTTTCGCCCGATATGACGCGCTGCTGCTGGTATGCCACGAACGTGAACACCCTGCTGCGCTATTTTAAGAATCTCGTGGTTTACTTCTCCTATCATCCGGAATCCGATATCGGACGTTTTCAGGAAGAAGAAATCTAGAGTAATTCGTGGACCTACGCAAACATCGTGGGCCTGCATTCTAACAAGGATGTTAGACCGGCCACGACAGGACGCCTCCCGCTCAAGCTACTGCGGTGGAGCATTCGTCGCTGGCGGAGTACTCGGTTCCTCTACCACGGAGTTGTCCCTGCGCCGCAGCAAAATCGGTTCGCGTTGCCGGCGGTGTATGTTTCGCTCCTGGGTAACCTCGGCTTCGACTTTGTTGTCGCTATCCGATGCGACTTGGGATAAGTTGAGACCCTCAGCAGAGCGCCGAGTGGCCAATCCAACCCGCATATTCAACCCGCTCGCCTGCGCCTTCTCGTAGAAGAACTGCGCTGTCTCTTTATCCCCCTCGATCTCCGCCAGGTAACCAATGTTGTTCAGTGCAAACGCATTCGTAGGATCGAGCGCGTAGGCGCTGCGGAAGTCTTGCTCTGCCGATTTGAGATCGTTGCGGTTGAGCGCCGAAACTCCACGCAGATTTAATTCAGCAATTCTGACTTCGACGTTTTTTTCGGCTTCGAGGCGATTGCGCAAGCTCCGCGCATTTTGCGACGCCATCGTGCTCACCGGCTTCCCTCTCCACGAATGATCCAGCGTAACCATGGCGACCGCATCGGAGTTAACACCAGCAGCCGAGTCATAGTATTTCAGAGCCGCCTGTGTCTCTCCCTCCATTTCCTTCGTGACTCCCATATTGTTCAAACTGAAAATATTATTCGGATCACTCTTCAGAACCTGCTGCAAAAGCAGATCCGCCTCAGGAGCTCTGCCTGCTGAAAGCAACCG
>CAYOVU010000171.1:0-4659 GCA_964407505.1 uncultured Acidobacteriaceae bacterium | reverse complement strand
GAATTTGAGTAAGATTTTCCCGTCTGCCAGTAGAAAAGTTGTCGACTCCGCGGACTTGTTCGCCGCGTTGCAGGAGTTCTCGTGCCAGAGACGAACCAATAAAGCCGCCAATCCCCGTGATCAGGTAGAGCGCCATAGCGTTTCATCATAACCAATTCATGTGAATATTTGAGTGGCGCCTGCCGAGACGAACGTTCAACGACTATCGAGTGATGACCGTGAATCTAACCCTGGGTCACTGAAGATGGGAATGAGACTACGAATGGAAATTACATTCCCATGCTCTGGCTTTTGCGTAAAATGCGAAGAAACTCCTCACGGGTCAGGAGTTGACGGCCCTCGAAAAAACTGATCATTGCCTGGATCGCCGCTCTCGCGTTGGTGATGGGAGGCATGGCCTCCATCGGCAAAACGCTTGCGTTCTGCACGGGTGTTCCCGTTCCGACAATCACCGAAGGCCGCGACAGAGATCGTAGCAGCTCCCGCAATCGCGTACGATTTTCTCCTGACATTTCGTGGAAGAAAATCCCCATGCCAAGACCCGGATAGGCAACGCGCACCTCCCCGTTCGTTTCGACCCGGAAGTTGTTGATCTCGATGGTGAGCGCGAGTGAGGCTCCAAGCCGGTAGGTAGAGGTTGCCTCCACGTAGCAGCCATGCATGCTGATATCCGTGAACGTGGCCCAGGTTGCCACGCCGCTGGAAATTTCGCGCAGGTGCGCGCTGCCCTGGCACCGGTAACGTGGGCTTCTGCGCTTCTCCGCCTCGGGTCGGATCTCCGCGGGGTGTGCGGGATCGGGTGCTCGTGCGGCCGCTGCGGCTGTGGGAGAGGCCGACTGCTTTAGGGCAGACAGGTACGAGGCGCCGCTGCTGGTTTCATCCGGCATGCAGTAGATTCGATGACCCTTTCAATCTTTTTTCTTAGGCTTGCTGGGCCTTGGTTTTCTCGTTACGCCGTGCGTGTTTAGTTTACGGAGCTTCGGGCGGGAAGATTTAGAGGAAGCCAAGGTCGGCGGCGACGAAAGGCTCGGGCGCTTTTCCGTAAGCGGAAAGATTCAAGATTGGGACGCAAGCGGTGAAAAATTTGTCGCGGACTCCCGGATTTTGTTCCAGACCTGGTCGCGACCGGCGCCAGTCTTGGCCGAAAAAGGAATGACTGGCGCGGATGGATATGCTTCTGCCAGGCCTTTCAGCGCATTGTGCAGTTGATTGTTCGAGAGTCGGTCGCTCTTGGTGGCGATCAGCAGAAACTCATGGCCTGACGCATTAAGGAAATCTAAGAGCTGGCGATCGCTATCTTGCGGAGGAACATTCACATCCACCAGCGCCATGCATAAAGCCAGCGTGGGGCGCTCGTTGAGATAAGGCTCGATAAACTTAGGCCACTCCTGGGAAATCTCACGCGAAAGTTTGGCGTAGCCGTAGCCGGGCAGGTCGGCGAAGATCACCTCCGGCCGCGGCCGGCCCGGCCACCGTACTTCGAAGAAATTGATGCTGCGTGTGCGCCCGGGCGTGGAACTGGTGCGGGCCAGCTTGGTTCCGACGAGAGTATTGATCACGCTGGATTTGCCGACGTTGGAACGGCCTAAAAAGGCGACTTCCGGCAGGGTGGGGGCAGGGAAGTGGTCGGCACCTGTGGCAGCCGCCAGGAATCGTGCCATGACTCTCATGCTCCAGTGTGCTATGCGGCCGCACGAGTTGGCAAGCTAGAGGTTGGCATTCAACTCTTGCGAAATTGCTTGCTCAGAGTAAGCGCCTGATGCTGATAGGACGATCCGATATTCGTCCCATAGATCTTGTTTGGCCTGGAGAGCAAGGGCATGTAGTTCAGCCGACCCACGAGTTGTCCATGCTCGATCAAAAATGGAACCTCATGGGCGCGAACTTCCAGTACGGCGCGAGTGCCTTTGATGTCTCCCGACCCGTAGCCGAAGCCGGGATCGAAGAAGCCCGCATAGTGAATGCGGAATTCACCATCGGAAGTATCAAAGGGAACCATCACAGCGGCATAGTCCGGCGGGACGCGCACGCGTTCGCGCGAAGCGAGAATGTAAAAGTCGTCGCGATGAAGAATCAGGCTCTTGTTGGAGTTTTGCCGGTGACTCTCCCAGAATTCGGCGGGCGAGTAGTGATTGATTTTGTCGAGTTCGATCACTGGTGCATTATGCCGTGCCCGATAGGCAACGACTTCGTCTGGCTCTGCACCTTCGAGGTTGAGCGTGATACGCAAGCCGCGATCAATAAGCGCTTTGCTAGGCGTGTCATCATCTATATAGACCAACGTTTGCTCATCATCTAGTTTCTTGATCCGCGACATGTCGCGTGGATCTGGATTTCCCTGCACGAAGCGCAGTTGGCTTAATCTCATGCCTGCGCGAATGGCTACGGTGAAGGTGCGGGAGACGACCTCGGCGTAGAGTTTGCCTTTGTAACCCGGAGGCACCCGGTCGAATTCGGTGCCGTAGTCGGTGATTAGGCGGGTGAAGATGTCGAGGCGCCCCGTTGTGCTTTTTGGATTCGCTTTGCCGGAAATGTTTTCTGGCAGGTTCAGTTCTTCGACCAGCGGGACGATGTAGACGCAATCTTTTTCCAGGACCGGCGCGCCGGTCAAATCGACGCGCGCCATGCGGAGTTCTTTAATCTTGGCTTCGACGGTGCTGTTCGGTCCGGGGAGAAAGCTGGCACGTACGCGGTGTGCCATGTCGCCCAGACGCAAATCGAGGCTTGCCGGTTGGATGTGGTCGGAGTGAACTGCGGGCTGGGCGATGATATTTCCGCGGGCGATTAGATTGCTGATTTCCTGCGAAGGAAGGATTCCGGTGGTGCGGGCCGACGCGTTTTCCGCTGGCGATTCTGGCCCGTTTTCGAAGGCGATGTGACTTTGGTTGGATGTGGACATCGTTGGAGTTTCCTATTGTAACGCTTTGCGGGAAATCGGAAGGTAGTTTGGTCGAGTTTCGAGGTGGAAACCCGTTACGGGTCTCCCGTCACGTTAGGGTGAAAGGGGTCCTTCGACTGCGTTGCCGTATGCTATCGCGTACGGCAAATCCGCTCAGGATGACAGCCGTGAATGGTTGGTGCAGCGGAAGAAGCTTCTATTGATGCGCTGCTGGACTATCTCCCGTGCTGGACGTTAGAGGTGCGATCGGTTGCGCGGTCTCTTCCTCGTGGAGAGTGGGCAGAGGGGATTCCAGCGCAATCTGCAGGACTTGGTCCATGGTATCGACGAAGTGCAGCTTCATGGCGGTACGAAGATTTTCAGGCACCTCGGCCAGATCTTTTTCATTGTCCTTGGGCAGGATGATCTCGAACAGTCCGGCGCGATGCGCGGCCAGCAGCTTTTCTTTGAGACCGCCGATCGGCAGGACCTTGCCGCGCAGCGTGATTTCGCCAGTCATGGCGATGTCGCGCCGAACTGGAATCTTGCTGAGCGCGCTCGATATCGCGGTCGCAATGGTAATGCCGGCGGAAGGACCGTCTTTAGGAATGGCGCCCTCGGGCACGTGGACGTGCAAATCGAGGGTGCGATAGAAATCGCGGGTCAGACCGAGACGGTGGGAGCGGGAGCGAACATAGGACAGCGCGGCCTGCGCTGATTCCTGCATCACGTCACCGAGCTTGCCGGTAAGCGTAAGCTTGCCCTTGCCATCGACCACGGTAGCTTCGGTGCTGAGGATCGAGCCGCCAACTTCGGTCCAAGCGAGGCCAGTGACCAAGCCCACTTCGCTCTTTTCATGAGCCAGCGTGTCGCGGAACTTAATGACGCCGAGGAAATCTGTCACATTTTCGCCCGTCACCGTGACGAAATAGTTTTCGCCCTCTTTGACAACCTTGCGTGCGACCTTGCGGCAGACGTTGCCGATTTCGCGCTCGAGATTGCGCACTCCAGCTTCGCGGGTGTAGGCGCGGATCAGTGTGGTGATGGCGTCATCGGCGAACTTGACGTTCTTTTCCGAAAGGCCGGCTTGCGCCATCTGTTTCTTGACCAGGAATTGCTTGGCGATCTCCAGTTTCTCCTGCTCGGTGTAGCCGTGCAGCCGCAACACTTCCATGCGATCCTGTAGCGCAGGAGGGATGGTGTGCATCACGTTCGCCGTGGCGACGAAAAAGACTTGCGACAGGTCATATTCCACGTCGAGGTAGTGATCGACGAACATGAAGTTCTGCTCGGGATCGAGCACTTCGAGCAGGGCGGCCGAAGGGTCGCCGCGGAAGTCCATGGACATCTTGTCGACTTCGTCGAGCATGAAGACCGGGTTCTTGGTTCCCGCCTTCTTCATCATCTGAATGATCTGCCCGGGCAACGCGCCGATATAGGTGCGGCGGTGGCCGCGAATTTCGGCTTCGTCACGAACCCCGCCGAGCGACATGCGGACGAACTTACGGCCGGTCGCCTTGGCGATCGACATTCCCAGCGAAGTTTTACCGACACCTGGAGGGCCGACAAAGCAGAGAATCGATCCCTTGGGATTTTTCACTAACTGCCGCACCGCAAGGAATTCAAGGATGCGCTCTTTGATTTTTTCGAGGCCGTAATGGTCTTCGTTGAGAACCTTTTCGGCGCGCGCAATGTTGCGGATTTCCTTGGAACGTTTCTTCCACGGCACGGCCAGCAGCCAGTCGAGGTAGTTGCGTGAAACCGTGGACTCGGCCGACATC
>CAYOVU010000170.1:0-22416 GCA_964407505.1 uncultured Acidobacteriaceae bacterium | reverse complement strand
GTGCGCACCTGGGAGTTCCTTCCCGTCGTCGGCCAGCGCGCCGGGTTATTCGGCAACGAGACCGGACGCATCGAAGCCTGGGTTTATCCGCTCAAGATCTTTCGCGACTTCCACTTAACCTTTCACATTGGCGGCCGCGCGCTACCCGCGGAAAGTCTCGCTCGCACGCTTACGGTCCGGCCTGAATCCGCCAGCATTCTCTACGCTGGAGATTCGTTTCGTGTCACCGAGACTCTGTTCGTTCCCGTGAAGGAGCCGGGAGCCGTGCTCCTATTCGACATCCAGAGCGCGCAGCCTCTGGATGTGGAAGCCGCTTTCATCGGTGATTTCGCCCTCGAGTGGCCCGCGGGTCTTGGCGGCACTTACACAGATTGGGATGCGGCGAACTATGCAGTCACCTTCGGAGAAGAAACGCATAAATTCTTCGCGTTGGTTGGCTCTCCAACCGCGGAAGATCCGCATCTTGCCTACGAAACAAACTATTCCGCGGCGCAGGAAACTACCTTTCGCCTGGGAGTCTCGCAGAAAGGCCGATCCACCAAACTCCTTGTGATTGCCGCCTCAGTCGCCGGCCGCGGCGAGGCACAGAAAACTTACGATCATCTTGCGTCTTCGTACGCCGAACTCCTACGCGACTCCGCCGAGTACTACAGCAATTACCTCGAACAAACAGTCAACCTGGAACTGCCCGACAATTCCTTGCAGCAAGCATACGACTGGGCACGCATCAGTGAAATTCAGGGCCTCGTGTCCAATCCATATCTAGGCACAGGCTTGGTCGCGGGATACCGCACCTCGGGAGTGAGTCAGCGTCCGGGGTTCGCCTGGTTTTTCGGCCGCGATTCGCTCTGGACCTCATTCGCTCTGAACGTCGCCGGCGACTACGCAACGACGCGCACCGCGCTCGACTTCATTGGCAAGTACCAGCGCGACGACGGCAAAATCCCTCACGAGATCGCGCAGGGCGCAAATTTTGTCTCCTGGTTCAAGGATTTTCCTTATCCCTATGCCTCCGCCGATGCCACTCCGCTCTACATCATCGCGATGAACGACTATGTCACACAGAGCGGCGACCTCGCCTTCGCGCGCGACAAGTGGCAGAGCGTCTGGAAAGCTTACCAGTTTCTGCGCTCTACCTACGACCCGCAGGGCTTCCCGCAGAACGCCGGCATAGGACACGGCTGGGTCGAAGGCGGGCCGCTGCTTCCAGTCAAGACCGAGCATTACCAGAGCGCACTCGGCACCGAGGCGTTGCACGCGCTCTCTAACTTGGCAGGACTCGTAGGCAAAGACGACATAAACAAAAAATTAGCCGCGGAATTCGACCGCCGAAAAATTGCACTCGACCAAGCCTTCTGGTCGCCCGAGAAAAAACTCTACGCCTTCGCGCTCGACCAATCGAACCAGCGCGTCGATGAGTCCAGCGTGCTTGCCGCGGTCCCCATGTGGTTCGGCCTACTCGACGCCGACCATGCCAACGACATGATCAACCAACTCGCCGATATCGACCACCAAACGGATTGGGGCATGCGCATCGTCTCCTCGCAGTCCAAAGTGTACGACGGCTCGGGCTATCACTATGGCGCGGTCTGGCCTTTGTTCACGGGATGGGCTTCCGTTGGCGAATATCGGTATCACCGCGCGCTGCCTGCGTACTCTAATTTGCGCAGTAATGCGCTGCTTGCACTCGACGGTTCCCTCGGCCATTTCACCGAGCTTCTCTCCGGCGATTATTACCAATCGTTCGCCACCAGTTCTCCGCACCAGATCTGGTCTGCTGCGATGGTGGTTAGCCCGATTTTACGCGGGACGTTCGGATTGCAAACCGACCCGTCGAACCACCAAATCACACTGGCACCACACGCACCTGCCGATTGGACCTCATTTGCTATTCGCAATGTCCACCTGGGATCGGCAACTGTTGATTTTCACTATCGAAAAACTTCCGACGGCATCGTGCTTGAAACCAAACGCTCGGGTTCAGGCGATTGCTGGATCGAATTTTCTCCCGCGCTCAGCCTGCGAACCGGAGTGATTTCTGTCGAGATGAACGGCCGCCGAGTGCCCTTCAAAATACAAACGAACGCCGAGGACCAGCACGTATCGATGAGATTCCCCGTCGATGGTGGACAGAACACCGTAGTCATCAAGCTGAGAAACGACTTCGGGCTGTCACTGAACAATGAACTTCCGCCTCTCGGCAGCACCAGCCGCGGCCTGCGCGTACTCTCCGAATCCTGGAATTCAACCCGCACTCAGTTGACGCTGAAAGTTTCCGGCTCGCCGAATGCGCAATACGAGATCGCAACCTGGAATCCGTCACAGATCACGTCCGTGGAGGGAGGCGCTCTTGCTCCAACTGGAATCCGCACCCGAATTCCTGGCGGACCGGATCAGAACTACGTGCGCCACGATATTGTCATCCACTTCGGCAAACCGAAATAGCAGCGAATCCTTCCGGATCGCCATAGATGATTCGCGCTTTAGCGGGACATAAGATATTCGACTTCCTGTTCAATTTCCGAAATCGCGACCGGAGCAAGACCACCCTCGGTCAGTTTCCGATTAAGCTGGGGCAATTTTGTTTGCTTGAATGATGTCCACGCCGCGATACCTGCTTTCACTCCTTGGCTAGATTGGTTATAAACCGCAATGGCTTGCGAAGGCACGGCGCGATCTCCGCTTTCGACGACACGGAGTGCGGAAGCCAAATTCGTAGAAGCGACGCGCAAACCAACTGCCTGCCCTGATGCTTCCTTCTTCGTGAGAATCTCAGAAATCTCCCGGCGGGCGTCCGCCACAATCGACTTAGCGGCAGAATCTTGCTCGCCGAGCTTCGGCTCAATGTCCGCGAGTTGTTTCTCAACGGAACCGGCTTCTGCGAGTGCACGACGCGCCTCCATCGTTTCGGCGAAGATCTGTCGCCCGAGTTGCAATTGCTGCTGCAGTGTCTCTGCTGTCGCCGGGGAACGTGGATCCATAGTGACTTTCAGAGATTGACTCTCCGTCCGACCACCTACCGTCAGGCGAAGCTGGTAGGTTCCTGGCACAACCTTCGGACCACTCGGGGTGCTGTCATCCTCATCTAGGCTCGGCTCTCCCGCGCCGCCCCAACTTAAATTCCATATGAAGCGGTGTGTCCCCGGGGTTGTCGACAGTACCTCAGGCTTGGGGAACCAGCGGTCGGCAATGGGTAGAGTTGCGTGTTTTTCCGAGTGTCGATCTTCCGAAGAAACGCGCTGCACGAGATTCTGTTGAGCATCGAAAATCTCCAGCTTTACGTTGCTGGCTGCAGACTTGAGAAAATAATCAATCGCCGCGCCTGCGGGAGGATTCTCCGCGGTCGGCTCCTCCGGCGGAATTGGCGTGCCCGGAAATGAATCATTGTCAATGCGAACCGCTGTCGCGGGACGGTAGAGCCAAAACGTATCCGATTTCTTCGCATCCACAATCTGTCGCAAGGGCGTAATGTTATCGAGAATCCAAAAGGAGCGCCCATGCGTAGCCACCACGAGATCATCGCCATGAATCGCGAGATCGCGCACCGAGGTGACCGGCAAGTTGAGTTGCAACGATTGCCAGTGGTCGCCATCGTCGAAAGATGCGTAAACTCCGAACTCGGTTCCAGCAAAGAGCAGCTTTTTGTCTTGCGGATCTTCGCGAACCGCGCGCAAGAAAGCTGGAGCCGTGATGCCGTCGGTGATCGATTGCCAGGTGGCCCCATAGTCGCGCGTTCGATAAAGGTAAGGAGTGCGGTCGTCGAGCCGACTGCGCTCAACCGCCGCATAGGCAACGGCAGGATCGAAGTGCGAAGCTTCAATCAGCGAAATCTTGCTCCAGGCGGTCAGCCCCTTGGGCGTCACGTCTTTCCAGTTCCTGCCTCCGTCGCGCGTGACGTGAATCAATCCCGTGTCGCTCCCTGCCCAGATCAGATCACGGTTCAGAGACGATGGCGCGATCGTGAACACAACTCCCAGACCACGCTCCTTCGCACTCTCGACCGTCACCGGCCCTTGCGTCTTGTGATCGATCTGTTGCGTTGTTCCCGTGAGGTCTGGGCTGATGGTCTCCCAGTGCAGGCCGCCGTCAATCGTTTTCATCACATATTGCGTCCCGAGATAAAGCGTCGTCGAGTCGGCGGAAGAAAAAACCAGAGGCGGCGTCCATGGCGCTCGGTACTTGCGCTCGTTGATCTCAGAGAGACCAAAGGTCGGCACTGGCCACGGACTGACGTTCTGGCTGAATCCGGTTCGCTTGTTAAAGCGGTCAACCGTCCCATAGGCTCCGCTTAAATAAACAATGTCGGGATTTTTGGGATCGGGTGCCATGTACCCGCTCTCGCTTTCACCGGATACAAACCAGTCTCGCGACGTGATCTGGCCGTGGTCCGTGCGGCTCAGCACCGCGGCGCTCCCGCTATCCTGCTGCGCTCCGTATACGACGTAAGGAAACTGGTTGTCGGTAATCACGTGATAAAGCTGCGCCGTGGGCTGGTTGTACCAACTGCTCCACGTCTGCCCGCGATCAAGACTGACCGTGGTGCCCTGGTCCGTTCCGAGAACCATGCTCGACGAATTCTTGGGATCGATCCAAAGCTGATGGTAATCGTCGCCGCCCGGCGCTCCACGAACCACAGAAATTGTCTTCCCACCATCCTCCGACCGGTAAAGAGCGACATTCGGAATATAGATCACGTCGGAGTTTTGCGGGTCGATCGTGATCCTGTTGAAATACCACGCACGGCTGGTCAGCCGCGGGTCCGCATTCGCGAGCGTCCAGGTCTCGCCCCCATCATCGGAACGATACAGGCCAGATTTCTTCGCTTGTATTAATGTATAGACACGTTTGCCGTCCGCTGCAACATCGACACCTATTCGTCCCCAATTGCCTTCAGGCAGCCCGTTTCCGCTGAGATGAGACCAGGTCTTGCCGGCATCTCGAGATCGGTAGAGCCCGCCCCCCAGTCCATCGATGGGACCATAGACGCTCCAGGGAGGCCGATACGTGCGCCATGTGCCGGCGAACAAGAGTTGCGAATTGCCGGAGCAAATCGCCAGATCCGAAACACCAATCTCGGCTCCCTCATCCAGCACTTTGCTCCAATGCGCTCCGCCATCCACGGATTTGTACACCCCACGCTGCTCATTTGGCCCATAGGCATGGCCGAGCGCTCCAACGTAAACGACGTTCGCGTCTTGCGGATCGACTACGATCCGGCTGATCTGGCGGGTATCCTCCAGCCCAACATGCAGCCATGTCGATCCACCATCCGTCGACTTGTAGACGCCGTCGCCCGAAGATAAATCCGAACGAATGTCGGATTCTCCCGTTCCCACATAAATCGTCCGGGGATCGGAAGGCGCCACGGCAATCGCGCCGACTGACCCGATTCGCTGATTGTCAGAAATTGGTATCCAGACGGTGCCCGCATCGCCGGTTTTCCATACGCCACCGTTGACCGCACCAAAATAAAAGGTGGTGGAGTCACCCGGCACTCCAGAAACCGCAACCACACGACCACCTCGAAACGGCCCGATTAATCGCCACTTAAGCCCGCTCGTGAGTTCAGCAGGAGCCGACTGTGCAATCGTGGATTGCGCAAGTGACAAAAGAGAGAAAATAATGACAGCGTGACGAAAGCACGACCTGGCATTGTCCAAGCGGAGTTCCTCGCGATAGCCAGTTTACTTGAGGCAGGGACTGTTGTTGAAGTGGCCAGATATTGAACGAAGTTCGCGCGGCTGCTCCCTACCTGGCCAGAAATCGCTTCCCCGATTGAAACGTAACCTCATATTGTCTTTGATTAATCAACCCCACAAGTGAAACGGTCGGGCGTCCAATGTCACTATTGATTATGACTTGTCCGCAAGGGTCGCTTCGGACCCGCTTTCAGACGGGAACCGAAGCACGGTCGTTTCCGTTTGACGACACAATATGCGCCGTTGAAATGGACACATAAATGGAAAAGTTGAAAGACATGTCACTCAAAAATGCGACTAGCGCATTAACAGAATGAAGCGGTATGGTTCAACAACTCACTCGTGTGCTCGACCTGTTCAAGAGACGAGACACCTGCTAATAGGGGCTAAGTTCACAACAAGAGACTCGCCTGGAACTCCCGTTCCAAGCAACCTTCCTGTTACGCCGGAGAGACTATGCGCACCAGCCCGGGCCCGGTCAAGACCAAGATCCAGTGTGACACCGAGGATATGTATGTAGATGACGCGTTTCGAACGCTGGTGGGTTTGATCGAAAAATCTTCGGCCTCGGTACCGTCCGACAGCGGAGCGGAAAACGTGCTGGTCGATACGGAAGTAGAAGGTGCCCGTTATCTTCTTGTGCGCATGCCTCAGGCCGAAAGCGTGCGCGTTCAGCTGAGTCCTCGCGAGCAGGAAATCGTTCGCATGGTGGCGAAGGGGCACCCGAACAAAGTAATCGCCGACGTGTTGAATATCAGTGCATGGACCGTGTGCACACACATGCGGCGAATCTTTGCCAAACTCGGCGTCGGCTCGCGGGCTGCGATGATCGCACGGCTCCTGGAACTGGGAATCCTGAACCGGCGCTCCCCGACGGAACCATCGTAAGAACTTGCTCGACCCCACAATTGAAACACTACTCTAAACCCGTCTGCGATCTGACGACAGTCAACCCGCGTGTCGAGTTGCACTCCGAAACGTATCTAGGGCCTTCGTGTAACGTCGGCTCCGCCTGTGCTCAATAGCCGCAAAATGTTGCCACCAAGAATTAAAGCCTCGTTTTCTGCGGACAGTCCCAGCAAGCGAATTTTCGCAATCTCGACTCCGGGATGAAGCCACGGCCCATCGGAGCCGAAGAGAAGTTTGCGTGGTCCCGCACGTTTGACCGCCTCGACAATGTAATCGAACTGGCGCACAGCCGACGTGTCGGCGAACACATTCGGGTAACGAGCCAACTGGTAAGCGACTTGCTGATGCGCGCGGAAATCATCGGTGTTGCTGCCCAGGTGCGCAACGATGAAATTGACGTCGGGGTATTGCGGCGCGATCATGTCGACGATCTCGGCGCGGCTGGTGACATCGACGAGTAGTGGAATCCGGAAAGTTCTAGCGGCGTGGCAAACCTCGCGAGTGGGCATGGCCTCATGACCATGTATCTTGATTCCGCGAAAGGACCATTTCCTGACCGCGTCGCCCACAATCTGCAGAATGCGCCCCGCATCGCGGGCGCAGTGAACAAATGCAAATCCGATCAAGCGTCCAGGATGGCGGACAACGATGCGCGCGAGTTGAGCGTTCGCCACTGCGTAGTCACTGTGAAACGGAGCCATCACGATGGTCCGTTCGATTTCGGCGGTGCGCGCACGGCGAAGATAGGACTTCAGTGGAGCGTGAGTATTCCACGGAGAAGTCATCTTGTCGCCGAGGCCGGCATGACAATGGCAGTCGATGATCATGCGCGCCGATCATGCACGCCGTCCCGGGAGGGACATGTTGCTTTATCGGAAGCGTCAGAAATCGTCATACCGCTTCCAGTCAGAGGAACGTCCAGCCAGCGCTCAATCGGGATTAACAGCGAGCGATCTTTCATGGTGGAGCCCAGCTTCAAGTGCGAGCGCGGAACACCTAGTAATGCAACACGCATTCCCGGCTTTACCTGAGGCGATGCCAGGGGACAAGAGCTTTCGAAATCGAAGATCGTAATCAAATCAGGGAATGTCGCCAGATTTTTCCGCCCTTTTCTCAAGACAAGATACTCATTACAAACTCCAACGGCACACTCGCTGCCGGGCCGGTCCTGCAATCGAATATGTCCGAGAGTAAAGCCATGCGCTTCCGTCAGAGAAACAGAGTCGACGCGCCCGGCGAATAAAATCCGGCCTCCCATGAAACGAACAAGTTGATGAAGCAGGCGATCGAGTCCGTGTTTCATTTCGCGCAACACGATCGCACCCACTTGCGCCGCATATTTCAGCCCGCCAATCGCAGCATGGGTTTTTACATAAGAAGCAGGAAGAAGATTGCGCGCGACGGCGAGTGGGATGCCCGCGGTGGCTGCGGCGTCACGAATCATTTTGCCGGCCTTGGTCGCTGAATTTCGAAGGCTGAGATGTACATAGTTGGCGCGGCCTGTGTTCCCGCCGATTGCGACCACCCCGGCGACGTGCGAGGTCTTGCGGTTGAGTCCGAGCGACCCCATTACACCCAAGGGATGAGCGCGACCATTGCATGGCGCGTCAACGATTGGAATTCCGGCAGTCGCCGATTCGCGCCAACCGTAAGTCACTGCCTGCGGCCCAACCTCACTGGCGATGACAGCGGCGATCTGTTTCTTCTCCAATTTCGCGAGTTGACGTAAGGCCAATCCGTGTTGGGGATGAGGCTGAGCACCGGACATGCCGCCCATACTTCCTACAATCGACAAAGTAGCGATTAAGGTTGTCGGGGACAGCTCATCGATCCGTACCAGTCGAGGCGAACCTAAAGCAAGCGCTTCCCTGCCTGCTGCCAGGCCAGCCTCAATCGAACCGCCGCCCCCCGCCCCCAAAACGGCACCCCCATAAACCAATTCCCGCAGACGCCGTTCATCGAGGAGTTCCATCGTGAGTCACTTGATGCCCGGACCATTACCACTCGAACTCCGCCTCCATTTCGCGTGCCGGCATTCGGGCCGGGGCACGTTTAGGAACACAGATCCCCGGCGGCTTGCCGTTCTTCGAGTGAGCTGGAGTCGGCTGGCTCTGCTCCCATGGCAACACTCGCGCCGATGCGGGGCGCCCCGCCAAGTTCATGGCCTGCGCGCTAGTCAACCACTCTTCCGATTGCTCTGCGATCTCCAGCAGCAGAGTTTCAAACTCGGCGCGCGTAGTTTGCAAGATGTGCGGTTGCGACAGCCACCGCAACACTTCGCGTCCGGTCACGCCCATGCGCTGACGAGGCGAAGTGACGAGCCGCTCATTGTAATAACGGATCAAAACTTCTTCCACTACGTCCCACGCGTTGTCGGCGCCGAACAGGCGCTTTACGTCGGCCGAATCTAGTATCTTGAAAGCCTCTTCCAGAAGCTGCATGACTTCTACACGCAACACGTTGACATGGCCGAACGACAGCCACTTGAGGTTGTTGCGGAGGTCGAGGCCAGCCCGGCGTACAATCGCGATGGAGCCGAAGCTCGGGTCGTAGGCGCGTTCGCGAATTACATCGGAGATGCGCTTGTCGCGCCAGAACAAAGTGACCTGGTGGATGAAGTGCGCGAACAGTTTATGGAAATCGGTGTTGGCCCGTGAGCCAGAGGGAACCGAAGCGCCGCCGTAGTTGAACAAACGTTTATAGGCGGCCATACGATCGCGATCGGTATAGCGCAGCACTTCGCGGCGATCGAACTGGTACAGAGCAAAAGCTCCGGCACCGCCGGAAAGGCGCACCGTGCCCGCCTTGAACAGCTCCTGCAATTTTTGCACGACGCGGAAAACTCCGATCTTCTCGTGCTGCCACAGGTAATACATATCGCCTACGGCCACAATGCGTTCGGAGGTGATTGTTTCGTCATAAGCTTCGACGCCTTGCGGAATCCGCGTAACACCAAAATCTTTCGCGGCATCGGGGCCCACGCCGGCCAGCGCTGCTAAGCCTTTATCTGGCGGTGGTGGAACGTTGCTGTCCGCAGTCTCCGCGCTGGCCAGCAGGTCGTCAATCTGCTTGGTAATTGCGTCGGCGAGTTGTGGATTGCTGATGAGGTCCGCCGAAAGCTTGCCGGCCACCTGTTCCCGCAATGCGCCTATGCGATCAAGCAGGCTCTGATAATCTTTTTCCGTCGCCATGTATTTGCCTCCCTAGTACGCAGCTTGATAGAGCGCCAATATGCCGTCGCGAGACTCACGCGCATAATGGATAATCGATTTCGTTTATGGCAGCAAAGACCCCGGTTTGACGTGAGCGGTGATCTCGGCTCGAATCTTCTGCACAATCTCGTTGTAGTCGAATGTCTTCGGTGGCTTCGTCAGCGACACGCCAGCCGCGAGACTAGTAAGTTCTTTGAGTTGATCTTGGAGATCCTGCAGTGCGTGTTTCACCCGGATCGTGCGATATCCGTCGGGCAGATCCTTTTCATTCTTTGGATGCCGCGCGCCAGTCACCAGGGTAGTTAGCGTTTGCACGACCGGCAGGAATCCGCCGCCCACGCCTAGCTTGCCGGCGTTCTGGATGAGCTGTGGCCCTTCATCTTTGGCAAAAGACTCGGCCCAGGACAGTAGATCCTCGATAAACATTGCGGGGTCACCGCTGGCAAATTCCAGTTGCAACGTCTGCCGTTCGGATGGGCCGATGAACACAGAATCCAGAGCAAACCGCACTTCTCCCACCGTCTCCCCGATCACGGAAAGCTGGCGTGAGAGCAATACCAGTTGCGAACCGAGGAAGGCCTTCGTCGTATCCAGACCGAAGAAGCCCACATTGTTGACCCAGCTCTGCGCCAGTGACGTGAGATAGTCAGACAGAATGCGGTAGTTGGTAATGTCCTGTTCGTCCTCAACCGTATTGACGTAGTGGCTGAAAGATTGAAGCTGCAGTTCATCTCGCAGACGCCCGAGCGTCCCCTTAATCAAATCCGGATCAGAGACCACCGGAAAAGCCGGGTTCGGAGTCGTGGGCAATGCCTGGCCGAGCAAAAGCAGAAAATATTGACCAACCCGGGAAATGCGAGGCCCACCCGCATAACCCAATTCGTTGACGAGTTCACTAAATTGACTGTTGACGATGTCCTTGAGGGCCGAGACCATGTCCGCATCGGAATCCGGATTTAGAGCGTAGAGTCCATCGAGAAGCGGCAGCGCCTGCTGCAGCGCATCCTGCGCTCGTGTGTACATGCTGGCCTGGGCGCCGGTGATGCCTCCTGAGAGATCGGTCTGCACGGCATAGGTTCGCGGTGTCCACGTGGATTCAATATGCCCTTCTACCTCTACCAGAGAAAATGACTGCGTGAGAGCTCCCACAAAACCTTTCGGATCGTTGTCGTTCAGTTTCCATCCGAGAACATCGGCGATGGCCTGATTCGCGGTTTGACCAATCTGCATTTTGCCGCCGCCGTAGGATCCCCCGCCGCTGCTACTTCCACCGCCTCCGGGGTAGGACGAAGATGGTGGAATACTGACCTGTTCGGTCATCAACGGATAGGCAACCGCATCCTCGGCAGCCTGGGTTGCGCGTTTTGCATTCTCATCGATTTTGCCGGCGGCATCGACGCGCACGTAGAAAGGATCACCCGTGCCGAGGGGGTTGGGTGGGGGCGCGCTTGCTGGAGCCAGGCCATTGCCCGAAACCGACAACCACGTACCCGAAGGCAAAGGCAGTGGTGGCGGAGCGGCCGGCAACTGAAGAACGGTCGCGTTCCTGACGGGATCGTAGAATACCGTGGTTGGAATCACCGGCGTCCCGGCGGGCAGTACAGTAACGGTATAATTTGCTACCAGGTTAGGATCGTCACTATTTTTGGTATTGAGCTGGGATATATCGAGAGGCTCGGAGAAATACACCTTTACGCTGGTCGCGGTCGCCACACAATTCTTAATGGTTAAAGCCATTGCCGTGTTCCTCCTGGATGTACTTGCCCGCTCTCTATTCGTTCGTAACGCTCTTGCTTGATGTTTGATCGTCGATTTTGCTAGCCGCCTGCCGATAAAAGCCGCTTTTCAGGTCACGCCCTGTCTTTCGAATCCACGCAAATCGATCGGGTCGGAAACAATCTGCTGGCCGATATTATTGGTCTGCACGGATACATTGGTCGTTCCAACGTGTTCCGCAATCTCCTGCCAACAGGCAACGAGGGCTTTACTAATGGAATCGATCGGAACGCGGCATTGCTCTAACCCGTGCTTCACACTGCTGGCCCACGAAGCCCATTCGCGCCCGCGGCTTTGGCTTACGCTCGCCAGATCGCGCAACTTTTCATAGGAGATCAACTCCTCGGAAAATCGCTGTGCAACCGAATGAAAACGATTCTGGCACGTGGTCAGAACACGGCGTGTGCGGTCCAGATCCAACGGGAGACCAACCACCTTCTGTGCCGCGTGCGCGCTGGTCAGGCATTCGTCGAGTAATCCCATCGCGTCCACGATGCTGTCTTCGAACTGGTCCACCAGCGCCGCTTCTCCCTTCAGCGGCTTGTCCTCGGCCACGGTCAAGCGAAGCGCGAGCAGATTATCCTGCAGCTTCTTGAGCTCACTGTGCAGTTCGCGAAATGTCGCTTCCAACGCCACGGCGTTATCTCCTGACCAACTCATTGTAGAAATGTTTGGTAATGACGCCGGGACGAGCCAGGCGCCGGTTGAGCGCAACCCGAGCGGCGCCAATCAGGTAGCGTTCCGGAATAATGCCGGGGTCGACGCCGGCCGCCATACGCCGCGATGCTTCTTCGATCATCTGCTGATCTTTTTTCTCGAAGCGGATCACCTGCGCCAGACTCTTGTTGCCTAACGAAGGATAAGGGCGATAGCACATCGTATCCACGGCCAGCGCGCAGGCCTCGGGAAAAGTGTCCAATATCGCGGGAGGGATGCTCCCATTGTGCGGGTTGGGATAGATCCGCTTCCACACTGGCGAATAGCGTTCAGCCTCCTCGGTAAATCCCATACGCCGCAGCAGCTCGGCACTGATCAGCAGCCGCAAATACGGCGTCGGATGGGGACCGCGCGGATTGAAGGCGACCACGGCGGCCGGCGCGCGCCCAATCACGTCCATGAGTGAACCGACGACTTCGGGCCCTCCGAGAAACAGCGCGCTCATATCGGCGAACATCTCGCGATTCCACCGCGTCCATATCGAGGCCACAGTCTGCCCAAGATTGGCTTGCAAGAGCCGGTGCGCAATATTGCGCGGCACATCTTTACTAAGTCCGAGATCGCTCTGCAAATTGTGACTGACCTCGTGCATCACCGCACCCAGCGTCCAGGGATTGATCATGCGGTGATACGGCAACTGCACCAGAGGAAACGGATTCAGCTGCTTGCCTAATTTCGTCATCGGGATGCCCCGTCGAATGGTCGCGGGAGCAAAGCCCGTCCTCATGTAACAAAATGGTGGGGGAGCCGGGATGGAACGAGCAGTCCCAATGCCGGTGTAAGCAACCTGATAACAATCCATCGCGATGCGGTCGCAACCTAGCAGCCAGTTACCGTACTTCGATTGACGCTGGCCAAACAGCTCAAGATAAAAATCCCAGATCTTTTCGATTCCCTGCACCCACTTGTGCGCTTTATCTTTCCCGATGACCACCCGCTGCAAGTTCGCCGAGCTTGGCTCCTCGCTGGCTTGGTCGATCGAAGTGGTTACCTTTTCCGACATTTTCAGAAGTCCCCGCCGCAGCGTTGAAATCAACTGGTTCACGACCTGAATGTGTCCTTCTGACGGAGCGGCAGCGTCAGTGCCGAACTCCTCGCGCCGGAACGGCCGGAGTGCGGCGGCGTGCCGCGTTACGTTGATGGATTGAGCGCGCAGCCAAGGCAACAGTACGGCGGACTTCGTTTCGCCCGGCCTGGTCTTGCCGGACCTGGTCTTTCTGGATCTGATTCCGCCTTCACCGCGTTGGCGGCGAGAACCCGACTCCGACCGTACTGTTGTCTCGGACAGCGTCTCTGCAAGGCTTGCCATGGTCCTTACCTCAGCACCTGGCCGCAGCAGCGGCAGTAGGCTGGAGTCGCACAATTGCATCGGCCACCGGATATTTGCCCGTACCTTACGCCGGGTCCGCCTACCGGGATGGCGCCGGGAGATGGCACACCACGCACTCCACCGACCCCAACGTGTGTGGGCCCACCGTAGGCTCTGCCCCATCGGTAATGCGGACGCACCATGCCCCTTCCCCAGGGGCCATGGAAGCGGCGTTCGAGCGCGTTGTGTCGACGCAAAGCGTGAACGCGATGTCTGGGTGTACCGAGCACGCGCCTGGTCTGGTGCGCCAGAGTTCTTACGGCAGCGTGAGGAGTCACGGTGCGTCCCCTCGCTGCTTGCTTGGCAATGCTGCCGACGGTGCGGCGAGCGACGCTTGGCATGGCCCGCAGCAAGTGCCGCGTCTGCGGAGTGCGATGCAGGGTGCGGGCAATTTTCCCCACGCCCTTGGTTAGGTGCGGAGTGACGCGCGAAACAGTTTTTGCGAGCCGGGGAAGCGCTTTCTTCGCCATGGGCAGCACGGCTTTTGCCACTACCGGAAGCAATTTGCTGGCAGCCATTCCGATGAGAGGCAGGAAATGTTCCGCGGCTTCTTGTTCTGTCTCCGATTCCGCAGCCAACTCTCCGAGGTGCTCCATCATCGCGTCGGGATAAATTTTGCGAATTGGGTTTTCGAACTCAGTCTCAAACTCCCCTTCGAATTCTCCCTCACCTTCAAACTCGCCCTCGCCTTCGCCGAGAAGGCTGCCTACCGCGTTGCCGATGGCGCCCAGCCAGCCTTCACCTTCCACTTCGCCCTCGAATTCTCCCTCACCTTCAAATTCGTCTTCGAGCTCGGTTTCGAATTCATACTCGGACTCGTATGCCATGATCCTTCCTCCTTAAATATTGTGGCGGCCTGTGAGTGAACGCGGTTAGCGCACGGCGCGACGGCGTTGGCTGGTTTGCGGACGTTTGTAAGCGCGGCTGACCTTGATGTTACGCGCCAGCGCCGCGCGGCACGCCTTGTGGCTGCCGAGCACTTTACGAACTTGTTTCGCCGCCTCACGGCCGGCACTCTTCCGCGTGATGGGAAGTCCCTTCGCGGCTTTTTGCTTCAAAGCCTTCACGGTGCGCCGCATGACAGTCGGGACAACGCGAACCAGAGGTCGCGTCCCGCGCCGGCGTCTGAGAATCTTGGCAAGCACCGCGCCGCCGCGCACCAGGTGCTTCATGATGCGGCGAAGAGCGCGCCGGTCAGACGGCGAGAGCACGGTAATCACCGCCGCTCCAGCCATGGCTTCTGCTTCTCCTTCGTTCTGTTCATGAGAAGCGGCTTCGGCCATCATTTCGGCCATCGCTTCGTTGTGGGAGAGTTCATGAGAAGCGATCTCGTGCGCCATTTCCTGTTCGCCCTCGAACTCGCTTTCACCTTCAAACTCGCCTTCACCGAGAGCGGAACTCGCCACCTTACCAAGGATGCTCCCAAATGGCCCGCCAATCGCCGTGCCAACGATGGGCGCTGCGACCTTCGCAATCTTTTTTAGGAAGGGCGCGGCACGCTTCAGAAATTTGCCAATGCCACCAAAGAACTGCTCAGTCTCGAATTCCCCTTCAAACTCTCCTTCGAATTCGAATTCACTTTCGAACTCGCCTTCGCCTTCGAACTCGCCTTCGAATTCACCCTCGCCTTCGAATTCGAATTCTCCTTCCCCCTCGAATTCGCCCTCGCCTTCGCCAAGAAGGCTGCCGACGACATTGCCGATGGCTCCGAGCCAACCCTCGCCTTCTACTTCGCCTTCAAACTCACCTTCGTGGAATTCCTGCTCGAGTTCCTGCTCCAGTTCGCTCTCCTGCATGTCCGCCATGTTCAGCCTCCTTGTAAATAATGACGACGCTCGTGAACTTAGCTCGCAACGGAGAATCCGTCTAGTCGCACCTTGTGGGGAACTTAGTTGAGGGTCACTCAAATAGGGGACAAGAAAGTGCTGGAGACACCGACTGAAGAGCAGGGACTTTAGAAGTCGGCGCGAGGATATTTATGAATAAATCAGGATATTCAGGCTTCTGAGATTGCTGTGGTTTGATTCAGCTTGGCATGATGTACATAGTCTTAATGCCTTATGATGCGTTTGGGTTCTGTCGAGTAAATCGTCCTATCGAGGTATCCGCACGCATGAAGCGCTTTTCGCCTCACGTGTGCGGAGTTTTTTGCAAGTTCGTTTCCTTCCTGCTTACTGACAGGTCGTCCCGTTAACCGCAAATGAGGTTGGTACAGAATTAGTCGAGTTGCTCCAGGAGCCATTGAAGCCCATGCCGTTGTAATTTCCTCCCGCTGGAATGCTGCCGTTGTAACTCAAATTGTTGACCGTCACATTCGCGCCGCTTTGGGTTTCGCTGCCGTTCCAGAGTTGAGTGATGGTTTGTCCGTTAGCGAAGGTCCAGGTTAGAGTCCAGCTCGAGATATTAGTCGATCCCGTATTTTCGATGTTCGTCGAAGCGGAGAAGCCTCCCTGCCATTGGTTGGTAATGGTGTAGACGACGTGACAGGCAAACCCGCTAGTTCCGCCGCTCGTGGTCGCGCTGGCTTGGGGCGAAGGAGACGAAGCGCCCGCTCCGTCGACTGCTTCGATTTTGTAGTAATAAGTTGTCGAAGCTGCAAAGCCGGTGTCGGAATAATTGATTGCGCTCAGACCGCTGGCGATCTGGTTGCTTGACGAAGGCGTGAACCCGCTCGTCGTGCTGCGGAATACGCTATAAGTGACCGTGCAGTTTGGAGGCGGAGTTACTGTACTCCAACTAACGTTAATGCTGCCAGAGGATACATCGGTTGCGGTCACGCTGCCTGGGGCGGAAGGAGCGGTTGTGCACGAGCCTCCGCTGCCGGTGGTCGTGACGAATGTCGTGATGCTCTGTGCAGGCAGGGCGTACGTAAAAGCATCGCCGGAAACAGCAACATTGCTCAACTGCGCGACGTGTGCAGAAGAAGTGGTTTGGTAAGGAGTGACCGCTGTGACCGTCTCGCCCTCAATGCTGAAGGGCTGGTTGACGGAGGAACCGCCCGAATTGATGGCGACGATCACCGAATTCGAACTGCCTTTGTACGCCGAAACGAAAATGTTGGAATTAGGGTTTGCCGTTGCCGAGGCCAGCAGATATCCCGGACGCACAAACTTGGAGAACTGCGCGAGCGCGTAGCCGTAGTAAGTCGGATTGCTGCTCGTGTCGATCAGTCCGTAGTTCGTGACGCCGGTACCGGGGTTCCAATCGGCGATCCACCACCAAACATAAGCGTTGTATTGTGCCGTGGTCATGGAGCTATGGATTTCCTCAGCAGCGGCGAGTGCATCACTAATCGCTGGCTGCGATCCAGATGGGCTCAAGTAGTGCTCGGTCATCCACACTTCCTTGCCCTTGTTTTCCGCATTCGCGTAATAAGACGGTACGACTCCATAGATATGGCCGGCAATAATTCCGATATGTCCAACTGCATTTGCATCATCGAGCGCCGGATCAGAGTAACTCGTGGTGAAACTCTCTGACTCCGGCATCATAAGCTTCGTCGTAAGCACGGACGAGTTATTGGCTACCCACGTATCCATCTGGGCTCCTGTCCAGTCGCACGATTCATAAGTGACGTTCGCGTCTGGCTCATTCTGCATTGAGATGGCATACAAGTTGACGCCGTTGTTCTTGAAGAAAGTGACGAAGCTCTCCAGATAGTTGGCGTAGTTGGCATAATCGGCCGTGAGCAGCGAACCCTCGACGGTGCTATTACTGCTTTTCCACACCGCGGGAGGGGTCCAGGGAGTGGCGATGGCAATGGCTCCCAGGGCCGTCGCCTCTTGAGCATTGGTCAATTCCGTGCCCCAGTTCGACGCGCCACCGGTGGTGGAGCTGGGATCGATGCGTGAACGCAAAATAGTGAGGCCAAGCTGGTTGGCTCCGTTCCCGAACAGAGTATTCGCCTGAGTGCTGCTCAGAGCGGGCATCCATGCGGTGGCACCGCCAAACCCTCGTATGGTCTGGAAGGTTGTTCCAAAGTTTACGGTCGCGGTGCTCTGCGCGCCAGCCCTGATGACAGATGACAGGAACACCAATGGCATAACGAAAGCAAGTTTGTATCTCATGATAGGTCTCCTACTTTGTAAAATTAGATTTTAGAATCCAGGAATTGCACGCGTGAGGCGGTTTAAAGCCTCACGCGTGGCCGAGTTCTACAACTTGGTTCCCTTCACGTTTACTTGCAGATCGTTCCATTCACCGCAAACGATGTGGGCACGCTATTGGTCGTGTTGTTCCAAGAGCCGTTGAAGCCCATGCCGTTGTAACTACCTCCTGCAGCAATGGTGCCGTTGTAGCTGAGGTTGGTCACCGTTACGTTGGCGCCACTTTGCGTTTCGCTGCCATTCCAGATCTGGGTCACGGTCTGCCCGTTGGCGAAGGCCCAGGTCAGAATCCAGTTCGAAATGGAAGTCGTGCTCGTGTTGTTGATGGTGATGGCCGTGCCGAAGCCGCCCGGCCACTGATTGGTGATTGTGTAGTTGATGTGACAGGCAAATCCACTCGTTGCGGTGCCAACGGTTAAAGCGATGGTCGTGGTTGCGGACAATGTTCCCGACGTTCCGGTAATTGTGACCGTCGAGGATCCGGTGGTCGCGGCGCTGCTCGCAGTCAGAGTCAGGACGCTGCTGCCGGTAGTTGGGTTTGTACCGAACGAAGCTGTTACTCCGCTGGGCAAGCCTGACGCGGCAAGTGTGACACTACCAGTGAATCCGCCTACATCCGTTACGCTGATCGTGCTGGTCCCGCTACTGCCTTGATTGATCGACAGCAACGACGGAGACGACGCCAGAGTAAAGCCCGGCGTTGCCTTGATGTTGACCGTGAGCGCGATGGTTGTAGTCGCGGACAGTGTCCCCGACGTGCCAGTAATCGTGGCTGTGGCGGATCCGGTGGTGGCCGTGCTGCTCGCAGTTAGGGTGAGTACGCTACTGCTGGTAATTGGGTTTGTGCCGAACGAAGCGGTAACTCCGCTGGGCAAGCCCGACGCCGCGAGTGTCACGCTACCAGTGAATCCGCCCACATCCGTTACGCTGATCGTGCTGGTTCCGCTGCTGCCTTGAGTAATCGACAGCGACGAAGGCGACGACGCCAGCGTAAAGCCCGGGGTTGTTCTGGTGTTGACGGCAAGCGCAATCGTGGTGGTGGCAGTCAACGAGCCGGAAGTTCCCGTCACAGTCACGGTGAATGCGCCCGTTGTGGCTGTGCTGCTCGCAGTCAGGGTGAGTATGCTACTGCTGGTAGTTGGATTGGTGCCAAACGAAGTGGTTACTCCGCTCGGCAAGCCCGAAGCGGCGAGAGTTACGCTGCCGGTGAATCCGCCGGTGTCCGTTACGCTGATCGTGCTGGTTCCACTACTCCCTTGAGTGATCGACAACGACGAGGGCGACGCCGCTAGCGTGAATCCAGCAGATCCCGGGATGGTGACAGCAATGGTTGTTGAGTGGCTAATCGACCCATCGGTTCCAGTGATGGTGACATTTGTTGTGCCAGCGGCGGTGCCAGTCTGAGCAAAGAAGCTCACAGAAACCGTCCCGCTGCTGTTGACTGAGGATGGGCTAAAGTTCGCTTGTACGCCGGAAGGCAGATTGCTGGCGCTGACAGATACACTGCCAGTAAGCCCGCCAACATATCCGATGGTGATCGTACTTGACACGCTTGTTCCCGGCGGTACGGTAACTGATGTGGGGGAAGCTGAAATGGTGAAGTTTGGTTCCGCGGTCACATTGAGGGTCAGCGTTGTTGATGCAGTCGTCGAGCCGCTGGTTCCGGTCACCGTTACGGTTGCTGCACCGACTGTAGCTGAGTTCGAAGCGGTGAATGTGAGAGTGCTACCGGATGAGCCGGTAACTGAAGTCGGGTTGAAGGTGGCGGTGACGCCAGACGGCAGGCCACTTACGCTCAACGCGATCACTCCGTTGAAACCGTTGATTGAGTTAACGGTCACACTGCTTGCGGCGCTGGTCCCCTGTTCAACCGTTGTGCCTGAAGCCGTGATGCTGAATCCAGGTGCAGTACTAGAGGGCACCGCAGGAAACGCATTCTGGACAAGCATGGTGAATTCGGTGGTCCAGAAGGTTCCGGCCGAGGGCGAGTTTGGCAACGCGTCGGTCGGCATGTTATTGGCCAGCGCATTGTCGTGCGCGGGATCGCAATTCGGATCGCCAGTGGTTGAAGTTACGCCGTTATAGACGCTGCCGGGATAGTTGCCGTCAGATTCCCCGGGTGGCTTAATCCAGACATAGGCAGAAAGATTCGCGAACCCACCTGGGTTCACGGTTGGGGGCACCCCCAAGCCGGAGTTTTGCTGGTTGCACCACTGCCCCATGTCATCGCGTTCGTCGATCTTCGTTGCGTTGACGAAAGTATTGAGATCGGTACTGCTGCTGGGACCGCTCGGCCGGTTCGGACCACCCCAGCCGTTGCGGGAGGTATCGATCAGGAAGCCCAGCGTGGAGGGAAAACCCGCGGCGACAAAAGCTGCATCCATGCCTGCGGCGTAGTCTTCTTCGTCGATGTAAGGATCAAATTGGTAGAAGGTTGACTGGTAGACTTGGCTGCCGCCCACAGCTTCCGTCGCAGTCATGTACGGCTCTTTGGTTGGGCCGTAGTTGGCCGTGTTTGTGATAAAACCGTCGATGCTGGCCAGACCTGCCGTTGTTCCCTGAACCACGGAGGTCAAGAAGGGGATGGCAGCGTTGAAGTTGTCGGGCCAGCCGAGCCAGCCGTGATGGCCTACATCAAGGTATTGGTAAACATTGGGCAAGGCATGAAATGTATTGAGAGCATATTGAATCGCCTGCACATACACTCCTGTAAGCGACGGACTGCCCGTGACGCCACCGTTAGCTGCAACGCAATTAGCAATCGCCGGGTTGGGAGACTCGCCGGTGTTGGTGATCAAATTCGGAAGCGAGTCATCTTCGATAATCAGCACGAACCGAATATTCGGGTTACTCCCATAAGGCTGAAGTATGTTGAAAATCGGTGTGATGAAGTTCTGTTCGTATGTTTGAATGCCGGTCAGCGGCTGGGTCGGGGGGTTGGGATTGATGCTAATTTCCCCATTAGACGCCAGGGCGGCGCAGTCCCGGTCTGGCAGATCATAGATCACGATCGTGAACACAATAGGCTGTGAAGAACCCGACGCGGTCTGCTGGGAAAGAGCTGCCGTGATGTGTTGCTGCAGCCCCAATCGTCCGTTGTTCGATGAACCGCCGGCGATGGCTGCCATGTGATCCATCCACACAGCGGTGGGATAGGTTTCGACGACAGCCATCTGTTTGGCAAGAGTCGAGCCGGCAGTTTGCGCTGCGATGGCAGTGTTGACCTCGGACGTGTAGTCGGGATTCAAATATTGACTTGCGCCTGAGTAGGGATTGGTGACATGTTGCGCATAGGTGCGCGGCGCAACAATCATGAAATAAAGTATGGCGAGGCCGACTACTCGACTCAGTGACGAACGTGTATGCTCACCCATCTGGTTTCTCCTTCTGGAACAAAGACTCGTGGAACTACATGAGCAAGGTGGAGCGAGCCACCCTTGCCGACTAGGATTGGTTAGAAGTTTCCGGTTTGGGTGAAGGTCTGTCCGCCCGTGGTGTAAGTTACGGAGTAAGTGTCTCCAGCAACTGGGTGCAAAGTCCCAGTGCCGCTGGTCTGGGCTGCAAACAGATAGTTCGTCCCCGGCGATAGCGTTTGTCCGGAATTGAGGTTGAAGGTGAAGGTTATCGTCGAGCTGGTGCTGCTATTGGTCTGTGTAATCTGTCCGCCGATGGTGTTGTATTGACCGCTAAAGCTCACTCCTGTGGTTCGCTGCACAACAATCGTCACCGACAATGCCGTCAACGATGCGGTGTTGGTCAACTTCAGGTCTTCTTCGTTGTAGTAAGGAGTGTTCTGCGCTACCACTGGAGTGAGAGTCACGCCTCCAGTGCCGCTAGTCGTCGCTATAGTGAGAGCAATGGAGGCAGTGTGCGAGAGACTGCCGCTGGTGCCGGTTACCGTTACGGTCACGGAGCCTACGGTCGCCGTGCTCGATGCAGAGAGCGTGAGCACGCTGCTGGTTCCCGTCGTAGTCGTGGTCGCCGGGTTGAAGCTTGCAGTTACGCCGCTAGGCAGGCCGGTCGCTGTAAATGAAACGGCTCCGGCAAAGCCGTTAAGACGCGTGATGGATATCGTGCTCGTGCCGCTCGCACCTTGATTTACAGTCAGGCTTGCAGGACTCGCCGACAAAGAGAAGTTCGCAGTGCCGGTTGAAGCGACGGTAAGTGTGATGGTGGCGGTGTGGGTGAGCGAACCGCTGGTGCCGGTTACCGTCACGATTGCGGAGCCTACAGTCGCCGTGCTGGATGCCGAGAGCGTGAGCACGCTGCTGGTTCCAGTTGTCGTGGTGGTCGCGGGATTGAAGCTGGCGGTCACGCCACTGGGCAAGCCACTTGCCGTGAATGAGACGGCTCCGGCAAAGCCATTAATACGGGTTATGGCGATCGTACTGGTTCCACTCGCGCCTTGATTTACGGTGAGGGTAGACGGACTCGCCAACAATGAAAAGTCTGCCGTTCCGCCCCCACCGCCGAGCGGAAACTGGATCGTGGCAAGCAAATTCTGCTTGGTGGTGTTCGCGATACCGTTATAACTATTGTTGAGAAGCGCGTAACTGTCTTCTCCATTCAGAGCCCAGTAAGTCCAACTTAGTTTTGGATTGTCCTGAAAGAATGTGACGAGGCTTTCG
>CAYOVU010000169.1:0-3499 GCA_964407505.1 uncultured Acidobacteriaceae bacterium | reverse complement strand
GCATTTCCACGTCATCCAAGCAGCCAGCGCCCGCACTTCATCAATCGAAACGTCGGGTGCGAACCGAATCCCGCCCTTGCCTGGACCGCGAATCGAGGAATGCAGCACTCGGTATCCGGTGAAAACTTCCATCTTCCCGCTGTCGCGCGCGATCGGAATGTAAACCGTGATTTCCTTGCTGGGATATTTCAGATAGCTGTAAATTCCCTCTTCCAGGTTTAGCTTCTTCGCCGCAATCTCAAATCGTGCTTCCGCCGACTTGTACACATTCAGTTCTTCAGACGTAACCGCAGACATGCATTCCTCCAAAAATTGCGCAACTATTCGCGATGCCACAAGCAAACTTCATGATACAACCAGCGAAGTAAATGGATTGCCTATGAATGACGGCCAAGCCCCGCGCCTCGTTCCACCATCTCTCTGCAGCCAAACCGTCGAGACAGCGTCGGTCAGTATACGAACCTGCCGCCACCCGTGCAACAAGAGCATTTTAAAGGAATGCTTCCACTTACGGCTGACAGGTTCAACTTCCGAGGGGCTTACTTCCGCGTACGCGGTCAACCAGGGCCCCGCCGTCTGAGCCTTCAGAAACACGGCCTTTCCTCCGCAGAAAAACCACTTCCCGCGTCAACCCCGGCGTTCCGTTATTGTTAATGCCGCCAACAGCTATATTATCTGACAAGATGTACACAGATTTGCTGTAAGCCTCCTGTGATCCGAGGTCCAATTGGAACAGCCAGAGCAGAATCACGGTGCCCGTAAACTGGTAGCCGCGATCTCGTTCTACGACCTCGGTCAGCACAAGCCCTCGCCTAAAGAGCTGGTGGAAATGGCAAAACGATTTAATTACGAAGCTGGTGCTGCGTTTCTGGCGCGGTTAAACGTCTGCCTGTCGCTCGCAATGACCTCCAGTGACGACATCGTCGTGGTCGAAACGCATAAAAAGCTAACCTCGAGCGTTCTGTCGCCGTCAAGACTGCAAGAAATCGTAAGCGCCATCGGGGACAAGCTGTACAAAAGCGCGATTCTTTTGAACCGAGCCCAACTCTTGTCCGCCATCAAATTGCTTGCGCTTTACGCCCAACGCGAAGGCGGCAACACTCTCGAAACGGAAGTGGAACGACACGAAGTAGGAGAACTCGCTCTCGCAATCAATTCGTTCTACGGTCCTGACATCGGGGAGCCGAATTGGCCAGCAGGCGACGTCTCCGTCCAGCTAATTGCGAGCGCCGAGCTCAACAACCCCGAGCTGATCTTAAATGGTCTCGTGCGCACCCGATGTCTTCTTGGGCCAGTCTTGGAGGATTATCTAGAACAACGTAAGGGCCAGTTTCCGCCGCCGTTCGAGAGAATCTTCACACTGCTAAATGGACTTAACTTTCGGGACTTTCTGGACATCACGCTTTACCTATACGTTGAGCAGAAACGAATGCTGGAAGAGCTGATGTCTACAGATCAAATGGCCTACATCGACACAAGGCTGCCCAAAAGATATGTCTCCGGAAAAAATATGACCAATTGGGCTCAACCAATGGCTGCAAGCCTCGATGACTTGCCATCCTTGGTGCGCGGCTCTGAAGCTGATATCGCATTCTTTTTTGATATGACCATTTTTCGCCAGTTTCCACTGTGGCGATCCGGCGGCTACAAATATTTTTCCATCGACCCGATGTTCCTGGCCGATAGGCTTTCCTCCTATGGCTTCTATTGGACGGTGGTCAACGGTCTCGCCGACGACCACCTCCGTTATCAATTTCAATGCCTCTGGGGGGAGTTGGTCCAGGAATACGTGCGTCAGCTATTGAGCGAATCATTCTCGACCGAACCACGCAGTTTTCTGCGCCGCCCCACCTATGCCGACGACAAGTCTGAAGTTTTTGACTGCGCAGTACTTCTCGGCGATGGGCTGATTCCGATCGAAATTAAAGGTTCGGTCCTCCCGATCGCAGACAAGTATGCAGCGAAGGCAGGGCCTTTCTATCAGGGGGTCGCGGCGAAGTTCGGTAGTGGCTCCGGGGCGTCGGTAGAGCAGCTGCTTAGAAACATTGAGCACATTTTCTCCGTTGAGCATCCGCGCGAATCAAGCCAGATACCCTCGAGCCGCATCCGCCGCTTACTCCCAATTGTAATCGTGCACGAGCCGATTTTTAGATTCGGCGGGCTCGCCAAATCGTTGGCCACCGAGTTCACCACGGGCCTCAGGCGGCTCAAAATTCGTCCGCCGCTCGAACGTCTTGAAATCTATCCGTTCCAACTCCTGACGGTCGAGGAACTTGAACGCGTCCAGCCGTACATTCAGGAGCGAGATTTTGACCTCTTCGATTGTGTGCGTTCCAAGGCGAAAGAAGACCCGGACTATCAATTGGGGTTATGGGAATTTGTTACAACTAAATTTCTGCCAGCCAACGGCATTAAGCCGCGTGCGAACGAGAAAATGATTGGGCGCTTTAAATGGCTGACAAAGGCCCAGTCGTGGCGAGTGTACCGGGGCGATTATTACGACCACTCCCTCGCAGAGCGGCGAAAGGCGACCGACTTCGCAATCATTAGTGCTAGGCCCGTCGGCGGTGACAAACTGCTCTGGGATGAAGTTATTGCATTTAGGGAGTTCCCATCGGCGCAGGACGCGTACAAGGCGGCTCGAACAATGGCCGACACCGAATTCCCCAAGCAACCGATCTCGGCAGATTGGTTCGAATGTCAGGTAGTTGACGAATTCGGAGTCCCAATCGCGGAACCTGAGTAAGGGAACAAACACGGCGATGGGACGCGCGCTAGCCCGAGTGACGGCACCTGACGTCTGCGCGGATCCGCTCAATTCCAGCCGCTTCACTTTCGCATCTCGCGCTTCAAAAACTCGTCCAGCAGCAAGCGCGTCAGCCGCGCCTGATTTTGCCTCAGTAAAAAACTGGGATGTGGAGCGCGTAAGATAGAATCTGACTCAAGCCTATGCATTGCCGGCGCGTTCGACCAGACTTCGCAGCACGGTTTCCAGGGCCGCTTTTCCCTTTTGCGAGCCGGCCTCGCCGCTTGCGAATTCGATCCAACCTTCGTTGAAGCCGTCGAGCATGCGGATGCGCGGCGTGGGATTTTTCATTCCCTGCGACAGGAACAGCGATTCCCAAGTATCGCGCGGCACAACATCCATTTTCACCGGGTGGCCAAGCAAACGAGAAAATGTCGCGGCGATCTCGTTGGGAGTCACGCGATGTGGCCCTTCGAGTTCGACCACTCTGTGGCCGCTCCAGGATTCCTGGAGCAGCGCAGCGGCTACGCGCCCGATATCAGCCGTCGCAATCATGGGCACGGGCTTATCAAGCGGCTGCAGAAAGCTCGGAATCACGCCGCTGTTCGTGGCAGGCGCGACGTCCCAGCTGGAGTTCTCCATGAACCACGCCGCCCGCAGAAAAGTAATCGGCAGCGGCGAATCGCCTAGCACACGCTCGATGATCGTGTGTTGCGTCAGCAGATTAGGTTGCGCGGCCTGCGCGCCAATCGT
>CAYOVU010000168.1:0-4028 GCA_964407505.1 uncultured Acidobacteriaceae bacterium | reverse complement strand
GAAGTCGTACGTTATTGCCAGGCGCAGAAAAGGCGACCCATCGGGGTCGCCTTTTCTGCTGGCCTGCCTTGTCGTCTAGAAATGAAACGCTAGTTGCGCGGTTAGAGTTCGGGGCGTTACGTAATGCGTACCGCTGAACGTGGAAAGGAAGTTGTAGAGAGCGTACTTGTTGGTCACGTTGATGACGGTGAGTTGTGCACTCCATTTGTACTTGTCACCGCGAAACAGGTTGTCGTGTCCAAAAGACACATCGAACAGATTGCGGGGGGCAATGCGTGGCGGATTATGGTCGTCATTCTCCGCACCGACCGCCGGAACCTGGATAAGACTGGTGCCGAACTGAGACGCCAGGCAAGAGGAAGGCAATCCCGCAGTGGGGGTTGCGCGAACGCCATTGCAGGTAAACCCGGCCTGGAACTCCTGATCGGCACTTAACGGGTTTCCAAAAACATCCTGCAACAGAACTGCTGGCTGCCCTCCGATGGTGGTCGACTGTGGGCAATCGTTGCTTGGACCGACACCGTAGCAGGGCGCATTGCCTGCGACCAGGCCGCTGTCATATCGCCAGTTAAAGCCTGCCCAGGGTCCGTGCTTCCAGGGCTGGTACTGGAAGTGGGTGGTCTGGTTGAACTTCTCGTCATGGTCAATGCGGAAGGGAAGTCCCGCGGCAGTCGCTACGGTCGCGCCCGCACCGCCAATCTGGGGCTGGAAGAATCGTGCCGCTACGCTCGAAAAGACCATCAACGCCGAGAAGCCATGGATATCGGGCACGCTCACGCGCCCAGCGTATCCGGGAATTTTCGAGTTGTGCCATTCAATAGGGAAAGTGATCGGCGTGTTGCCGAGTACGCTGAAGTCGTAGCCATTGTGGGTGTACTTGGTGATGAACTCGCCGGAAAATACGAGGAATCGCCCGAACGCCTGCTCGATGCCAGCGTGAAACTCGTTGCGAAAGCCGGGATTCAACGCCCCGCTTGCTCCGGGCGAACAGAGAAGAAGCGGAGACAGGACGGCATTCTCGCATCCGATGCTCGAAAGAACGAGATTCTCGTTGAAAGGAGATTCCAGCGTGCGCGCGTACGAGACTCGAAGCACCGTGCTGGTCTTCTTGATGTTGTACGCGACACCAACCCGGGGCTCGGCCTGGCGCGCCACGGTCAGGCCGTTGTAGAAGTCGCCACGCAAGCCAAGATTCAACGTCCACTTTCCCTTGGTGACGTTGTCCCGCACATACAACGCCAGCTCCTTCACGTCGGTGTGGCCGATGAAGTCGTAAGGCGTTCCGCCGCGGGTCAAGTCGTAGGGCAGCAGGGTGGGATTGAAATTGGGATAAAGCGCCGAGCCCGGCGCATTCGGATTAGCGGCAGTGTTTGCCTGAAGCGCTCCGGAGCATTCTGTTGGATCGGCGATCCCTAGTGCGGGTGCAGCCACATATTGCTGCTGGTCGTTGGAAAAAGCTATGCAGGGCGCGTTGTAGGTCGGATCGACGATCCCCAGTGTGTCGTTTTCGTTGAGAAAAGTCTGTTCGTAGGTGACTCCGGCCTTGATGTTGTTGATCCCCTTAACGTAGGAAATGTCAGATCGAATCCCGGCGTTGGTGAGCGTTCGGTTCTGACCCACTGACTGCCGCTGCAGCCCGGGAGGCCCAAGGTCGGCGAAGGGATCGCTGCTGGGATAGTAGTTGTAGTCGTCGCGCCGGACAAATGCGCCCAGAGTGAAGACGGCATTTGCACTCAACAGGCGCGTCCATGAAGGGGCGATGTTGAAGGTGCCAATTTTGGAGCGTTGATCGGTTGCTCCGACGGTAACGCCGTTGGGAGCTACCCCACCGTAGTTATTCACATCCTGCGCATCGACCCCGTCCAGTCCGCTCCAGGCCGTAGCGTTCTGTTCATCGAAGGAGTTCGGGGTCTGGAACCAGCTGCGGCTGTAGCCGAGGTTCAGGTGAATCGAGTCTGCGGTTGAGAGTTGGTAGTCCACGCGGTCGAACAGGTTTTGTTCGTTGCCCTTGTCGTGGAGGACAGTGAATTCGGGCGGGTCGAGGAAACGTCCGGTATTCAAGCCGCCCGCGGAGATGAAATTTCCCCAATTCTTGCCGCCATAAGCAACCTCAGCCGCCAGCGTTGACGTTCCGAACGCTCCGTAGGAGGCGGTCAGGCTGCCGTGAGGTGTGGTTACGCCCTGGCCGGAGCGCGTCGTCGCTACAATGACGACGCTGGTTTTTCCCCCGTATTCGGCGCCCGGAGCGCCGGAGATCACTTCCAACGATTGGATCGAATCGAGCGGAACCTGATTCGAAAACACCTTGCTCTGTTGGTCGGTGATGGGCTGGCCATCCACGGAGAACGAATTTTCCGCGTGATCGCCAAGACCGTGGAAAAGCCCATTGGAATCGGCAGCGATACCCGGGGTCGAAAGAGTTACCAGGGAACTTAGCGACGACGATGCGCTCTCCAAAGGAAGTTTGTCGAACAGATTCCTGTCTACGTCGGTATGGAAAGTGGAGTCGTTCTCAACCAGATCCCCGCCGTTGGCTTCGACCGTTACCGAGGTGCTTGAGGTTGCCACGGTCAATTTCACGACGACATTTATGGGTACAGCCGAGCGCGGTTCGACGTCTTGCACCGAGGCCCCAAACCCTTCCGCAGTCACCACGATGTGGTATGGGTTGAACGGGATGTTGGTGAAGCCGAACTTTCCTGACGCGTCAGAGGTGGTGGAGCGGTCGAACCCGCTGACGGGGTTGCGGATCTCGATGGTCGCTTTAGGGATGACAGCGCCCGTAGGATCAACCACACTGCCATTGATGGAACCGGAGTTCCCGACGGACTGTGCGTCCGCTAGTGTAACCGCGAGAGATAACGCGAACGCCGCCAAAGCGACGAAGCGCCTGCTATGAAAAGTAGGCATATGCCCTCCTGTATGAAAACGAAAAATAGGGGAATGGCCAGCCTCGACCTACACTCGGGCCGGATCATTCAATTTTGTGGGAATCCCTACAGGACAGGAGGACCGCGAATCCCCAGTTCAGAAAAATCGAACCGAGTCTTCGCGACGACGTCTTCTTCACGCAGCAGGCCGATCGCAGCAAATACCGGCGCGGCCTGGACATTACTGGCAGTGGGGCTGGCGCTGTGCGCCGCGATGCAGATCGAACAGGAAGCGGATTCGGTCTGGTTGGGATGGGTATGGGTAGACTCCGCCGCCACTGTCCAGAACATGAGGGACAGAGCAAGCCACGCCGACCATCTCACCCACAAACGCATAAACTAACCCAGACCACGACTTTTCTGCTTTGGATTAGACGCTCTTCAGCTTATAACGGTTATCCACCGCAAGGCAATGACCGACAAGTTACTATAGGAAGGGCGGTTGTCCATGGGGCAGCCGATCGCCCGCTAGAAGCATTTATCTTCAAACGCGAGGGAAGCATGTCGGAACCAACCTACGAAGAACTCAAAGCGAAACTGTCTCAGCTCGAAAAAGAAGTCGAAACCAAGAAGCGCAGCGGCGACCTGATCTTTAAAGTCGGCGAAAAAGGCGGGGTCAGCGTCTACGGCCTGGGCCGTTTTCCGGTCACTCTCTACTACGAGCAATGGAACCGGCTGCTTGGTGCGGCCAACGAGATCAAGGCGTTTATGGAAGATAATAAATCGCGGCTCAAGCTTAAGGAGCAAGGCTAAAAGCCGAGTTCAGGCTCTTACTTCCCAGTTCTCAACCAGCCTCGGCACCTTGGCCCAGAGTAACCAGTTGAGAACTGAGAAGCGGGAACTGAGAACTGCTTTTCGGTCTATAATGGAAGGACTGTGCCCAAGTACTCCATCGTGGTCCCGCTGCACAATGAGCAGGAGAACGTCACCGACCTCTACGACCGGCTGAAAGCGGTAATGGAGGCGCACGGTGAAACCTTCGAAATCGTAATGGTGGACGATGGTTCGAACGATCACACGTTCGCCATGCTGCGCGAAATCGCGGCCGTGGATAGTCGCGTAACGGTGGTCAAGTTGCGCCGCAACTTCGGCCAGACC
>CAYOVU010000167.1:0-25117 GCA_964407505.1 uncultured Acidobacteriaceae bacterium | reverse complement strand
GGCGCGGATTTCGCGTTCCACTCCAGCCAGCGCATGAAGTTGCGCCGCGCTGCGCCGGATTCGCAAATTTACCGTGGATGCCATAAGAGCGGCTTCTAGCTACTGGCTTCTAGCTTCGCTTCTTCTCCTCATTTAATTGTCTTCAAACTCTGTTTTCAAAATCTCTGCCTTGACTTCTGCTTCGCTGACTCCCTATGCTCCGAACTTCGGGGCTGCGCTGCCTCGCGGAGAAGCCTTGCCGAATCTTCCACCTCAAAATCTGACCATCGCGACCACCGGAGCCAGCGGGTCAGCGTTTCTTCGCCAGCTTCTGCTCACGGTCGAGCACGATGCTCGCATTCATACCGTGAACTTCATTGCGTCTGATTCCGCGCTGCGCGTGATGGCCGAAGAACTTGGCATCAAAGGCCGCTCGAATCTCATCCGCCAGATCCTCGGCGCTGCTGGTTCTCCAGCACGTTTCTCAAAATCCTCAGTCCGCGCTGCAAACTCCGCAGCCGGAGTCAAAATCAAAGAGCAATCGAATGCTGATATCGGGGCGAACGTAGCGAGCGGCTCTTACCCCGCAGACGGCATGGTCGTGATCCCCTGCAGCGTGGGCACTTTGGCCCGTATCGCCAACGGCGTCGCGTCGCACCTCATCGAACGCGCAGCCGACGTTTGCCTGAAAGAGAAGCGCCCGCTGGTGCTGTGCGTCCGCGAAACTCCGCTGAACAAAATTCACATCCGCAACATGTATCGAGCCGCCGACGCAGGAGCGACTATCTTTCCGCTCATTCCTGCTTTCTACTACCGCCCCGCGAGCCTGGATGCCATGGCCCGCGAGTTCGCCTGTCGCGTGCTCGCCCATCTGGGTCTGCCCCAGCCCAATGCCTTCCGTTGGAAGGGTTAAGCTCACGGCGGGTTCACCACCTACAGGCAAAAAGTCTTCAACCTAATGAAAATCGGCATAACAAGGGAGAACTTCAGTGTAGAGAATCCTCAGAGCAGGTCCCAGATACCCGGCGGTCATGTACAAGCGGGAAAAACCGTTGCTACGCCCTTCCCTCCCAATTTTTCCTCGGATTTCCTAAGCGACGATCCTGGTTTCCTGGCGTAGAATGCGGCAAATCCCTGGGGGGATATCCAGTGTCTTTGACGATTCATCGATCACCGCGAAACAGAAATAAATTCGTGCTCTCGGCTTTGCCGGCGCAGAGATTTTTCTTAGCCTCCTCTTGCGTATGCTTGCTGCTGCTCGCCGCGATCCCTGTTGCCGCCGACGATCGCAATCCTCTGGCGGGAGATGCCAAAGCCGCTAAAGCGGGTGAGTACGAATTCCGTATCAACTGTGCCTTGTGCCACGGCCTTGGAGCGCGCGGCGGCGGGCGTGGGCCTGACCTGACACGCGCACAGAAAAAACATGTTCACTCCGATGCGGAGATGTTTCAGGTGATCAGCAACGGAATCCCAGGCACTGCCATGCCCTCCAACGGAACCAATGGTCAGGGCGTGGGGATGACTGACGAGGAAATTTGGCAAATCATCGCTTATATCCGCAGCGTCGAGGTGAAAGCGCCGGCCAAGCCTATCGGCAACGTGGCGCACGGCAAAGAGCTCTTTTACGGAGATGCGAATTGTTCGCTGTGCCACATGGTCGAAGGCAAAGGCGGACGACTGGGCCCGGAACTGACTTCCGTTGGCGGCTCTCGCACCAGAGAAGCAATCATCGATTCGGTGCGCAATCCCAGCCGGCACCTGGCTTGGGGATTGACGGAGTCGACGAAGGAATTTCCTCAGGAATATGAAACGATCACGGTGGTCACGGCCGGCGGGAAAAAAATCAAGGGCGTCGCCTTGAACGAGGACAACTTCAGCGTTCAGATGATGGATTCGAGCGAGCAGATTTATTTGCTGGAAAAATACAAGCTGCGCTCCTTCAGCAAGAGCCGCGAATCGATCATGCCAACCTATACGCTGGACGTGTTGAGCGACAAAGATCTTGATGACATCATCGCTTTCTTAACCAGCGTGGGGGCGAAATGAGAGGCCGGGCGCAACGCGGCGCTGAAGCGCCACTCTTCGACGAAATCCTTCGATTGTCGACGAGCGCTATGCTCGTCATTCTGGCTTTTAGCTTCGCGGCGACGATCGCCCATGCTCAGGTGACATTCGAGCGCCTGGTAAATTCCGGCAAGGAACCGCAAAACTGGCTCACGTATTCGGGAGACTATTCCGGACGCCGTTTCAGCCCGCTCGACCAAATCAACCCAACTAACGCGCACTCGATCGTGGCGAAGTGGGTTTACCAAACCGGGGCAACGGGCAAGCTTGAGACAACGCCACTAGTGGTCGATGGCATTCTCTACGCGACCGCGCAGGATGATCGCGCCTTCGCCCTCGATGCCCGCACTGGCCGACCCATCTGGATGTATCAGCACCAACTCCCCGGAGACATTCGCCCATGTTGCGGACGTGTGAATCGGGGCTTGGCTATCCTGGGCAACAAAGTTTTCCTCGGCACGCTCGACGCCCACGTGATCGCGCTCGATACAAAGACGGGAAATGTGGTTTGGGATGTAGTCGCCGCAGAATATCAGAAAGGTTACAGCTTTACGGTCGCGCCGCTCGCCGTGAAAAATCTCGCGGTCATTGGAGTTTCCGGCGGCGAGTATGGCGTGCGTGGGTTCATTGATGCCTACGATGCGACGACCGGGGCTAGAAGATGGCGCTTCTATACAGTTCCGGGCCCTGGCGACCCCGGACACGAAACATGGGAAGGCGATTCCTGGAAGGTAGGCGGGGCTCCGGCGTGGAACACCGGAACCTACGACCCGACGACCAATCAAATCTTCTGGCCTACAGGAAATCCTGCGCCTTCGAACCGCGGCGAGGGACGCGCCGGTGACAATCTCTACAGCAACTCGCTGCTCGCTCTGAATGCCGATACGGGCCAGATGAACTGGAGCTTCCAGTTCACCAAGCACGACGAGCATGACTGGGACGCGACCCAAGTCCCGATCATGATCGATTCTGGCAACAAGCATCTAATCGCGCAGGCGAATCGTAACGGCTTTTTCTACGTGCTCGACCGCTCGACTAGCAAGCTGATTTCGGCGACGGTCTACGGCAAGATTACGTGGAGCGATCACAAAGATGCCGAAGGGCGTCCGGTAGCGAACAAAGAAGCGTCGCCGACTCTCGCGGGACACACGGTCTGTCCCGGCGCATTGGGCACCACGAACTTCATGGCTCCGGCCTACGATCCGCAGACTTCGCTCTTCTACGTGACCGCGCGCGATCAGTGCGATATTTTTTCTACTGCTCCGCAGCCGTATGAAGCCGGGCATGCTTACTACGGCAGCGCATATTTTCCTTCGGACGAGGCTGAGCCTTACCGCGGATTTCTGAAGGCAATCGACCCCGCGACCGGGGAGATCAAGTGGAAGTTTGAGCACACGTCTCCAACATGGTCCGGTGTTTTATCGACCGCTGGTGGATTGGTTTTCACGGGCGACGCCGAAGGCAACTTCATCGCTCTCGATGCGGCGACCGGCAAGGTATTGTGGCACTTCCAGATGGGGGGTGCAGTGTATGCGGCGCCGATCGCGTTCGCCGTGGACGGCAAGGAATACGTCGCAATCGCTGCAGGCAGCGCGGTGTACGCGTTTTGTCTGCCCTAGAAAGCACCGTACGTATCTTAGTTTTCGCTAGAATGCGCCGCGCAGTAGAAACCTCAGAACTGCAAGACAATTCCGCCCGAGACTCTTACATTTCTCTGTCGCGTTGCCAGCCCCTGAAATGGGTCTAGCCCCTGAAGTAGCTGAGGACCGAAGGCGTCGTCGTAAAACTTAGTTAAGTTCAGGCTGGTATGGAAGTAGTCCACCTGCGGGATCCGAAGGGCAACATGGCGGACGATCTTACAATCGAGTCCACCTCCCAGCGCCATCGTAAAATCATCGTAGGTTGTGGCGGCAATAGCTACGGGCGATGCCAGCCCGCTGATCGTACTCGCGCTCAGGCTGGTGCGTTCCCAGCCAAACAACGCATGCGCAAAAGGAGTTAGCCTGGTCTTGTTCCTATAAGAGAGCACCGGCCCGGCCAGAATGTAATACTCACTCTCGCTCGGCAGGCCGCTAACGCCACTGGTATTCAACGCCGTGACGGGCGCGCCCCTGTGTCCGCCGAAGTCGGCAGCAATTCCTATCCAGCGGTCTACATTGTACTGCCCTTCCGCAGTCCAGCCCGTGAAATCGGATCTTATTCCGAACGTGTCGGAAGGCGCACGCAGCGCCGTATCCAAGGTTAGGCCCGTGAGTTTGCCGGTATCCTCGTGGAGCAGCGAAAAGCCTCCGAATACCTGCACTTTCGGGGTTGAGTCTTGAGCAAGGGCAATGGAACCAAGGAGGAAAGCCAAAGCGGCAGTTGCAGCGAAACGAATCATTCCCAGTTTTTCCTTTCAAATCGCTCCTCCGGTGGGAGCACCCTGCGACAACCGGAATAAATGCGGCGCGTGCTTCACACCCATTCTATCCATGAACCTAGTTAGGAGCGCGCGGGCGCTCGACCGGGTTGCCAGCGCATCCATAATAGCCTCATGTTCTTTTTGAAAATTTCTGAAGGAATGCCCCACGAAATTTTCCTCTTCTCCGATCACAAATCTGCAGCAAGAGACAAAGTCACCAAGAAAATACAAAGCTTTGACCGGCACATGACAAGGGCCTAAAGCGCTGCGCGCTACTCTCCGCTTACACCGTGACCCAATGCAGCAGAGGAATACGGTGATTAGGGAGAGAACTCATGAAGCAACTCACGGAGGTTCTGGATCGTGCGGCCAACCGGCGCTCGTTCCTCAAGAACAGCTTGGTCGCCGGTGCTGCGACCGTAGGGGCCGGCGTTCTCGGCAGCAGTTTACCCACCTTCGCCAGCCAGACCAGTGGTTCAACCATTACCGAGGGAGACATTGCAATTCTTCAGTTCCTCGCAGCCGCGGAAATTATCGAGAGCGATCTTTGGGTGCAGTATGCGGAGCTTGGAGGAGTCACTAGTGGCAGTCAGAATCCTTACCAGGTCGCCTTGCAAAACCTGGATAGCGATGGTTCGCAGTACATCACCAGCAATACTCTAGATGAAATAAGTCATGCCACTTTCCTGAACGCTTATTTGAAATCGAAAGGCGCCACGCCGGTTAGTCTCGACAAGTTCCGCACCTTGCCGAGCAGCCAGGCCACCGGGGCCAAGAATATTGGACGCCTGACCAACCTGATGAACCTCACGGTGGATACGAGTTGGTATGTGCGCTACCGCAGCAAACAGAATCCTGACTTCGGCGCCAATTTTCCGCAGGCAGTGAAGATTACGAACAAATCAGCAATTCCAATTACCAATGCCGATTTCGCTCCCTCGGCTCACATTCAGGCGATCGCCGACACGGCCGCTTTTCACTTCGGCACCATCGAACAAGGAGGCAGCAGCCTCTACTCGGCGATGGCGCAGAAGGCCAGCAATGTGGAAGCGCTCCGCATTATTGTCAGCATTGGCGGGGACGAAGTGGCTCACTTCCTCGAATGGGTCGACTTTGCAGGCAACGGAGCGTCCTCGCCATTGGCTCCTTTGACCGATCCCGTCACCGGATTGCACATTCCGGACTTGAATGCGTCCGGCTCAGTTCTCACGCAGACTAATCTGATCTTCCCGGTCGCGTGCGAGTTCATCGATCCATCTCTGCCGCGGTGCGCTGTAATTCGGCCCACCGATCCGGATGGAATTGCAGCCGGAGTGGTTCAGTTCCTGACTGATATGGGGCTGTTCGTAGGCCAAACGCCGGAGTTCTTTTCTGCTCTGAACTCGCTGGCAGCAGCGGCGGATGCGGCCCAACGCGGTTTTTGATCCCGGGTCAGGGGTAGTGCACTCTGATCTGAGGGGGTGGGCGCTGCGGCTTTAGTCGACCCTGCCGTGGCGCCCCTTTCCGAACTAGTTTCGAGCGAATTTCATTTCGACCGGAGGAATATCCATGTTCGAAGGCCTGTTTCAACCCATGCATTTAATGGTGGTCGCTGGAATTGCGTTGCTGGTATTTGGTCCGAAGAAGCTGCCTGAATTTGGCAAAGGCCTGGGCGAAGGTATTCGCGGTTTCAAGGCGGCGATGCAAGGGAAGGAAGAGGCGCAGACGTCGCAGCTGGCAACTTCCAAACCCCCGGAAGAAAAAGCGTGAGGCAGATGCTATTCCTTGGATAGACCGCCAGGAGGCTCGCCCTGTGTGGAGCGAGCTAGGGTCGGCGTTCGGGATCGATGGTCTGGTCGAAATAAATCCAGAGCACGCGGGCGAACAAGGTGATTGTCGGTGCAAGCGGCAAGAACAAGATGACAGCCCAGATTATGTCTTTGGTGATCCACCACCCGGTGATGGACCACAGCAGCGCCGCGAGGATCGTGACGATCACGATTCCCAAGCCGTAGCTCACGTACATCGCTCCAAGAAAATAGCCCGGTTCGCGCTCAAACTTAAGATCGCAGATGGAGCAGCGTCCATTCAATCTTGGGGAATCCACGAAAGATGGAATAGCGAAAAATGCTCCCCATGCGGCAGCGGGGACAGCGCTGGCGAAGAATGTCTCCCGCAGTCGAGAGTTTTGTAGCGCTTGTCATCATCGTTTCAATGTCATTCCGCCAGCCGAGCTTTCTAAGCTAGCAGATGGGGACGTGTTATCATCCGCTTTCATACCGGTTGACGCACCACAGCCTCCCGTACTAATCTGCAATTACACCGGAAAGGAGGTGGTCGAATGACAAGTTCTGATTGTAGTGGTAAATGTGGGAGTCTAAGACCAGGTGAGGTGGCTGAGACTTAGAGCTGGTTGCTCTAAGCGGGGCTCCGGGCGCGATTGCAGCAAAAAGCAACCGCCACGAGCTACAGCCCGCACACTAGCCGGTGAGTACGGATGCAAGCATCGCGTCGGTCGCGCGAAGGCCTGCGACCTTGGGCTTCGGCCCGGTCTTCGGTCCATGACCCGGGAGTTGCCGTGAGAGGCCACGTAGAGTGACCACCTCTTGGTCAATCCCAAACAGTCCACCGGACGGCCCGCAGGTTCATTCTGCGGGCCGTTTGTATTTTGAGGCAGTGGCCCACGTTCTGGGCTTGCACAGCCGGAGTTGATGAGCCTTCTGCAGTCCTGTAGGGTTTTGTTGGAGCTGCACCTTGGATATCCATCTGGTCGATGGCACCTACGAATTGTTCCGGCACTACTACGCGCTGCCTTCCGCCAAGGATTCTGAGGGGCGAGAGGTCGCTGCGGTTCGAGGTGTTCTAGCCTCGGTGCTGGGCATGATGAAGGATGGCGGAGCAACGCATGTTGCCGTCGCAACCGACCACGTGATCGAATCCTTTCGCAACGATCTGTGGCCGGGTTACAAGACTGGAGAAGGCATTGAGCCCGACCTGTGGGCGCAATTCCCCTTGCTCGAAGAAGTACTTTCGGCGGCCGGCATTGTAGTCTGGCCAATGGTAGAGTTCGAGGCCGACGACGCGCTCGCGGCTGGGGCAGCCACGGCTGGTCGAGATGATCGTGTGGAACGCGTCATCATTTGTACGCCAGATAAGGATCTTGCCCAATGTGTGCGCGGTACGCGCATCGTCCAACTGAATCGCCGAACCCGCATGATCGTGGACGAGGCTGGCATGATCAAGAAATTTGGCGTGGGTCCGGCGTCGATCCCGGACTATCTGGCATTAGTGGGCGACAGCGCGGACGGTTATCCGGGATTGCGAGGCTGGGGTGCGAAGTCGTCAGCTGCTGTTCTTGCCAAGTTTCTCCACCTTGAATCCGTTCCCGCAGACTGGCGCGAGTGGAAAGTGAATGTCACAGGTGCGGGCACGCTCGCTGACGTCCTCTGCCGTGAACGCGACCAAGCCATGCTGTTTCGGACGCTCGCCACACTCCGGACTGACATAGCGCTCTTCGACGATGTCGATGAATTGCGCTGGAAGGGTCCCACACCCGGCTTCGCCGATCTCGCGGCTCGTTTGGACGCGGCGGTTACCGAACCTCGGCGTTCAGCGTCCCGGCGGTGAAGTGCGCGACACGAGGACGGGCGACGTTCCGCCGGTCCTTTCTCGTTAGCCCTGTCTCACCAATCCGGGCAGGCCAATCAGCTCGCCCGAGGTAACGGTTTATCCGTCTTCTGCCAGTCCGCGGAAGCTTCCGCCGTAGAGGCCACATCCTGCGCGCCTGTACGCTGCAAGATTTGTTTAGCCTTCGCAGTCCAATCACGATCGTCGCAATGGACGGAGAGCAGAATTCCGCCATCCTTCACCCGGCCTTCGTAGCGCTTCGCTTCGTACTCAGGAATCCCCATCCCAACCAGGGCTCCGGTGATTCCCCCGACCGCGCCGCCCACGCCCACCCCCGCCAGCGCGGCCATGATAGGACCTGCCGCGATCAACGGCCCGACGCCCGGAATCGCCAATGCCCCGATTCCGGCGAGCCATCCCAGCACGCCACCAACGACAACGCCAGTGGTCGCTCCGGCTGCCGTACCCTCGGGAGCTTTGGTATTTTTCTCTACCGCAAAATCCTTTGTGCCTTTGTTTTCAGGAAACAGAACTGAAACGTCCGTGTTACGAAATCCTTCTGAGCGAAGGGCGTCAACCGCATATTCCGCGTCCGCGTAAGTTTGATAAATCCCGAATGCTGCAGTATTTTTCGACATGAGTGCTCCTTGGATAGTTGCGAAGTGGGTCTATGATGGCCGCCGCTGAACGCAAGGTTGTCTGTTGTAGTAGTCGGCTCAGTGTTGAGAACCCGAACTGGTTCAGAAGTACGGTCAACCTTGTATACGCCGCGTGGCCGAGCACTTGGCCGATTGCATGCACTCGCAGTATCCTTGCCGGGTGTCCTATCTCGACGGATCCTATTTAAACGAGCAACGGGAGCGCCGCCGCTTGGCTGATAACTACGCCGGCATGACGGACGGGGAGCTGCAGAAGCTTGCTCAGAATGCGGATTCGCTGACCGACGTGGCCTGGGATACTCTCGAAGACGAACTGGATCGCCGCCATCTTGAGCTTCCGGACGATGAGCATTCCGAGGACGAATATTCCGGAGTAGCACAAGAAAAACGCCAGCAGCTTGAAGTGCAGGAACTCGTCACCGTCCGAAAATTTCGCGATCTACCGGAAGCGCTTCTCGCCAAGGGAAGCCTGGAGTCGGCGGGCATCGAATGCTTTCTGGCTGACGAAAATCTCGTGCGGTTGGATTGGTTTATTTCAAACTTCATCGGCGGCATCAAGCTCAACGTGCGGCCCACGGATGAAGCGAACGCGCGCAAGCTTCTCGACGAGCCGATTCTCGAAGGCCTCTACGTGCAGGGCGTCGGGCTATACGAGCAGCCGCGCTGTCCCAAATGCCAGTCGCTCGATGTGAACTTCCAGGAGCTGGACCGTCCCATCGCCTATATGAGCGCGTTCCTCCGCGTACCGCTGCCCGTGCAGCGCCCTGCGTGGCATTGCCATGCCTGCGATGCGGAATGGGAAGACGATGAGCTTGAGGGGGGCAGTAGCGAGCCGCGATCGTAGAGGCGACTGACGCCATCGACCCGCGGTGGGTTGCGCGTAGTTTCTGATATAACTTCAGCGTGATGCGGAGTGTAAGCAATGGTTAAATCGATTGCCGTCGTCATTGGCAGCTATCTGCTTTCGGTTGTTCTTGTATTTACAACCGATCCGTTGCTTTCTCGCCTTTTCCCCGGCGATTTCGTGAAAGGCCGCATTCCTTCCGATACGGCTCTCATGACCAGCACGGCGCTGTTCGTGGTGGTCTCCATCTTTTGTGCGTGGCTCTGTGCCCGTTTCGCTCCCGGCCGCAGCGCGCGTCACGTACTCTGGTTTTTTGTGCTTGGGGAGGCGATGGGCGTTGCTGCAATCATTCCCAACTGGAGCAAGGGCTGGCCGCACTGGTACTGGTTGTCCTGGCTGCTCACCTGGCCGGTGAGTTGCTGGATCGGTTGGCTACTTGCCGGACGTCGGGCTGGTCTCCCGAATGCGCAATCAGTCGGGGCGGGAAGCTAGACTGACCGTGGCCGGTTGGACATTTCCGTCGCCTAGCTGCACGGTCGCCCGTGCGAAGCCGTAAACGAGTTCATTTCTGCGAGGCTCGGCTAGTGCGGCCCATTCAGCACTATTTCAGACTGTGGCATGTAGGTCGTTGCATCAACCATCCTAAAATCCTTGGCAAAGTCTAAAGAAACACGGTCGTATTCCTGATCTCCTGTCAACAGTCGAACGGTCACAGTCTTCGGCTTACGATCACATTTCTCCCCAATCCCCATGAACACAGGCCTATGACTCTGGGTGAGGAATTCAACAGGGATGTTGAACGTACCGTTTTCAACCGTTGCTTCGGTGGAATCGAGTGTTTGTCCTTTCTCAAATATGAGCTGCATCCGAACCCTGGCGCTGTTGGGTGCGTGGTCTACGCGGACTCTTACTGTCACAACTTCGACTGCGCATAGTGCATGCGCACTCGCGCAGAGGATCGAGCTAATGCATAGCAGCCAGATCAGAGTTTTAGCCGTATCGAAAATCGTAGCGAACCTCCGCTCTGAGTTAGCACTAGCATAAACCCTGTTGCGCCAGTGAGCTTAATTACCGGGCGATTTCGAGTTTGGCAAAACCCTTTCGAATCACCTCGAGCGTGTCGGCGGCCAACTTCATCGCAGGTAACTCCTCCTGCGTAAACCACCGCACTTCCGCCGCGTCGCTGGCGGCGGCGAGATCTCCCGCAACCCGGCGACATAGAAAATCAATCAAAACGTAGTGATATTGCACGCGTTTTTCGGAGTTGCGCAGAACACGGTCGTAGACGCCAAGAAGTTCGCCGGCCTCGACCGTGAGGCCAGTTTCCTCGCGAGCCTCGCGCTCGGCGGCTTCGCGCACCAGTTCGCCCACTTCGAGCACGCCTCCGGGGATGGACCACTCGGCTTGCAATGGCGGATGAGCGCGTTTGATCAGAACGACGCGGGCATCCTCGATAATGATGCAGCCGACTCCTACCAGTGGTGCTTCAGGAAATTCGCGTTGCATGGTGGAAGGATTCTAAAGCATGTCCGGCTTAGTACAGACAACGACAGGACAACAGGTCCCTCCACTCCGCATCCCATTCCCGTTGGGAATGAGATGCTCCGGTCGGGATGACAATCGTTTCGGAATGACAATCATTTTAGATTCCGGAGGGTTAGTTTTCTCGGTGACTCTGCGTCTCTGTGGTTAAATGGTGTTCGCTATGGCACTGGAAGAATACAGACGGAAGCGGCGGTTTGATGAGACGCCGGAGCCTGCCGGTGAACTTGAGAAAAAATCCACGCATCGCTTCGTGGTGCAGAAGCACGATGCCACGCGTCTGCACTATGACTTTCGCCTGGAGATGGAGGGCGTGCTGAAATCGTGGGCCGTCCCCAAAGGCCCGTCGCTCGATCCTGCCGATAAGCGCCTCGCGATGCAGGTCGAGGATCATCCCGTTTCGTATTTCGATTTCGAAGGCATCATCCCGGAAAATAACTACGGCGCAGGCACGGTGATGGTCTGGGACGTCGGCACATGGCAGCCGCTTTCTCCGGTTCCAGTGGAAGGAAAATATGTGCCGGGGACCGATGCCGAAGCGGCTGCAATGCTCGCCAAGGGCGATTTGAAATTTCGTCTCGACGGCAAGAAACTGAAGGGCGATTTTGCCATTGTGAAGATGAAAGGACGACGCCCGGGCAGCAAGGGAAACGAATGGCTGCTGATCAAGAAGCATGATGATCACGAAGTGGAGGGCTACGACATCGATGCCTATGACGAGTCTGTGCTGAGTAAGCGCAGCCTGGCTGAGATCGCGGGAGACGCAGGATCGAAAGAGTGGAGGAGCCGTCCTGCCGGCGGCAGCGGGAAGCTGAAAGCGGCATGGCTCGCCGATGCCGTAGCCAAGCTCGATAAGAAAAAGCAGCTGGAAGAAAAAAATCTGGAAAAGAAAACGAACCGTAGGCAACCAGCAACTAAAAAAAAACAAAAGAAATAAACACAGAGGGCACCGAGGATCACAGGGTATCCCAACGGGTCACTCATGAAATAAAACTGCCCGGACCAACAGAAGCCAAGAAATCCTCTGTATTCTCTAGGTCAAAAGTTTTTTCGCCTCCCGCGGAAGCCACGTCCTCCGCCGTAAAGCGCCCCATGCCCTCCGTCATTCACCCTATGCTGGCCACCTCGATCGACGAGCCTTTCGACGGACCCGACTGGGTCTTTGAAATCAAATGGGACGGTTACCGTGCGATCGCCTTTATCGAAGATGGCAAAGTGCGTCTGGTCTCGCGAAATCAGAATGAATTGACGCCACGCTACCCCGAACTGAAAGACCTCGCCAAGTTCATCAAAGCGAAAACAGCAATCCTCGACGGCGAAGTGGTCGCGCTCGACGAGCAAGGCCGGGCGTCGTTCGACCTGATGCAACAGCGAACGGGCTTTCGTCCCGGTGGCCGTGGAGTCACCGATGCAGACGTACCCATTTTGTATTACGCATTCGATCTGCTTTATCTCGATGGTTATGACCTGCGCAAGATTCCACTCGAGAAGCGCAAGAAAAAATTAGCCACACTGATCATTGCCGGAGATGCGCTGCGCTATTCCGACCATTACGAGAATCAAGGAAAAGCGCTCTTTGAAATCGCGAGAGAGAAAGGTCTCGAAGGAATTTTGGCGAAGAAGCGCGATGGCATCTACCAGGAGCGCCGCAGTACGGAGTGGCTGAAGATCAAAATTCGGCATCGGATCGAATGCGTGATTGGAGGATACACCGAGCCAGAAGGCAGCCGCGCACATTTCGGGTCAATCGTTCTTGGCCTGTATGACAAACAAGGGCGATTCATTCACGTGGGACAGGCCGGCAGCGGTTTCAATCAGAAGTCTCTCGATGAAATTTGGAAGATGCTGCAGAAACGCGAGACGAAACAAAACCCGTTCTACGGTGAAGTGGAAACTCTAAGAAAAGTATTTTGGATCAAACCCGAACTCGTAGCAGAGATCGAATACGCCGAATGGACAGAGGGAGCAAGCGGCGGAAGCGGTCCCAAACTTCGAGCACCAGTATTCCTCGGCCTGCGCGACGACAAAGATCCGAAAGAGTGTGTGTTGGATAAAACAGTAAGCCTGAGAACTGACCGCTAAATGTTTATCACCAACAACTGTCTACCGGGGAATAACGACTTGCCCCGGAGCTGAAGTCCTCATCTTTCATGGCTGTGGACGGCATCCGCTAACCACTGCCCTCCTACTTAATATCCTTCATCGCCAGCATCGTTCCATAATCACGGCCGCTGGGTTCTACGGCGCGCGCGACCACGGCCGCGAATGCCCCGCGCAGTTCAGGATATTTCGCAAGCAACGCCTTCATCACAGCCACATTGCTGCTATAAATCGCGGTCGTGTTGGAAACGTCCGCTGCCTGATACTTCACGATCAAGTCGAGATCACCGCCCACAACCTCAGGAAAAATCGCCGTGAGCTTGTAGGTTGCAGTGCCGGCAGAGAGGTCTGTGGTCTTGCCTCCGCCCGGGAAATCGACGGGGTGCAATTTCTCCGATTCGTCGTAGAGCTTGTCGGTGGCCTGTGTACTCATCAGCGGAAGAGGCGAAACCAAATTGCGCGCCTCAAGAAAATAAAGCCAGGCATCGTGCATTTGCCCTTTGCCCTGGAACTCACGGGCGCGCGCAGCATACCAATCGCTGTCGTGGCCGCCGGATTGTGCGGATTTGATGTAGAGGTAGCCAAGTTTCCATTCCGCACCTGATTGCTGCAGAATCATCGATGCCGTGAAGCCGCCTTTTGCCGACGGCGCGTCAAGAATCACGACGCCGTATTTCCCCGGTGGGAGGTTATTCAAAACAAAAGCTGCACTGTCGGCGGTCTGTCCCTTGCTTCCGAAAACGCCGCAGAAAAACTCCGCCCGTTCGATGGGCGCCGAACCCTGCGCCTCCAGCAGAAAAGGCGGACGCGCGGTGGCCTTCACTCCGGCAAGCGCTGCTTGATCCTCCTTCACCGCATTCTCGATACTGGCGAAATCTGCAGCCAGACTGGGGATCGAGTTTTGGCGAAGTGACCCTGTATCTCCTTTGGCGATCATGTCGAAGTAGCGGAGAGAAGTCGTAGTAAGCGCGGTTCGCGTGTCCCCCATGTCGCTGGCTGTGAGGCACGTCTCGGCAAACGCACTCATTGTAAAAAATGTCAGCAGACCGAGAGCTACACATCGCAGCATTACGTCCCGGCCACGAGTCGCGAAACAATTCTTAAATTGCAAATCAAGACTCGAAAAACTCTTCAAACAGCAGCCAGAATCAAGCACTTTTGTAAATCTCCGAAGTGGATTGTACGCTCCCGGGTGTTCCAACAAATGCAATCGGTTGCACACCGTAATGAGCCCCGTGGAATCGAACTTCTTCCTGCAAGAGATTAAAGTCAATACATTCTATAAGGTAGGGGAATTGCACCTTAGGGTTGGGAATCACGCGGGCTCCTCCAGCGGTGCTAAAATTGCTTTTATAAAGCTACCGTCTCCCCAGAGTAACCGAAGGTAACCATAAGGATTCAAGTAGGGGGTCGTTCATGAGCGCGGGAATAAGGCTTACAGGATTGTTATTGGCGGGAACGCTGTGCCTGCCGGCTGCGGGGCGGGCCGACACGCTGCCGCCGCATCGAACCCACAAAGTCAAAAAACAGGAACTGCCGCCGCTCCCCTCGGGTACGCAAGGTCCAGTGCCTCAGGTTCCGCTGGACGCCATCCCGGCCGTCGCTCCGCAGGTGAGCTATCAGGATGGACTACTGACCATCGTAGCTCCGAATTCTACGTTGGGAGACATTCTGCGCGGCGTGCGAAAACATACTTCCGCCGACATCGAAATTCCGCCAACCGCGAGTGAGCGAGTGGTCACGCGCCTCGGTCCAGGGCCGGCCCGCGAAGTGCTGTCTGAGTTGTTGAACGGGTCACGCTTCAATTACATCCTGTTGGGATCTCCGCAGGATGCCAATGCGCTCGTGCGGGTCGTGCTGGTGGCGAAGGCTGTTGAGACTCCGGCTACCGCAACTCCCGGTGCTGCGGCTCCCGCTCCCGGAGTGACCAATGCTCCATCGGAGGCCGCAGAAGAGCCGCAAGATGAACCAGTAGAGGAGCCCGTGGACCAGGGCGCCGTAGATGCGGAACAGGCCGCCGGCCAACAGCCGGAGCAGCCGCCGGTTAAGACTCCACAGCAAATGTTGCAGGAAATGCAGCAGCGCCAGCTACAGATGCAACAGCAACAACAATCTGGGCAAGCTGGCCAGGGAGTGCAGCCGGGGCCGTATCCGATGCCCCCGGGCATTCCGCGCCCGCCTCAGCAGCAACAGCCGCCGGATAACGAATAGCAGGATGTTTGATTGCTACGGCTTAGGCGGCTCTTTGGCTAAGGCGGCTTACGGGCGATTGCCTGTACCTTCGATGCGCGCTTGTGAACCCGGCTGCGTGAGTTTCGCCGAGCGCACGGCCATCTGATCGTCAGATTCGTTCATCGCTCTCTGGAGCAGTTGCCAGTCATGCGCCACGTCGCTTTCTGAAACCTTCGGTGGCGCGCCGCGGCGCAGTTCCTCTTGCAACCGTTTCTCCAGAAGCTGTTCCTGGAATTTTCCGAAGTTCGCTGAGAGAACGTCGTTCGCAAGAATATTGCTCTCGGCGACGCCGACGCTGACCTCTTCACCACCCACGACCATCCGCAGTACCGGATGCCCGCCGTCATCGAGATTCGGAGATGCATTACGTAACACTCGGCTCAATTTCTCTTTCTCTTGGCGAGCCCCACTCGTATCCGAAGTGTTCTCGGCCATCAATCGCTCGGTGACAGAACGGCGCTCCACCAGACGATTCAGTTCATTCTGGTAGTAACGGCGATCCTCGGCGGCGAGAGGCTTATCGAGCGGACGCTCGGCGCTGTACACCAGCGCGCCGCGTGCCGGATCGAAGCGGCCCACACTCGTACCCAGATAAACCGCCGCCACGCACCCGGCAAAGATCGGACTGACTATCGCGCTCGGCACAATATATTTTTTCGACTTCAAGAACGATTCCACCACTCCATGCACTTTGGAGCTGCGCGCCTCTATTCCCGGAACTTGTGGCATTACAAAACGCGTGAACTGCAATTCCGGATGTCGCGCGCCGAACTTCACCATCGTCTTTGCCATCTGCTTCGGTGTGGTGATTCCCACGTCGGCGACCACGCTGCGGTGCAGCGCCTTGGGATAGTAAAAGTTGATCACGTCTTTGGCGAAGTCGGCGCAATTCGATGACACCGTTCGAAAGTGAGAGCGATTCGGCGCCGCGTTATATTTTCGGATAAACGCTTCATCTTGCGCTGCAGAAGTTTCGATTTCAAAAGCGTAAGAAGCGCGGTCGTAAGCCGAGCCTACCAGCTCATACCAGTTCCCACCTGGAGCTTCGCCACTCGACAAGTCCGGCACGATGGCCGTCAAATATTTGCGCCGGTATTGATCGCGAAGAAACGTCACCATCTTCGGATCAGCAAATAGGGGGATATCCTCCGGCCGCTCAACCGCATAAAGATAAGGAATCAACGGGATCGCGAGCCAGTCATAGCCTCCCACTCCGTCATAGCGGCTGATCACCACTCCCAATTCGCCCGGCGCGCACGTGCGCAGAACGACCGGAGTTTCAGCGCATACCCCCGAGAGATAAACCGCCGCATGTCCGGTTGCTGTGAAGAACCCGAGCTTCCCGTAAGGCTCTTCTAACAAAAGGGTAGCCGACGCATTGGCCAAAGAAGAGGTCGCGCACACCAACGCACACACCGCCGCCAGCACAAAACACCTGTCCCAGGCGCGCCGAATTCTCCACAGACAAGGCATAACTATTCCCTGATAAGAACCCCTTTTCGATAGATTAGTTGCCGTTTGTAACCCTTGCGAGTTACGGAAGTCAGCCAGACCATCAGGTCTGAGTGGCATTACGTGTAGCTGTCAGAAAAATAAAGGGATAGCGCAGTGTGAAAAGCCGGTAAATTTTAGTGATTGCTGAATCCGAGGTCTAGGAGGCGTTTTAATCCGGGGAAAAATGGGGATATCGAGCTCCGTTCTCTAGCTTTCCGGGCAAGCGGCGCAGCAAGCAACGCCTTGACCCGTTCTCCATCTTGTAAGGACAAGTGGATTTGTCCATCGCGTTGGCGTTGGTACTGTTGAAGGCATCTGATAGTGGCGGTCACCGATTGCTTGGCCTTAAGACAGACAGCATCAACCTCCTCAGTAGAAAAGCAAACATTTGGCAGCGCCTCCACTAGCGCTTGTACCAATGCTTCGCTATCGGCACCTTCAAAGTCAGGGTTCAAGAGAAAAACATTCGCATTTGTCTTTCGAATTTCTTCGATGACCTTTAACGGGGTGCCGACAACGTCGGCTACCACTACCACTGCAGCATGGACCTTTTTCAAGTCCTGATAACGATGACTGAGATGATTCGCTCCTCCGGCTTCCTCGATAAGAATTCGTGCCCGCCAATGAGGATTGGCCGAGTCTAAAAGCTCCCTCCACCCGCAGATATCGTTCCGCCCTTCGACGAGCAAAACCACCGGATCAATACTAGGTACTCCGAAACTGGTTGCAGAATGCAGTGGGTATACCACCAAATCTTCGGTGTCCTCCTTCCTCTCGATCCGTTTGTACTTGGGTTTCAAAAGATAGAACGTTCCAATTGTTACGACCTGACGAAGCCGTGGACGAAATGTTACGGTGCTCGATCGTTCGGCGCATCGCCAGTATCTCTTGAACGAGATCGCAATTCTTCCTCGTCCCGACGGCGTTACCTCTTCGATGAAAATAGGGTGTGGAAAGATAGTTTGCTCAGTCTTGCAGATAGCTTCCAGAATTGACTCTCGCAAATTGGTATAGACCTGTGAAGTTGGGGTGCTAATAGCTTGCTCCCACAATTCAATTATTACCCCTAGATAGTCCGCGAGTAAGGGCAATGCTGGCGCTTGGTCAAACAACCTCGCAATCTCGCGTATGAGTGCCGCTAAATCCTTCCAGTTCGTCGTAGAGAAGTCGATGGGTATGTTTAATTCCTGATCGGGCTGCATTCTCCCTTCAAGGACTCTCTTAGTGTAGACGCCACACCAAAATTCTGCGGTACAACGGACGTAAAGGAGGAATACGTACATTACCTCTTGCATATCCGGTGAATCTGGCTCTGCCTCAGCAAGCCAGTCCCAGAAGACTTCAGGCAATTGATTGAAACGCCTTTCTACCTCGGTTTTCAGGTCGAGATAGCGAAACGATAGTGGTGGTAATGAATCTAGGACAAAAACGGTGGAAATTTGTCCAATTGCAGCTTCCTCCGAAATGTGGCCGTTTGACAGTGCTCTAATGGTTTCTCGGATGTACAGTTCGCCACGTCCAAACGACCGACGGGAGGCGATGAATCTCTCCAACTCAACAGCGGCTCCCCGTGCTTTCGACCTGTCCCTTCTCATCGTCAGCAGTACAGCAACTGCCTTTGCTCTAACATTGATACGGCAGTAGCGCCCTGTTTCACGTATGGATTGACTCACAGAGAGCCATTCGGCCAAGAGCGCGTAGGCCCCAGGCAAATCGCCCGTTTCACAGAACGCCTCGTACGCTTTAATTACAGTCCTTTGGTTCGCCAAATCCTCCAGACTCGTATACCACTTTTGCCGTGGAAAACTGGACAATCTTGAAAGGTATGAAACGGCGAGAGCGACATGCCGCTCAGCTGCGCGATATTGTCCTTGTGTCGGCAGCCACCCAATCGCAGCAACATGTTGCCAATATCGCAGGTACCATACAAATTGAGGTGTCGATGCTTTACCGGCTAATCGCAGCAGAGTCTGACCTCGCTTGGCCAAACATGATGCTTCTTTAAAATCCCTTTGAGCCATTTTCAATTGTGCTGCGGGACGATGTCTTAAGCACTTGAATCCCGCGATTGCACAGGCATGCGCAAGGTTGCCACTCGCGTTGGCTCGATCAAATAAGGTTGGATGGCTGATTGCATTCAACTCTTCAGCAGCTTCGCGGAACAGTCGAGCGGCGTCGTACGCCTGGTCCCATTGCGCCGCAAGCGACGCCTGTATGCGGAACAAATTGGCTTTATACCGAAAAATCCAAGCCTTACCCACCACCTTTACTAGTGGTGGAACTTGCTGCAAAAGGTCAAAGAACTGCTCCCATATCTTTTGCGCTGTAACAAGTTCTTCAATAGTCGCTTCGATCAGCCACGCCCTGAGGGGCTGCTGGAGCCGGGGCCTCCAAATGATTGTATAAAACTCCCTCGCAAGCGTCAGGTAGCGCTCATCATAATCGTGTTCTTGGAAGGTTTTTAAGAAACGCACTACGTCGTGTTCATGCTCATTAAAAAACCCATCGATAGTGCCTGCTTTTGTAGAAAGAAATTCCCGAACCGCGTGAACGTACAAAGAGTGGTTCCGTCTCGACTCCATACTTACCTCTTGATCAAATACCTAACGACAAGGGAGAGGGCCGATTGTGGGAGAGCTATTCTAAACCCCAGCCACAGGAGTGTCACCCGGAAACAGCATCCGAAATCCGAGAAAGCTTTGGAGAAGATATTTGCAAGTATTTCCAACATTGCGTTTCAGAGAATGCGACGTGAACGGCAAGGAGTTCTCGACGGATTATTCTTTTGTTACGAAATCCGAACAAGAGCACCCGATCCCGAGCACTCCCGCAAGCCAGCGTAGTATCCCGCAGACTTAAACCTTATACTTGCGGGAGAGACTCACGCCGATGACCCAAAATACAGCGCCCATCCTGTCCGGCATCGAGCACATCGTCGTCCTCATGCTGGAGAATCGTTCGTTCGATAACATCCTCGGCTGGCTATACGACGGCAACAACGCTCCGCCGTTCAACCAGGTTCCCAGCGGACAAACCTTCGACGGCGTCTCCGGAAAAAATCTGACGAACCCGTGGAATAAGTCCGGCCCGCAGATAGTCGTGCAGGTACCCGTTGGCTCGACCACCGATCCTACCAACCCGTACCCCGATCCAGGCGAAGTTTACGCCGACGTCTATCAACAGCTCTACAATGTTTTGCCATCACCCCCGCCCGCGCCAACCCCGGTCCCTCCGAATCCTCCGCAGCCGCCGCCTATGTCCGGCTTCGTGAATAACTACGCGGCGCAAAAAGGGTCGACGCCGCCAAACATCATGAATGGATTCCGTCCGGCGATGCTACCCAATCTTTGCCAACTTGCGTACCAGTTCATCACCTGCGACCGCTGGTTTGCCTCTGTGCCCTCGCAGACTTTTACCAATCGGTCTTTCGTCCACGCGGGCACCGCCTCGGGATATGTCAACAACGTAACTGGCCACCTGCCGATCTTCATCAACGCCACGCCGACCATCTACAACCTGCTGGAATCGCAAAATAAAAGTTGGCGGGTTTACTACGGCAGCCACTGGTTTCTCTGCATGACATTTCTGGGGCAGGGCCAGATCGAGCGCTACATGTTCGATTTCGGCCCGCGACGGATGTACCCCTTTGAGCAATTTCTCGACGATGCACAGAAGGGCAACCTTTCCGCCTACTCGTTCGTCGAGCCCAACTTCATGAACAGCCTGATCTACGGCTATGAGAATGACATGCATCCCGATGCGGCTGTTCTCAAAATCGGCCAGGCATCCAACGTCCTCTATGGCGACGAACTAATTCGCAAGGTGTATCAGGCCCTGCTCACCGGACCGAGCCAGCAATGGGAATCGACGCTGCTGGTCGTCACTTATGACGAGCACGGAGGGTGCTACGATCACGTGGCGCCCGGCCCTGCTATTCCACCCGACAACCGCATCATCCAGCCCAACCAGGATGGCTACAGCGGATTTCTCTTCAACCGATACGGGGTCCGCGTGCCCGCTGTGTTGGTATCGCCCCGCATCGCTCAACCTCATTCAGTCGACCACACGACCTACGATCACACGTCGGTGCTGCGCACGGTCATGGACTGTTTCTTGGGAGGGAATGTGCAACCGAACGCTCTCGGCAACCGTGCAGCCGCGGCCAGTCCGCTCAACCCTACGCTGGGCGCTCCAAGCAGCGATGTTCCAAACCTCACCGTGCCAGCTGTGTCAGACAGCAAGCCCACCGAAGACGGTCCACTCACCGACTTCCAGAAGGCAATCGTGCGTGCCGCATGGCTCCGCCTGAAACAGCTAGGTGCCTCCGCCATCGCGGAAGCCGAACCCGCATTCCTCACGAAGCTGCAATCGGAGGCCGAACTGCAAAGCCTAGCCGCAACGGTGCCACAATCGAAAAGGCCGTCAAAGCTCTCCTGAGTTGGATATGGGTAGAAGATTCAAAGTCCCCACCCCTTCTGGAAGCTCAGGGCAGGCTCTGCCGCAAAGAACGCGGCAAGGATGGGCATCCCGTGATGAAAATGTTTTTCTCTCCTTATCCATCAAAGAGTCAACTTGAACACCACGCCGCAACCCTTGTAGTAGGCGCACTGGCTTCCCTTCCCGCCACCCAACGTTGTGCCGTAGAGGTTTCCAGCTTTGTCCATACTCAAGCCGATGGGCAATTGCCCATCGCTCCCCGTGAAATTGTGCAGCACTGTCTTATTGCCGCTGGTATCCAGCTTGAACACCGTACCACAGCTGCCGTAATAGCATCCCGACCCAGTGCCACCGCCGAGTGTGACACCGTAAAGATTGCCGGCTGCGTCCCTGACCAATGAGCTTGGATATTCCCCGTCCGCCGCCTCGGTAAAGCTGTGCAAGACCGTCAGTTTACCCGATGGTTCGAGCTTGTAGACGATGCCAAATCCTGAGGCATTGAAAAGGCCGCTGTTTGTCGTTCCGTACAGGTTCCCTGCCTGATCTCGCACTAGGAGGCCGGTGGGATTATCGCTGTCGGCGCCGCCGGTGAAGCTGTGGAGCACGGTCAGCGTGCCAGCCTGGTCCACCTCATACACTCCTCCCTTGCCGTAGGTGCCACCGTCATAGGTTGCGCCATATAAGTTGCCCTCCGCATCCGCGACCAGGCCATGGGGAAACTTTCCGTCTGTACCGTCAGTGAAGCTGTAGAGGACGCTTTCCTGGTTCGCAGGGTCGAGCTTGAAGATCACTCCGCAGCCGAAAACGCCATAGCAGAATTGCGCGCCTCCTATCGAGCCGGTGCCGTAGAAGTTGCCGGCCGCGTCGCGGATCAACGCGGCGTCGGGCGCTCCTCCGTCCGTCTTGCCGGTAAAGGCGTAGAGCTCGGTCTGAATGCCCGCAGCGTCTCGTTTGAACACGGTTCCGCAACCGTGGGCGCATCCTCCGTTTTCAGGAGTGCCGCCGCCGGCGGTTGTTCCATAAATGTTACCTGCTCCATCCCGGAACAAACCTCCTGCAGGAGACAGCCCCTCGCCGCCCAGGAAATTATGCAACACGCTCTCATTCCCGGCTGCGTCCAGACTGAAGACGATTCCATAATTAAAGGAGCCGCCGCTAGGAGTGGCTCCATAGACGTTCCCGGCTGGATCGACGATCACACCTGATGTCGGCTCAGCTCCATCCCCCGGCTGGCCAAATTCGTGCAGCAGCGTGAATGTCTGGGCCTGCGCCGACGGCGTTGCAATAAGCGAGATTGCGAGTGGGATTCCGGCTAGGATCGCGAGTATCTTTGGAATCAATCTCCAACGTTGCGCGTTCGCAGTCATGGCTGCCTCCTGACTGGGGCGTTCTGCGCGCCCAGCGCAAGCTCGCCCAGAGATTTGAACGGCCTTGTATCCGGAAGAGCATTCGAATTCGACGGACTCTGGCCTGCGGAACCGTCGGCAACGTCCGAAGTTTGTCCAGCGTTGATCGCTGTGTTGGGCGTGGTTTCGTAGGCATAGCCGGTCAGCGTCGCGAGAAAGTGAAATCCTTTCCGCTGCACGCTTACCCGTGCCCAGCCGTAATGAGTTTGGCCGCTAATCTGAAACTTCAATCCCAAATAACGATTGCTGACGTTCGCCCACGAACCATGAAGATGGCTCGGCCCTCCGGTCGTGGTGTGAGTAACAGAGAGCATCACCTCGCCGTTCTGATCGCCAGCAATAAAGTTCTGGCTTGGTCCAATGGGCTGGCCAGACTGCAGCACAGCCGCGGCCCGGCGAATTCCTTCCACGCCATTGCCGACAGCCGGGTCCGCAAGCAACTGATTGTTCGAGGTCCAATTTCCGTAATTCCATTGTTGAATCAGGAAGTCGACGGTTCCGTCATGGTTAAGGTCCAGGCCATAAACGCCGTTGTGTCCTATCACCTGATTCGCAGGTGTATACACCACTTCCGCCCGAGCCGGCACCGCTAGCGCCAACAACCCCACTCCCGCGGCTCTGGCCGCCAAGGCATACATGTTCAGTTGTGCACGAGTTGACTCAGAAAAGGCTGGTTGAGAAAGGATCGATTGAGAAACGTTCGACTCGGAAACGATGGGTTTGGAACCGATTGCTTCCAAGACTACAGAGGGCTTACCCGACCGGAGAGAACGCTTCATAACCCCTCCTTGAGATTTGGGCGTAATTATCCGTCTGTCAGGTGAGTCAGTCAACGTGAAAAACTGGCACGGCCAATAAGTACGAGATAAGTGGCTAAAGACGTTTGGGGAGCAAACGGCGAAAGAGTTTCAATTACAGACTTAGTCAACTACAGAATTATTAAGCGCTTTGATCGCCCACGCAGCGGACTCCCGCACGACTTCGTCTTCGTCGGCTGAAAGTTTCTCCAGCAGCGGAACAAATTTCCGGTCACCACTGTTGCCCATGGCAATCACCGCATTCCGGCGCAAGCCGGAGCGTTTCGCCCGCCGCACCGGCGATTCGCGAAAGCTGCTACGAAATTCTTCGACACTGATTTCCGCCAGCCACTCGAGCGATGGGTTCGCCAACTCCGGGCGCGGTTGAAATTCAGCAGCATCCGTCGCCGGAGCCTTTCGGTTCCACGGACAAACGTCCTGGCAAATGTCGCAGCCAAAGATGTGCCGGCCCATCCCTTCGCGAAGCTCCTCAGGAATCGGGCCACGCTTTTCAATCGTGAGATAGGCGATGCACTTGTTGGAATCAAGCTGATAAGGCGCAATCAGCGCATCGGTTGGACAAGCATCGATACAGCGCGTGCAACTGCCGCAACGGTCTGGCGCAGGCACTCCGAATCCGGCAGAGTTGCCCGCAGGAGCGCGGCTTCCCAATTCGTCGATCCCGAAGTCGTCGGTCCGGAAATCGAGCGACGTAAGAATCACCCCGAGGAAAATCCACGACCCAATCTTCTGATTAATAATGCAAGTGTTCTTCCCGATCCAGCCGATACCGGCGTACTTCGCGGCCACGCGCTCGATAATTGGCCCAGTATCGACGTAACAGCGAGTGACGAGTGCTTCTTCTTTTTCTTGCTCTTGCTTTTGCGTTCCGCAGTCCGTCACGCCGCATGACTTTCTCAACGCTTCTTCCACCCGCCGCAGCCGTGGCATCACTGACTCGTGATAATCCTGCTGGCCCCAGGCGTAGCGCGAGATCCATCCGCGGTCTTTTTCAGGAGAATCGGAAACCTCAGTCGAATATGGATGCGCCGTGTTGTAGTTCATGGCGCAAACCACCACGCTGCGCGCCCACGGTGCGGCGTGTGCCAAAGACGCGCGCTTCAGGCGTCCCTGCTCGTCGCGCGCCTCCAGATACTTCATCTCTCCCGCGTGGCCGTCGGCGATCCAGCGCGGAAAATATTCCAGCTCCGAAGCATCTTCGACTGGAGCGATGCCCACGAGATCGAATCCAGCGTCAGCCGCTGCTTGCCTTACGATGTCGGCGAGTTCAGCAGAGCGAAGCATGGTGGATGCAAATGCCAATCAAGATTAGTCGAGTTCTCGCCTCGTGCTAAATGCGGAAGAAAAGGGTTCCAATTTGGAATCTTCCACTACTTTTTTGTTTGTAAAGGCAGTCCCGCTCGTGTCATCAGCGTATAAGCTTTTTCTCACAGAGTCACGCAACAGAAAAAATTGCGCGTTCTCCGAATTCTTTAAAAAGGAGAAACATCAATGCCGCAACCCACCCAGCCTCAAACTCCCACCATCAAAATCTC
>CAYOVU010000166.1:0-21762 GCA_964407505.1 uncultured Acidobacteriaceae bacterium | reverse complement strand
GAGTGGACAACGGCCACTCCGCCGCCGCATGACAACTTTAATGGCGTGACGCCGGTGGTGCATCATGGGCCGTATGAGTATGGAGTTCCGGGCGCACCCAAGGATTATGTGATGCAGACGGATCCAGCGACGGGCGCGGCGACACACTAAGCGGATCAGTATTCATGGCGACCTACACACCCCCGGCGAACCAGTTAGGACGCGGCGGCGACGTGCCTGCACCTCCGAATGGCGGCGGAGATGATGGCGGCTTTCAAGGTCTGCCGAATGGCGTGCCGAATTACGGCGCTCGCTTGCGCCGAGCCCGGCTGGGGCTGATATGCGGGATCGCAACCGTCAGCATGGTTTTTATTTCGCTGACCAGCGCGTACGTGGTGCGGCAGGGTTTGCCGACTTTCGACGGCACCACGAATTCTTACGTCCGCGACTGGGGCACGGTGCAGTTGCCGTGGCAACTGCTGCTGATCAACACGGCGCTGCTGCTGATCAGCAGTTTAACCATGGAATTTGCGCGGCGGGGCATCACGCGACGGGCTGCGCTGGCGCCACTGAAATCGATTCCGGGGATTTCGCTCGGAAAAGATAAAAACTTTCCGTGGCTGGGAGTGACGGTTCTTCTCGGGTTGGGTTTTCTGGCGGGGCAATGGATCGCCTGGGGCGAATTGAAAGCCCGCGGATTTTTTGTCAATACTAATCCGAACAGTTCGTTCGTTTATTTGCTGACGGCGGCGCATGCGGTGCATCTTCTCGGCGGCGTCATTGCGCTGCTCTGGGCAGGCGTGACTTCGCTGCAGCATAAGCCTGTCGAGGGACGGCGCATTGTGGTGGACGTCGCCGCTTGGTATTGGCACTTCATGGCCGTGTTGTGGATTTATGTTTTTGCTCTTTTAGCGTTCGCTCGATGACGGAAAGGGGAACTTGAGGAATGGCTAACGCCACCTTGCAACATAGCGCCGCTGCCGTGCATGGAACTGCGGGCGAGTTTGAAGCTCCGCTGTTTGGAGCTTATTCGAAAAAAGTCGGGATGTGGCTTTTCCTAGCCTCGGATTCGCTGACCTTCGGCGCATTACTTTTTGCCTTCAGTTATAACCGCATTTACACCGCGTGGCCCACTCCATTTGGCAAGGACAGCATCATTAATGCGACGGTGATGACGGCTTGCCTGCTCTCGAGTTCGTTGACGATGGTGATGGCGGTGTTCGCGGCGCAACGTCACGACAAAGCGTGGACGCGAAACTGGCTGCTGGCGACGATGGCGTTTGGCACAGCATTCATCGTGCTGCACGGGATGGAGTGGAGCAAATTGATTGGGGAGGGGTTGACGCTGCCGGGATTTCCCAAGCCGGCGGGGCAGGGTGAAGGGGAGTTCGCAAAGATTTCATCGGGCGTGCCGCAGTTCGCGGCGACTTTTTTCGGTCTGACTGCGATGCATATGCTACACGTCACGATCGGCGTGATTTACCTGGGTGCGGTGGCGCTGCGTAAGTGGTTCCTGCCGATTCTGGGCGCGCTTTGGCTGGCGGGATATTTTCTGATTCCGTCGGACAATGTTTTTCATTATGGCATCCAGGCTCTGCTGATCGGGTTGGTCGTTGTGAGCGTGATTCTTTTTCTGAAGCCGAAGGAATACGACGCTCATGACGTGGAAGTCGCGGGCCTTTACTGGCACTTTGTCGATTTGGTGTGGATGTTTATCTTCCCGTTGGTTTATTTGATGTCGACCAAGGTGTAGTGTGGGGATTCAGGATTGGTTAGGTCGTGGAGGACAGCAGGTCCCTCCACTGCGCTTGCCCTTCCCTGCGGGAACGGCAAGCTTCGGTCGGGATGACAAAGAGTTTTTGTGAGCGAGGATATCTTCCATGCACGATGTCGCGAAGCACGACGATAGCAAAGGCCAATATTTTTGGGTGTGGGGAGCCTTGCTGGTTCTCACCGGCGTTGAGGTGTGGCTGGGGTACAAACAGATCTTCGAGCCGGTGCGGATGCTGGAAGTGTTGCTGGTTCTCTCGGTGATGAAGTCGGCACTGATCATTGCCTACTTCATGCACTTGAAGTTTGAAACGGCGCTGATGCGCTGGTTGCTGGTAATCTCTGTGACAGGCTGCTTTGTGATCATGTACTTTTTCTTTTTTCCAGACGCGGGCCGCATTCTGCGCCTGGGCGTTAGGTAGGGTAAGGAATTGCGATGAAGTTGCTTCGCAGTAAAGTTTGTAGCCTGACATTGCTCGCGGCACTTTTTATTTGGACCGCGCCCGCCTTCGCGCAAGGCTGCGCCATGTGCAATGCGGTTGCGAAGAGCACGCCTAAGGAGGGGCAGCGCGCGCTGAATCGCGCGATCCTGGTGCTGCTAATTCCTCCGGTTGGGATCATGGTGTTTGGGTTTGGTTTTGCTTTGCGGTACGGCAAGCGCCGGGACCGCGAACCCGACTAGCGGCTTAGCATTCAGATTTCCTACCTCCTTTAGTCCTCTACATGAGTTACCTGAGTCGATCACCGCTCGCTGCCGAGTAATTTCGGCAAGTCTTTCCTGCTTACGGTGGAAATTTCATAGGGACGCGAACGTCGAATTCTCTAAGCCGCTTGTTTGCAAGCAATGCCCCGCGCAACAGCGAATGGCAAGCTTTTTGCACTATCACTTCGGAATCGACTTATTTGTCGTTCTTATCATTATCAAAGGAGGTTCCGAGTGAAAACAATTCTTCTGCGCTTCTCGATGGCAGCAGCGCTAACACTCTTGGTCGTGGGTCTTGGAGGATGGTCGTACGCACAGCAGGCGGATCAGGATTCGGCCCCGGCATCGCGGCAACAGTCAGAGGCAGCCACTCCTCAACAGCAGCAGAATGACGCCCAGACGCCGCCCGCAAGCGATACCATGACGCACGAGGCGACGGCCTTCAGCGGTCGAATCACCAAGGAGGATGGCAAACTCGTTCTTAAGGATCCAGTGACCAAGGTCAGTTACAAGCTCGACGACCAGACGAAAGCCAAGCAATATGCCGGCAAGAATGTGAAAGTAAGCGGCAAACTGGATATGAACAGCAACACGATTCAGGTGGATAGCATCGAACCGCTCTCGTAGCGGAACGAATCAATAGAGAGAGCTTGGTGCGCGGAGGTATTGTGATCGTTGCCTCCGCGCATTACTCTTGAAACGGAAACATCTGCGCGACATTGTTAACAATTGAAAGGGCGCTTGTTGCTATGCAATCCCGATCGCAAGATACGCAATCTCGACCTCAGTACGACATCCCGACCGCGGTTACCTTCCTGCTCGCAGGTCTTGGTATTGGTTCCCTCTTCGGTATCCTGTACTCTGCCAGTCTTGATCGTCCAAACGGCGACGCATCACAGCGGACGCAGCAGGCCCTCCAGTAACGCTCTGCTTTATAATAAAAGATTCGGCAGCACTCTTTGAGGGCGCTGGGGAACCTTCCCAACGACGACAGAATTGCTGCTGACTCTTTTATCCGATGTCTCAAGCTACCCCCACAGAAAGCATTGTTGTACGCGGCGCCCGCGTACATAACCTCAAGAATATCGATTTTGAGGTGCCCCACAACACATTGACCGTGGTCACTGGAGTTTCGGGCTCGGGTAAGTCGTCCCTGGCTTTCGACACGATTTATGCAGAGGGCCAGCGGCGGTATGTCGAGTCTCTTTCGGCGTATGCGCGGCAATTTCTTGAGCGCATTGAAAAGCCCGAAGCCGATTCCATCGATGGCATCGCTCCCGCTGTAGCGATCCGGCAGAAGAACTCGACTCGCAATCCCCGCTCGACAGTAGCCACCGCAACCGAGATTTACGATTACCTGCGGCTATTGTTTGCGCGGGTCGGCCGCACTTTTTGCGCGAACTGCGGACGTGAAGTAAAGAAAGATACGGTGGATGAAATTGCCGACGCCGTGCTGGCGCTGGACCCGGGAACTCGGGTGCAGGTTGTTTTCCCCTTGCAGCGGGAAGCCACTTCGCCGCAGGAAGCGGAAAAGAAAACTGCGCGCAAGCGCAAGTCGAGCAAGAAAGTTGCATCCCCGGAAGCGGCGCTCAGCGACCAAGTGAAGATGCGGCTGTTCGAGTTGCGCAAGGCGGGCTTCAATCGTTTGTATCAAGCGGGGCAGGTGTTTGAGTTTTCCACACCGGAATCGCTGCTCGATATTCACTTTGAGCAGCCGGTCTATGTGTTAGTCGATCGCCTCGCAATTTCTGCGGAATCGCGTTCGCGAATTGTGGATGCAGTGGAAACGGCTTACCGTGAATCGGGAGAGGTTATTTTCGATCTGCCGCCGCACGACGACCAGCCTGTGCGGCAGTTGCGCTTTGCCCAGCGCTTCGAGTGCAAGAACTGCAACCTGCGGTATGAGGAACCCGAGCCGCGTCTGTTCTCCTTCAATAATCCTTACGGTGCTTGTCCGCGTTGCCAGGGATTCGGCAACACGATTGACTTCGACCTCAACCTAGTTATCCCCGACAAAACGAAATCGCTCGGGGATGGCGCGATCGATCCGTGGAACAAACCCAAGTACCGGGCTGTTTTCGGGGAGATGAAACGTTTTGCCAAGCAGGCTGGGATTCCGCTCGATGTTCCGTGGGTGGAGTTGGAGAGCGATCAGCAGGAATTGATTTTGAACGGAGAAGGTCAGTTTCTGGGAGTGCGCGGGTTCTTTCAGTACCTGGAGCGGAAGAAATATAAGCTACACATCCGTGTGTTCTTGAGCCGTTATCGAGGGTATTCCAGTTGCCTGGATTGCCAGGGAACGCGGCTGCGGCTGGAGGCGCGGCAGGTAAAGATTAACGGCAAGAATATTTGTGAAGTCTGCTGCATGACGGTTGAAGATGTGACGAAGTTTTTCGACGACGTGCAACTGAGCGCCGAAGAAGCCGAGATCGCTGACCGGCTTCTGCAGGAGATCGGGGAACGTTTGCGTTTTCTCAACGACGTTGGCCTGGAATATCTGACGCTTGACCGACTGGCGTCGACCTTGTCGGGAGGCGAGGCGCAGCGAATTCAACTCGCGACTTCGTTGGGATCGAGGCTGGTGGGCACTCTCTATGTTCTGGATGAGCCCTCGATCGGATTGCACAGTCGTGACACGCACCGCTTGATCAAGATTTTGCATGATCTGCGTGACCTGGGGAATACGATCCTGGTGGTGGAGCACGATCCCGACATCATGCGGACGGCGGATCGTATTCTCGATCTCGGCCCGGGCGCAGGTGAAAATGGGGGGACACTCGTTGCCGAGGGGACGTACGCAGAGATTTGCGCGAATCCGGCTTCGCTGACCGGCCGCTATCTGGCGGACGATTTGCGCATTCAAGTGCCGACGGTGCGGCGCAAGCCGGGGGCGCAGCAGATCAGAATTCGCGGTGTGCGGGCCAACAACCTCAAAGGAGTCGACATTTGTATTCCGCTCGGTATGCTGGTGGCGATTACCGGCGTCTCGGGTTCGGGCAAGTCCACGTTGTTGCATCAAGTTCTTTATCAGGCGCTGGGGCAAGCCAAGCAACAACAAGTCGGCTCAGCAAGCGGGGCGGCTACCTGGGAAAGTCTGGAGGGCGACCAGTTTATTGATGAGGTTGTCCTGGTCGATCAGTCTCCGATTGGGCGCACGCCGCGTTCGAATCCAGTGACTTATATCAAAGCATTCGATGTGATCCGCGATCTGTTTGCGTCACTTCCGGAGGCCAAGAAGCGCGGCTTTGCCTCCGGACATTTTTCGTTCAATATTCCGGGTGGCCGCTGCGAAACCTGCCAGGGCGATGGCACGGTAACAGTGGAGATGCAGTTTCTCGCGGATGTCGAGTTGATTTGTGAAGAGTGCAAAGGGACTCGTTATAAACCGCAGGTGCTCGATGTGCGCTATCGCGGCAAAAATATTCATGAAGTGTTGAACCTCACGGTGAAGGAGGCGCTCAGATTTTTCGCGGAAGTGCCCAAGTTGACCGATAAATTGCGCGTGCTCGACGAGGTGGGCCTGGGATATTTGCGGCTGGGTCAATCGGCAACAACGCTTTCCGGCGGTGAGGCGCAGCGAATGAAGTTGGCGGCGCATCTGCAGCCTGCCGGCCGCGAGATTGGCCGCCAAGGTGCTGGGCGGCCGGAGGAATCCCGACGCAGGCGGCGCATGCTTTATATTTTTGACGAGCCCACGACTGGGCTGCACTTCGACGATGTCAGCAAACTGTTGGCGGCCTTCCGGCGTCTGATTGAAGCAGGCGGCTCTATCCTCGTGATCGAACACAATCTTGAAGTGATCAAAACCGCCGACTGGGTGATCGACCTTGGACCGGAGGGCGGTGCGCGAGGCGGCAAAATTGTGGGCGTGGGTCCGCCGGAGGCGATCGCCAAGTTGCCGGGATCGTATACGGGCAAATATCTGGCCCACCTGCTGAATGGGAAAAGCAACGGCGGAGCGTCGCGTTCCAATGCGAGCAAGTAGAATTTTCGCGACGGGACTATTATTAGCGGCGAGCTCATGCGTGCTCGCACTGGATGCAGGGCATCCTCCGCCGCAATCTGTGGCGCCATCCTCACCAACATCATCCTCACCGCAAACGTCGCAGCCCGCGGCAACGGATTCCCACCGGGCTTCGCACCATATTCAGGTTCCGGACGAAGATGCTCCAGCTCAACCCGCCGAGCTTACCGCGGCAGAAGCGGCGATTGAAAAGCGCGATTACAATGCTGCCGAATGGCTTCTTCGTAAGTTGACCGAGCACGATGCCGCGAGCTACGTCGCGTGGTTCGATCTGGGCTTCGTGGAGAATGCCTTAGGTAAGGTTGACGAGTCCATCGCGGCCTATCGCAAGTCGATTGCGGCGAAGCCGGATGTTTTTGAATCGAACCTAAACCTTGGGTTACAACTGGCAAAGACGGGCCAGCCGGACGCTGAAGAGTTTCTACGGGCGGCCACGCAGTTGAAACCCACCAGCCACGCGGCTGAGGGGGAGTATCGCGCCTGGCTGTCGCTGGCACATGTGCTTGAGAAATCGAAGCCCGATGAAGCCCTTCGGGCCGACCAACAGGCGGTGACACTTCAGCCAAAACAGGCAGAGCCGCATCTTTCCGCCGGCCAATTGCTGGAGAAGGAAAATAAATTCGCCGACGCGGAGCAGGAATACAAGCAGGCTCTGGCACTCGATTCGCAATCGAGCGATGCGATAATTGGACTGGCCAACATTTATATGCAAGGCCACCACTTCCCCGAGGCGGAAGATTCCCTTCGAAAACTAGTCGCGATACGGCCGAATTCAGGGCCAGCGCACATCCAAATGGGGCGAGTTCTGGCGGCCGAGGGCAAGAATGACGAGGCCGTCGCCGAATTGCAGACAGGGCTCAAACTTGAACCCGGCGACGATGCGGCGCATCGCGAAGTTGCGGAGCTGTTCGCAGCCGCCGGAAAGCACGATCTGGCCGAGGTCGCCTACAGCGAACTGCTTGGGGTTCATCCGAACGATGCAGAACTTCATCGGCGGCTGGCGGAAGCTCTGCTGTTGCAAAAGAAATTTGTGCCGGCTCAGCAAGAATTCGTGGCTGCGATCAAGCTCAAGCCTGACCTGGGGGATGCGTATGGCGGCCTTGCATTCGCGGCGAGCAATAACAAGGATTATGCGCTCGTGATCCGGGCTCTGGACGCGCGTGCCAAGCTAATACCAGAAGTTCCCACCACTTACTTTCTGCGCGCCTCGGCCTACGATCACCTGCACGACCCCAAGAAAGCGGCGGCAAATTATCACCTCTTCCTCAAGGCGGCCAACGGGAAGTATCCTGAACAGGAGTGGCAGGCAACGCATCGGCTCAATGCGTTGGAACCGAAGAAGTAGCCAGGGCGAGTACCCATGTTTTTTGGGATGAATCATTCGCGATCACGATGCGTCGCAGCCGCAAATCTTGTCTGCTTGATACTGGCCGTGTGTCCTGCGCTGATCGGCGCGGCGGAGCCGACGATTGAGGAACTAAAGAAACGCGTAGTCAATACCTCCCTCGCCGACCGACCTCCATTGTGCATTCGCATCTGTGAGCGGCAGCTCGATGCCGCTGACCGGTTCTATGTTGCGGGCGACAGCGAGAAGGCTGGAAGCGCTCTGACCGATGTGGTGGCATTCGCCGAGCTGGCGCGGGACTATGCGATTCAGACGCGCAAGCACGAGAAGCCCAGCGAAATCGCCATTCGAAAAATGGCCCGCAAGCTGTTTGATCTGAAGCATACTGTCTCGCATGAGGACCAGGAGCAAGTACAGAACGCCGTGGACCGATTGGAGCGCGTTCGCGACGATCTGCTGCTGGCCATGTTTCCAAAAGGTGGGAAGAAATGAATACGCATTTGTTTCGAACGCGGGCTTGCGTAGCGCTGCTATTTTTGACGGTGGCGATGGCGCCGGCGCAACGGCGCCGCGATCCATTTACCCAGCCGGAGATCGATCAGATCCGCGACGCCAGTTGGGAGCCGCAGCAGCGGCTCTCGCTTTACGTAACCTTTGCACGAGCCCGACTGGTTGCAATGGAGCAGATGCGCAGCGATCCGAAAACAAAAGACCGGCCTCAACAGACGCACGATCGCCTGGATGACTTCCTGCTGATTTACGACGAATTGAACGACAACATCGATACTTATGTCGATCGCAAGGATGATATTCGCAAGCCGTTAAAGTTGATCATCGATGCCGATACCGAATTCGAAGCCAAGTTGCGAGCATTGAAAGATGCGGCTGACGTGCCCGCGATGGAATCGAAGCAGTACGAGTTTGTTCTTACGAACGCGCTCGACACGCTTGATAGTTCGGTGGAAGACCATCGAAAGCTGCTGGTTGAGCAGGAGGAAGCGGCGAAGCATCGGAAAAAACCGAACGCGAAGAAATCGGGCAGCGGGCTATAGTAAACGCCACGCTACTCTTTCGGTGCGAGTCATCCTTACTGCGAAGCATGCTCAGTGTGAATCATCCTTCAGTTTGAATCATCCGTGCTAATCTGGGCTTATTGTGCGTGAGGGACTGCTCGAGATTTTTCATGACGAGCACCGGCAATTGCGGCCCGGTGCCGCGCCGCCCGAGTTGAAGATCGAGTTTTTCGCCTTCGCCAACGTGAACAATACGATTCGCCTGCGCGAAGGCAGGCTTCTGGTGCGGCTTTCCGATCTGCTGGAGGGCGCACCGGAGGCGGTTGTGCGCTCCATCGCCCACATCCTGCTGGCTAAGATGTATCGCAAGCCCATCGATCGCGGCCACTCCGCGCGCTACCGGAAATATCTTGGAAGTCATGAATTGGTGAACAAGGCGCGACTCGTACGCCAGATTCGTGGACGCAAACAACTGCATTCTCCGCAAGGCCGCGTCTACGATCTCGACGCTATTTTTGAGGATTTGAACCGGCGCTTCTTTCATGGACTGATGGGGCGGCCGCGCATGAGTTGGAGTCCGACGAAGACGCGGCGGATTCTGGGGCATTACGACCCGGCGCATAACGCGATTGTCATCAGCCGCATCTTTGACCAGCTCGCGGTGCCACGCTTTGCCGTGGAGTACATCGTTTACCACGAGATGCTGCACTTGAAGCATCCGGTGCGGCTTCGGGGGAGCCGGAGGTGCGTGCACTCGGCGGAGTTCCAGGCAGAGGAGAAGTTGTTTCCGGAGTTGGAGCGGGCGGAGGGGTTCTTGAAGAGGTTGTAAGGGCAGTATTGCCAAGAATAGCCGCCCCCAGCTACGCGGGCAACTTCGCCTAGCAAAGTCTCGGCTCGCTTAGATTCTTTGAATGGTTCCTACCTTTACTTCGTTACTACGAAGTGTGCGTTGCTTGAGATCGTCCCTCCTCTGGTTGTAACCATGACTTTGCCCGTCGTTGCACCGGTTGGAACCGTAGTAGTGATCTCAGAACCTGACACAACAGTGAATGCGGCTGTCGTGCCATTAAAACTGACGCTCGTTGCGCCCGTCAAATTCGTTCCCAAGATGATTATCGCTGTTCCTGGGGTACCGCGAGACGGCACTGTTTCCACAAACGGCCTGAGACCGAGCGCTAGGCTGTAAACAGTACCACAGCCGTACGATGGATCGCAGTTAAGATCGCCGCCTCCGCCAGTGGTGCCATAGATGTTGCCGTTGGTGCCCTGAAAGAGCGTAAAAGGATTTGATCCGTCGCTTCCGTCAAAATTGTGCAGGGTGGTTACTTCTCCAGTCGGAGTCATTTTGAAAATCGTGCCCGATCCATCGTCCGTACCGCCATAGCCGGTAGCGCCATAGAAGTTGCCATCTGTCGCCTGCACCAAGTCAGCAGGGGAACGCCCATCCGTTTCATCAAAACTGTGCAGAATCGTGAGTGCTCCGGTGGGCGTAATCTTGAAGACCGTCCCGTCGCCGTTAGTCCCGCCATATGAAGTTGTGCCGTAAAAGTTTCCGTCTCTACCTTGGACCAAGCTGGCAGGGGAAAAACCATCCGATCCTGACTCGGGGAAGCTGTGAAGCACCGTCAGATCGCCCCCGGGGGTTATCTTGTACGCCGTCCCCTGACCGTAGGCGCCGCCGGCGTACGTCGTGCCATAGAAGTCACCATCGATCCCTAACACGGGTGCAGCAAAGGGCTGGGCTCCGTGGGTAAAATCAAATTGGTAGAGGGTGGTCAGAGAACCAGTAGGAGTCATCTTGAACAGAGTGCCAACAAGATCGATCCCGCCGCCGTAGGTCGCGCCGTAAAAATCGCCATCGCCAGCCTGCACAAGGCCTGTCGGACCCGATCCGCCTGTACCGTTAACCGTGAAATTCGAGAGCGTGGTCAGCTCTCGATTCGGCGTCAGCTTGAATACAGTGCCCCCATTACCGGTCCCTCCGAAGAAGGTCACACCGTAAAAATTGCCGTCGGTCCCCAGTATCAATCCCTCGGGTTGGTTGCCGACGGTACAGTTGAAGATGAATTGTTCGGATAGTTTTCCAGCCAAGGTCAGCTTATAAATCGTGCCGCAGTTCGTCTTCACGCCTCCGCTGGGGGTTGTTCCCCATAGATTCCCATCGGGACCCTGCATTATGAACGAGGGGTTAGATCCGTTCGGGCCATCGAAACTAGTTAGGGAGGTGAAGGTTTGTGATAACAAAGGAACAGTAGCCGTTGCAAAGAGCAGAATAGCCCCAAAGGTTCTTGCCGCGGCGCGATTGAATTTTATTGTACTCATTTTAACTCCTGCAGGCTTATAGCTGGGCTGCGATCCAGCTAAGAATTGAGGACTCGATGATGAACCGGTGGTCTTATTTTCCAAGTGCGTAGGAAGAATCCACCCAAGGGGAAAAATTGTCAATATGCACGAGGTTGCACTCAGGTCAAAGCAGGGTTCCACAGGTGTTCAATGACGTGCCTTCACATAAGGTTATCTGGCCACTCCACACATTCCGTTTAATCCCACATTTCCCCGTGTGATGCCGGTCACGCACGTTTGTGACACAGCGGATTGACGACCCCGCTGCCTCCGGCATATCCTTGATATTGAAATTGAAATTCATTTTCAAGATCATAATTTTCTATTACTATGGGTAACTCGTAAATGCTGCAAGCCTTCATCATAACGCTGCGGGAGGGGGTTGAGGCCGCCCTGATCGTTGGGATCACGCTTGCCTATCTCGCCAAGATCGGCCGGCACGACCTGCGTAAGGCAGTGTATGCGGCGTTGGGCGCGGCTTTTTTGGGCAGCATCGGCGTGGCGATTGTGATTTCGCGGCTGAACTGGAATGAAGACGTGTTCGAGGGCTGGATCATGTTGGCCGCCGCGTTTTTCGTGATCACCATGGTGATTTTCATGATGAAGACGGGGCGCAAGCTGAAAGGCGAAATTGAGGGCAAACTTGGGTCGCTCGCGGGCGCGGGTGCGAGGAACGATGCGCGGGTCGGGCTGTTCTTTTTTGTGTTTCTGATGGTGCTGCGCGAGGGCGCTGAGACCGTGCTGATGCTTTCAGCCGTCACTCTGAACTCCACAGAACTAATGAGCTTTCTGGGAACGCTGCTGGGCGTGATCGCAGCCATCGCTTTCGGCGTGATGTTCGTCAAGGGGACGTTACGGATTAACCTGCAGAAGTTCTTCCGGGTGACGACTGCGATCCTGTTCCTGGTGGCGGCGCAACTGGTGATTGCCGGCCTGCACGAGCTTTCGGAGAGTGGTGTGATTGCCTCCTCCAAGCGCGAGATGGCCCTGATCGGCCCGATTGTGCGCAACGATCTTTTCTTCTTTGTCACGATATTTGCGCTGGCGGCGCTGATGGTGTTATTCGACGCGAAGCGGCGTGAACCGGTGACGGAGTTCGATTCTCCGGCGGAGCGGCGAAAGGCGGCATGGTCGGCTCGTCGCGAGCGGCTTTGGATGGCATCGGTCTACGTTTTTTCTTTTGTGTTTATCGCCATGCTGACCGCAGAGTTCGTTTACGCGAAGAGCCAGAGCGCTCTATCGCCCGCGACGGAGGTCAGTTTTGTGCACGGCCAGGCGACGATTCTGCTGGCGCAGATTTCTGACGGCGATTTGCACCGCTTCCAGGCGCAGGAGAATGGAACATCGATTCGCTTCTGGCTGTATCAGAAACCGGATGGCAGAATTGCCACGGTTTTCGATGCGTGCGAAATCTGCGGCGCGATGGGCTTTTACAAGTCTGGCAACGGAGTGATTTGCAAGAACTGCGCGGCGCCGATCAATCCGCAGTCGTTGGGCACGGCCGGCGGTTGTAATCCGATTCCGCTCAAAGCCACGCAGACGGCCGACTCCGTGATTATTCAGGAGGCGGACATCGCGGCCGGCAGCCGCGTGTTCGAGAAATAGCGGATGTTTGCCCGGCTCGTCTACGAATCCTTCCGGCGCCAGAAGCGGCGCAAACTACTGGCTGGCGCGGCCATCACCCTGGGCGTCACCGTAGCCACGGCAATGATCGCGGTGGCCACCGATATTGGCGACAAGATCAATCGCGAACTGCGCACCATCGGCGCAAATCTATTGGTAACCCCACAAGAAGACACGCTGGATGTGGAGATTGGCGGTATCAATCTGAAGCCGCCCACGGACGGCGCTTTTCTTAGCGAATCCGATCTGCCGAAAATCAAGGGCACTTTCTGGCACAACAACATCACCGGATTTGCCCCGATGCTTCCGGTGAGCGTGGAGTTGCAACGCGACGGCAAAACCGAGAACGCGACGTTGCTCGGTACTTATTTTGCCAAGCGCGTGGCTTTCGGGAAAGAAGAGTTCAACACCGGCGTGAGATCCACGCACCCATGGTGGAAGGTGGTTTCGGGTGCATGGCCCGACGACAGTTCTCACGACGTTTTGCTGGGAGAGCGGCTGGCAGCAAGGCTTATGGTGAAGACCGGAGACCAAATGATGGTCTCCGGCCGCGAGCTGCACGTGAGTGGAATCCTCTCCACTGGAAGCAGCGAAGACGATCAGATTGTCACGCCGCTTTCGCTGGCTCAAGAGATTCTCGGCAAGCCAGGTGCGGTGCGCCGAGTCTACGTGAGTGCGCTCACTAAACCCGAGGACGCTCTCGCGCGCCGCGACCCCAAGAGCATGTCTGGCCCGGTGTATGACCGGTGGTATTGCTCGCCGTATCCGCAGTCGATTGCGTTTCAGCTGCAGGAGGCAATTCCGCACTCGCACGCGGAGCAGATTCGCCAGGTCGCGCAGAACGAAGGCGCAGTGCTCACGCGCATTGAGGGCTTGATCTTCTTAGTCACGCTGGCCGCGCTGTTCGCCTCTGCGTTGGCCGTTTCCGCAGCAATGGCCACGGCCATCTTCGAGCGCCGGGCCGAGGTTGGTCTGATGAAGGCTTTAGGAGCGGGGAGACTCGCGATCGCGTCTGTTTTTTTTGCCGAAGCGACGCTGCTCGCGTTAATTGGCGGCCTGGTGGGGTTCGGTGCCGGCAGCTTGCTGGCTTACCAGATTGGCCACTCCATTTTCAATTCGGAGATTGCGATCCCGCCTGTGCTCTTGCCGGTCATTCTGGCAATCGCGGTGATTGTTACTTTTGCGGGAAGTGCAGCAGCGATCAGCAAGGCAGTGGGGCTTGACCCAGTGTTCGCACTACGAGGGGAACTGTGAGCACGAACATTTCTCAATCGGCGCAGGAAGTGGCCGCTGGTCGCGCGCAGTCGCCGCATACGTCCATGTTTCTGCGGATGCTTGTACGCGCCGCAGTGCTTCGCCGCGGGCGCGCGGCCGCTGCGCTGTTTGCCATGGTTGTGGCCGCGGCCGTCGCAACCGCAATGTTGAATCTGTATGTCGATGTGCAGGCTAAGCTGAGGCGCGAGTTCCGGAACTATGGAGCAAACATCATTCTGGTGGGGAAAAACGGCGCTTTCCTTCCCGTTGACACTCTGGCGCATGTGGAATCCGTGCTCGTTGGCCAGGGTGTGGTCGCACCCTTTGCGCTGGTGGTTGCGCGTACCAGCGATGGTCAACCGATTGTGGTTGCAGGCACGGATCTCGATCGGGTTCGGCTACTCGACCGCTGGTGGTCGGTAAGCAACTGGCCTTCTGCGCCGCAGCAGGCGCTGGTTGGCGTGCGGGCGGCTTCGGTAGTCTCGCCGAAAAATCGGCCTTTCGACTTGAGCTTTCAGGGACACGTAATTCACCTTACTTCCGTAGGAACCGTACAGACCGGTGCGGCTGAAGACAGCCGCGTCTATCTTTCTCTGGCCGACTTTGTTGCGTGGACGGGCGTTCAGCCATCGACCATTGAGGTTGCGGCAACCGGTTCGCCGGAAGAGATTACTGCAATCATGCAGCAACTCGAGCAGGCAATCCCGGCAGCGGACGTTCGCCCGGTACGGCAAATCATGGAGGGCGAAGCGCGCGTCCTGGGTAAGACACGCGCAACTCTGCTGGCGGCAGCTGCCTTGATCATTTTGACCGCAGCGCTGTGCGTGCTTTCTACGCTGATGGGATGGGTCTTCGACCGGCGGCGCGACTTTGCCATCATGAAGGCGCTGGGCGCTTCGGATCGTTTGCTCAATGGATTCTTTGCGGCGGAGGCGGCAGGCCTGGGCGCAACTGGGGCTGTGATTGGATTTATTCTTGGCATTGGCATTGCCGCGTGGATTGGGCGGGTGAATTTTCATGCGCCGGTGGTTCCGCGCTTTAGCATCCTGCCGTTTATTCTGGCTGGTAGCATGGTGGTGACGTTGCTTTCAGCGATCCTTCCGATTTCGCTATTGCGACGGTTGCAGCCGGCGGTCATTCTGAGGGGAGAGTGAGATGATTCAGGTCAAGAACGTAAGCAAACTCTTCCAGGCCCAGGCTGCAGGAAACGATCTGAAGGACGGCAAGAAGAGCGAGAACCGCCCCATTCATGCTCTCGACCATATTTCCTTGCATGTTGCCAAGGGCGAATGGCTTTCGATCATGGGCCCGTCGGGGTCGGGTAAATCGACGTTGGTCAATCTGATCGGCTGCCTCGACCGGCCCACTGTGGGCGAGATATGGCTGGACGGGCAGAATGTTGCCGGCATGTCCTCCGCCGAGCTGAATCGCGTGCGGGCCGAGAAAATTGGATTCGTGTTTCAGCAGTTTCACCTGATTCCGTTTCTGACCGCGGTGGAGAACGTGATGCTGGCGCAGTATTTTCACAGCATGACCGACCAGCGCGAAGCGATTGAAGCTCTGACGCGGGTAGGGCTGGGCGAACGAGCGCATCATTTGCCGTCGCAGCTTTCGGGGGGTGAGCAGCAGCGAGTCTGCATCGCAAGAGCTCTGATCAACGATCCGAGGATTATCCTGGCCGATGAACCTACGGGAAATCTCGACGCTCTCAATGAGGAAATCGTGCTGCGGCTGCTGCGCGAGTTTCACCAGCAGGGGCGGACGATTGTAATGGTCACGCACGACCCGGTGGTGGCGCGGCTCGCCGACCGGCGTATCGAGTTCCATCATGGCAAGATCGCTTCGCAGGAAGTGTTCGCCATGGCGGACGAGGAGCAATACGACGAGGTTCTCGAAGAACTTTGGGTGCTGGCCGAGCATGGTGAGATTGCTGAAGTGGAGCGCATGGAGGTACATGGTGCGCTGCCGGTGAGCATGGCGATCGAGAAAATGATTCAGATGGGGCTTGTGTTTTCGGTGCCGCATCCGCCAATGGCCCATGGGCATAAGCCGTTTGTGAATCCCTGTCACGATGCGCTTAAACCGATGACCGCTTCGCTGGGGGACGGCACCCTGATCGTAGAACTCACGCCTCGCGGCCGCGAGCGGGCTGGTAGCATTATCCGCCGACACCGATTGGCCGAGCGGTTATTTACTGATAGCCTGGCGATGGATAGCGAATCGGAAATCGAGCAGCAGGCCTGTAAGTTCGAGCACATCCTTTCGCCCGAGGCCACAGACAAAATCTGCAGCTTCCTTGGGCACCCGCGTACTTGCCCACATGGCGCGCCGATTCCGCCGGGGCCGTGCTGTGGAATCAATGTTGAATTTGCCGGGGCCACGATTGCCGGTTCCGTCGCGCGCAAGGGCACCTAGAAGCCATCTCGTAAGTATTCCACGGTACGACTGAACGTCGCACCCTTCCCGATCCCATTTATGATTAGCCTTTGCTGGGAACAACGCTGAATATCTGTTTTACGGCGCCTGCGCTGCTATCATCAAGATTCACTTCGGACAAACATGACGGCACGGCGTCCCACCATCGGCGTATTCGATTCGGGCTTTGGCGGCTTGACTGTACTTAAAGCTTTACTTGAGCTAATTCCTGACGCTGATTATATCTATTTTGGCGATACGGCCCGGCTTCCCTATGGGTCCAAGTCGGTGGAAACTGTGGCTCGATATGCCGTCGAGGCGGCTCACTTTCTTGAGGTGCACTCGGCCGGCTTACTTGTTATCGCGTGCAACACAGCGACCGCGCTCGCTCTCGATCGCATCACGGCATCAGTCCGTGTACCTGTCGTAGGGGTAATCGAACCTGGCGCCGCCGCTGCGGCTGCTGTCAGCGAAAATAAACAGGTCGTGATTATCGGAACTGAGGCTACCGTCAGCAGCCACGCTTACCGCAGGGCGCTTGAGGCACAGGGCCTGGAGGCGCGGGAAAAGGCTTGTCCGCTGCTGGTTCCGCTGGTGGAGGAGGGATGGATTGACCATCCTGTCACGGGGCAAGTCGCACGGATTTATTTAGATGAAGCGTTCGCCGACGGTTTTCGCGAGGCGGATGTTCTGCTTCTCGGTTGCACCCACTACCCCTTACTGAAGCCGTTGCTGCACCGCATCGCGCCGGCTCAGGTGAAGATTGTGGATTCTGCCGAATCGACCGCTCACGCCGTCGCCAGTCATCTGCAGAAGCTACCGCTTCGTGCTTCAGCCGTTCATGAGGAGCGGCGAGCGTTGCCGCGTCTCAAGTTCTTCGCTACCGATTCCGTGGAAAAATTCCGGCGCTTGGGAGAGAGATTCTTAGGCCATCCCATCGATGACGTTCAGCATGTGGACCTAAAAGAATAAGTAGGCCAGGTCTTCGGCACTCAATGTTGGGTTCCTAGCTATTCCTCCAACCAGCTTCGTTTGCCAACAAGCTTCGGATAGCGCGTTGCTGCGTTGCGAATTTACTGTGACTGAGCGGCGGACAGATCACTCAAATCAGAGGCCGGGGAAGATAGAAGCAACCATGCATCCACTGGATAATGTCATCTGGAAGGCGCTGACGACACGGCAGTCTGGGTTCGCCGAGTCGTGCGGCAACGCGCGCAGGTTTGTTCCAGAGGTATCGCCTTTGGCGGCATTTGAGGAGCCAACGCCGGAGGGATACGAATCCCTTGCGGGATTGCTTGATGCCGGAGAGATGATTGGGCTGTTTTTGGATGAACCCTTCCAGCCTATCCAAGGATGGAGTTTTGTCGCGGGCGCGCCCTTGTTGGAGATGATCGGGGGGGATGGCAGCACCTTGCAGGCTGCGCCGCAGCCGGAGATCGCCGAACTCACCGCTGCGGATTCGCCAGAGATGGTCGCACTGGTAGCTCTCACCAAGCCGGGCCCGTTCGGTAGTCGCACCCATGAATTGGGAACATACGTGGGTATTCGTCGCAACGGGAAACTTGTGGCGATGGCGGGAGAGCGGCTAAAGGTTCCTGGATATACGGAAATGAGTGCGATCTGTACCCATCCGGAGCACACCGGCCGTGGTTACGCCAAAATGCTGATGATTGAGCTTATGCGACGGATCGCCAGCCGCGGAGAAACATCGTTTCTGCACGTGCGCGAGGACAACGTGCACGCAGTTGAGCTGTACCAAAGGCTGGGATTTAGCGTACGAGTGCGGGGTCACTACGCGGTGCTTCGAAAGGATCCAGATTAAGCGAGAACCAGCCGGTTTCAAAAACCGCATTCCTCAGTACAAATGGAAATCGACTTCGACGGCGATCTCTACGGCCACCGCGTGCCCATCTTTCATACCCGGCTCGAAGCGGTACTTTTTTGCAACTTCGATCGCTTTTTCGTCCAGCCCCATACCCAGGGAGCTGAGAACGCGCACGTCTCTCGGGACCCCATCGACCCCAACAATCATGCCGACAAGGCATGTGCCCTGATACTTTGCCTTGCGGGCTTCCTCTGAAAATTCCGCTTCCGGCGAGTTAATCGGGCGGGGTGGGCTTACGCCGCCACCTACGCGAAATACGCCTCCGCCAATGCCTCCGCCTCTGCCGGGACCGACACCGGGACCTTCGCCTGATCCGACGCCTCCGCCCGAGCCAGAGCCAATTCCTCCACCCGAGCCCGTTCCGTTCGAGGGCAGCGTTGCACCGGAGGTCGGAAGGCCCAGGTTCGGCATGTTATTTGTAGCCAGCTTTACTTCCGGTGGAACGATCACGGTCGGCTCAACTGCAAGCTTAGGATGATCATTGCGGATCACCACCACCGGCGGAGTGATCTGCTGCATCGAAAACTTGGGCAAACGGCCCTTGGACGCCTGCAGCACGTCGCGATCGCCACCACCTCCGCCTCCGCCAGCCTGAGTGGCGGCGGGCTTCAGCGGAATGAAATCTCCGGGATCAACTAACGTGACGGTGGTTTGCGGCTTGGCTTCGACCTTGGGTATCCAGCGATGCGCCCAAAGTGTACCTCCAATGATTAATCCCAGCACGACGATATGAGCCGCGGTCGAACCCAGAGCTCCGTCTTTTTTGTAATTGTAGAAACCCCAAATATCCTTGACCGGGACGGGCTTCGACTCCAGCTTGAGCGGCGGAAGCTTCTTGGGAAAGAAGAATTCGTCGAGGCCGCGCAGCAGAGATTTCCACAGGGGCTCAAACGTGTCAGGAGCTAACAATAGATGAAGCTCGGGCTCCTGGACAGCGTTCACATTCACTTCTTTCGGATTAACTTCTACGGATGGCATGTTCCCCGATTCAGCTTTCCCGCTAGGACCGTGAGCACAGCGCTTTGGCGACGCCAAGACTGACCGCTCCCTACACAGATGAGCAGCCTTTCCAACGAGTTGCCTGTCGCTATTCTGTAGTTTCGGATTCTCTAGTTTCAGAACCCGAACGGGCCGACCCCACGGTCTGTCGTGCGATCCACTACGTAAAATTGTACCTCTTCCGTCCGCCTTCGGACAGTGTATTTCAAAATTCCCTGAGCCAAAGGACTAATCCCAGGAATCCTGCTGCGGGCTGTTCTGATGCGATTTTCACGCTTGCGCCTGCTCTGAGACGCGACCGCATGGACGTTTCCGGGTGCTGCTCCCTATAATGAGAGGATTCAATCATTTGGGAGAAGCCATCAGGGTGCCGCTCGAACTGAAAGCCACCATCAATTTGCCTAAGACTGCCTTCCCGATGAAGGCGAACCTGCCTCAGAACGAGCCGAAAATACTGGCTCGCTGGGAGCAGACGGGAATTTACGAACGCATCCGGCAGGCCCGCAAAGGCTCGCCTACCTACATCCTGCACGATGGGCCGCCCTACACCAGCGGGCCGATTCATCTGGGCACGGCGCTGAATAAGTGTCTCAAGGATTTCATCGTCAAGTCGAAAACGATGGCGGGCTTCGATGCGCCTTACGTGCCGGGATGGGATTGCCACGGCCTTCCGATCGAGATCAAGGTGGATAAAGAACTCGGCGGCAAGAAACTGCAGATGCGTCCCTTGGACGTGCGGGCGGAATGCCGCAAGTATGCCCAAAAGTTTCTCGACTTGCAGCGGCAGCAGTTTAAAAGAATCGGCGTCTTCGGACGCTTCGACCGGCCTTACGCGACCATGAACCCGCAGTACGAGTCGGTCGTGCTTTCTACCTTCTTCTCGTTTTACGAGAATGGATTCGTCTACAAAGGGCTGCGCGCGGTTTACTGGTGCATGCACGACGAGACTGCCCTCGCCGAAGCCGAAGTCGAGTATGAGGACCACACGAGTCCCACGGTCTGGGTGAAGTATGCACTACTGGACGACCCCACCAAGATTGACCCGGCACTGGCTGGAAAAAAGGTTTCGACGATTATCTGGACGACCACTCCGTGGACACTGCCTGCGTCAATGGCCGTGGCTTTTCATCCGGATGAAGATTACGTTGCGCTCGAATCGGGCGGCGAAGTATATATTGTCGCGTCGAAGCTGGCTAACGACGTGGCCGAAAAATGCAACCTCGCAGAGCCTCGAGAGCTCGCGCACTTTCCCGGGCGAAAGATGGAGCGGCTAAATTTCCAGCATCCATTTTTGGATCGTAAGATTCTCGGCGTGTTGGCGGATTACGTCACCATGGATGCGGGAACCGGCGTGGTCCACACTGCGCCTTCGCACGGCGCTGAGGACTTCACAACCGGAGTCAAGTATGGACTCGACGCCACCAGCCACGTCGACGAGAAGGGCATTCTGCGCGACGGGCTGCCCGAGTACAACGGCCAGTACGTTTTCAAGGCGAATCCCATCATCATCGAGCTATTGCGGAAACACGGAGCATTGCTCCACTCCGATAAGCTGGTTCACTCTTATCCGCACTGCTGGCGTTGCCATAATCCGGTGATTTTTCGGGCGACGGAACAGTGGTTTATCTCCATGGAGACCCCGATGCCCGGCGGCGGGCGAGGTTCCGAAGAGGGTCGAAGTTCCGAAAAAGACACGCTACGCACGCGCACGCTCGAAGAGATCAAGCATGTGAAGTGGGACCCGTTGTGGGGCGAAGAGCGGCTCTCGAACATGATCGCAACGCGCCCGGATTGGTGCATCTCGCGGCAGCGCGTGTGGGGCGTTCCGATTGCGGTTTTTCTTTGCGAGAGTTGCGGAAAGCCGTTGAACGACTCCGCCATCAACCGAAAGGTTGTCGAGTTGTTCGCGCGGTCGGGCGCTGACGCATGGTTCACGCCGGAGCCAGACACGATTATTGAAGAAGGCATGAAGTGCCCGCATTGCGCCGGCACCAAGTTTGAGAAAGAGACGGACATCTTCGATGTTTGGTTGGAATCCGGTGCGAGCTATCTGGCGCTGATCGCGGATGAGCCGACTTATCCGTGGCCGTCCGACCTCTATCTCGAAGGCGGCGACCAATATCGTGGCTGGTTCCAGTCGTCGCTTCTCTGCGCCATGGGAACGCACGCCACCCCGCCATACAAAGGCGTGGTCACGCCGGGATGGACCCTCGACGAAAAAGGCCAGGCGATGTCGAAGTCGCGTGGCAATGACGTGGACCCGGTCGATATTGCGTCACGTCTCGGCGGCGAAGTGGTCCGCCTGTGGGTAGCGTCAGTCGATTTCCGGGAAGATGTTGTTGGTTCCGAAGCATTGATGCAGCGGGTCGCAGAGAACTATAGAAAGATTCGCAATACCTTCCGCTATGT
>CAYOVU010000165.1:0-17324 GCA_964407505.1 uncultured Acidobacteriaceae bacterium | reverse complement strand
CCCGCCGATGTACTGGTCGATCGGGAACCAATACTGCGCGATTTTCGAATCAAACGGAGCGCGGTCATTATGCGCGTCCGTATATCGATAGAAATACCAGGACGAGTCAACGAACGTGTCCATGGTGTCAGTCTCGCGGCGTGCCGGCCCGCCGCACTTCGGACACGTCGCATTCACGAACTCCGGTACATTCGCCAGCGGCGACCCGCCGGCGAGTGTGATCTCAACATTCTCCGGCAAGATAACCGGCAAATCTTTTTCCGCCACCGGCACAATGCCATCCTTTTCGCAATAGAGCATGGGGATCGGCGTGCCCCAATAGCGCTGTCGCGAGATTCCCCAATCCTTCAGACGATAAGTGACCGTGGCCTTTCCGAATCCATTTTTTTCGGCGTGCGCCGACATCTTTTTAATGGCGTCCGCACACTCCAGCCCACTGAACGGCCCAGAATTAATCAGCATGCCCTCATGCGCCACAAACGGAAGCGGTGGCTCGGTAACGGTTTCCTCCGGATCATTCGAGATGGGAAGAACCACCAGGCGGATTTCCAGTTTGTATTTTTTGGCGAACTCATAGTCGCGCTCGTCATGCGCCGGCACGCTCATAATCGCGCCTGTGCCGTAGTCCATGAGAATGTAGTTCGCCACCCACACCGGAATTTTCTCGCCGTTAAACGGATTGATGGCATAGCGCCCGGTCGCGACTCCATGTTTCTCGATTTCGCCAATATCACCGACTTCTTTGGCTTTGCGCTGCTCGGCAACCAGCTGATCGACCTTGCTGCGCAATTCAGGATTATTGGCCGCGAGATCCGCAACTATGGGATGCTCCGGCGCGAGCTGCACCGAAGTCGCGCCGAAAATCGTATCGACACGTGTGGTGAAAACGCTGATGGTCGCGCCTGCCGGACCAAATCCCGTGTGCGGCTGCGTGTAGTCGAGTTTGAAATCGACCAGCGTTCCCTCGCTGCGGCCGATCCAGTTGCGCTGCATGAGCCGAACTTTTTCCGGCCAGCCGTCCAGCTTGTCGAGATCGCGCAACAACTCGTCCGCATATTTTGTGATACGCAAAAACCATTGCTCAAGCTCGCGCTGCTCCACCAGTGTTCCCTCGTGCCGCCAGCAGCAGCCTTCCACAACCTGTTCATTGGCAAGCACGGTCGCGCACAGCGGACACCAGTTCACTTTGCTTTTCTTGCGATACGCCAACCCCTTCTCGTAAAACTTGAGAAAGAACCACTGGTTCCAGCGGTAGTACTCCGGCAAACAGGTCGTGATCTCGCGCGACCAGTCGTAGGCGAAGCCAAGGCGATTCATCTGCGCCTTCATCTTCGCGATGTTGCCTAGCGTCCACTGCCGCGGTGGCGTCTTGTTCTGAATGGCCGCGTTCTCCGCCGGGAGGCCGAACGAATCCCAGCCCATGGGATGAAGCACGTTGTAGCCTTTCATCCACATATAGCGCGCCAGCGCATCGCCAATCGAATAATTCCGAACGTGTCCGATATGCAACTCCCCCGATGGATAGGGCAGCATTTCGAGCACGTAGTATTTTTTCTTGGCCGATCCCGGCTCGGCGGCATAGAGCTGCGGATCGCTTCGCCAGCGCTCGGCCCACTTGGTTTCGGCGCGCTGCGCGTCGTAACGCTCGTCCGGACGTTCGCTCTGGCTCACGGTTGTCATTTCCGACTTTTCTTGCGAGGGCATGATGATAATGTCGAATAGATTCTACAACGGACGCCATTTAAACACGCTTCTGACCCTGCCTCCTAAGCGTTGTCATCCTGAGCGTAGCCGCCTTTCAGGCGAAGCGAAGGACCTCGCTCTCAACTGCCTCGTCGCGTAAGCCAACCTGCATCAAGCCACATAGCTCACGATCTTCCACAGTCCCCACAGCGTGACAATAGGCCCTCCCCAAATGTAGAGCAGCGACCTCCACTGCAGCTTCGCCACGAGATCCCGTTCGCTGTCGGTGGAAATGACAAATGGTCCTTCGCCCTTCATCAAAATCACGGGAGGATGCAAATCGAACGCGCCGTCCGAAGCAATGGCCCTTGACGGAAGTAGCTTGTCCAGTACAGGAAATGCTTCTCGCCGCAACAACTCCGCCTCGTCTGCGCTAACAAATCCTGGCCCAATGCGAGATAGCTCGCTGCTTTCGGCAACCGGATTTTTCTTTGCCCAGGGATTTTCCCGCAGCGTCCCGCGAACAAACATCTGGTCTCCCGGTCTGATGCAATATTCCTGCGAAAATTCTGGAGTCTCCGCCGAGCGCGATACCATCGCTGCGGCCATCTTGCCGTATTCTGATCGATCCGAGGAGGCCGGCATCTGGAGTTCGCATCCCTCGGGATAAATCATCAACCTCCCGGTACCATCGTCCAGAAAAAATGGCGCGCACAGCTCGCGCATCTTTTCCTGCAGGTCGCCGCGAGGATTCGACTCGACCACCATCCGATAGTAAAGGCAATCACATTGGCTAAGCGGCGCAACCAGCGTATACGGACCAACGGCCTTGCCGCTCACTTCTACCAGACCTAACGCGGCCGCGCGAATCGTGGAACGTGGAGTGTCCATGATGAGCCGCCTGCGCTGCATCAGACCGAAACCGCGAAAGAATAAATATGGACCGCAGACGACACCGGCAACCGCCCAAAGCATGGGCTGTCTCAGCATCCAGATGAAGATTTGAATCACGGTTTGGGAGTCAAGAATACAACAGGAAAGTCCAAGCTACACTCACGCCACCAGCTTCTTCAACACCTCCACATTCCTGCGATCATCTCCCGGCTTTTCAATCGGCGTCTCGGCGATGAAAGCCGCATGTACCAGCCGGAGGTCGTGCAGCAAGATTCGAAACGGCTCCTTCCCGATCGTTCCCTTCCCAATCTGCTGGTGACGGTCAAGCTTCGACCCGCGCGCCGCCTTCGCGTCGTTGCAGTGCACCACCCGAACATTATTCAGCCCGATGGTCGCGTCCAGCTGCCGCATCGTCTCGTAGATGCCCTCCTCGCTGACAATGTCGTATCCGGCAACGTGCATGTGACAGGTATCGATGCATGCGCCAACCGGCACAACACCGCGCAAACGATCAAGAATCTCTGCCACTTGCTCGAAAGTCCCGCCCAATGAGAATTCGGAGCCCGCAGTATTTTCAATCAGGATAGTCAAACCGCCTTTCGCCAGGTCTAGCCCTTGCGTCGCCGCAGCAATCGCAGCTGCGGTGCGCAACAATCCTTGCTCGCGGTCGGCGCCGCGAAATGACCCCGGATGTAGCACCAGATATTCGGCACAGAGCGCCAACGCACGCTTGATCTCTCCCCGAAACGCCTCAACCGATTTTTGAAGAAACAGTTCGGTCGAACTCGCGAGGTTCACCAGGTAATTCGTATGAATCACCAGCGGCTTCAGATCATATCGACCGCGCAGGCGGCTCATCTCCTCGCACTGCAGTTCACCCAACTCGTAGGGAGCCCATTGCCGCGGGCTCGAAGAAAAAATCTGCAGCGTGTTGCAGCCCAGCCGGTAAGCGCGCTCCGCCGCATTGTGCACTCCACCGGCAGTCGAAGTATGAATCCCGATTCGGCGGGAAGTCAGACGCGGCGGGTGTTTCAAGCCTGCACGACTGAGGATCTCCTGCTCGCGAGCCATAGACTGTGCACGAGAACGAGCCATGGAGAAAGTATAAGGTCAGCGGTACGCCGAACTGCATGCCACCTTAGGCTCAATAGCCGAGGCAGAAAGTGCCCCATCTTGAGGCGACGACTTGAGGCGACGACGTTCCGGCTATTTGCGAACGATTTCGCTCTGCATTGCCGCGAGAATTCTGGCGGTTTGTTCATCCGCTTGAGGCGCTGGTTGATTTACGGCGGTGCTGCCTTTCACGGCAATGTAAACCCCGCTGTATGGGGTTTCCCCAAGATTTTCCACGGTGTGGCGGAACGGCGGAAACCATCTTGCCTCTCCGGGTTTGGCATACACGTCGTGCGTCTTTCCGTTCTCGTCGGTAAACCGAAGATGTGCCTCACTGATATTGACCACTACACCCTGCGGATGCGAGTGCATTCGCGATTTTTCATGGGGTCCGTATTGGATGTAAACCACTTGCACTTTGTCGTTTTCGAACGCCAACTTATAGTGCCTCGGTTCAACTTTTGTCGCATCCTGAGCCAGGGTTAAGCTAAGAGCCAGAACCGCAAACACGATGGTCCAGATGAGCTTGCGCACTGTGCACCTCTCCTCATCGATGGTAGAAGCAAACGAGCAGAGGAACCAACAGCATCACGACCGAAAGTGCAACAGATTAAGCTCAACCCTTTCCCGATTTGAACTCAAAGATGGGACTCAATTCATCGTAATCACAGCTCTGAAACGCACCTTGCCTTCGGCTACCCGGTCATACGCTTTGGCGATATCGTCGAGCTTGTAGATTTCTTCCACCACCTTCACCTTACCCGTGGCCGCGATGTCGAGCGCCTCATAGAGATACTCCGGGCCGTTCTGCGACGATCCAATCAGGCGCACTTTCTTGAACATCAACTCGGGCGTGTAGTTTAACGGCTCGTTACCCACTCCCATCAGGATGATCCGACCGTTGGGGCGCATGCCCCGGGCTGCGTCCGCGGTAGCCGACCATGAGTTGGAGGTGGCCAGCAGAACGTCGGCTCCGCCAGCGGCAAGCAGCTTCTCACCGCCCTCGACGACTTCATCGGCGCCCATCTCACGAATCATTTTCTCTTTGTCTTTGGACTTCGTCACGGCGATGGTCTCGAACCCAGACGCCTTGGAATACTGAAGCGCAAGATGCCCAAGGCCTCCAATGCCCACCACCGCGATGCGCTCGTGTGGCTTGGGATCGGCCAGCCGCAAACCGCTCCACACGGTATAACCCGCACAGAAAATCGGCGCTGCCTGTTCATAGCTCAGGGCGTCTGGAATCGGCATAGTGGCATCGGCATACGCCAGCATGTACTCGGCGTGGCTGCCCTGCAGAGTAATGCCCGTCGAAGTGGGATTAATGCACAGCTCTTTCTTGCCGCGCAGGCACCACTCGCAGGTTCCATCTCCCTTTTGCACCCAGCCTACGCCGACTCGCTGGCCAACTTTGCGGGAGGTGACGCCAGGGCCAACCTCCACAATCTCGCCTACAGGCTCGTGACCAAGCACCCGCGGAAAAGGTAAACCAAACAGACCGTGGGTAAGATGGACATCGGTATAGCAAAGCCCGCTGGCGTGAATCTTCATCACCACTTGATTCGGCCCAGCCTTGGGAGTTTCCCACTGTTTCACTTCCCACTTGCCATTTACGGAGGGAACGACTGCTGCTTTCATGAGAACCTCGAAGCAGAATTTTTGAAAACCTCATGCTTGGATGCGAACCGGCGTTTCGAGATTCAAGGCGCAAAACTGGCGCGCGAGCAAGAACCCGATCCTCCTTTCACGGGCATGGCAGCTTGAGATGACTTTGCCCCCAGCGCCTCCGAACGATACACTTAAAAGCAACGAGGTACAGCCATGTTAGTAGTCATGAAGGCGCAGGCCACAGACGAGCAGATCCGCTCCGTCTGCCAGAAAATTGAGGCGCTCGGTTATCGTCCACATGCTATGCCGGGCGCCCAGCGTACCGCCATCGGCATCACCGGAAACAAGGGCGAAGTTGAGCAAGGCACGCTGGAAGAAATGCCCGGTGTGCAGGAAGTAATTAAGGTCTCGAAGCCCTACAAGCTGGTGAGCCGCGACGTTAAGGACGAAAGCACGGTAATCCGCTTTGCCGGAACGGCGGCCACGATCGGGGGACCCGGCCTCGCCATTGTCGCCGGACCCTGCGCCATCGAGAGCCGCGAACAGGCATTTGCCGTCGCCGAGCGCGTCCATCGCGCCGGAGCCCAGTTCTTCCGCGGCGGCGCCTACAAGCCCCGCACCTCGCCATACTCGTTTCAAGGACTAGGCGAGGAAGGCCTGCGCATCATGGCCGACATTCGCCAGCAGTATGGGATGAAGATTATTACGGAAGCGATTGATAACGAATCCCTTGACCTGGTCGAGGAATATGCCGATATGATCCAGATCGGCGCCCGAAACATGCAGAATTTCTCGCTGCTAAAGCGCGCCGGCCGCGCCAGGAAACCTGTGCTGCTGAAGCGCGGCATGTCGGCCACCCTGGAAGAATTCCTGATGGCCGCCGAATACATTCTGAGCGAGGGAAACTACAACGTCGCCCTCTGCGAACGCGGCGTCCGCACCTTCGCCGACCACACCCGCAACACTCTCGACCTAAGCTTGATCCCCGCCGTTCAGCGCCTCAGCCATCTTCCGATTTTCGTCGATCCCAGCCACGGCACGGGCAAGCGCAACAAAGTCACTCCGCTTTCCCGCGCCGCAGTCGCCGTCGGTGCCGACGGATTAATGGTGGAAGTCCACAACAAACCTGACGAGGCCATGTCGGATGGTCCGCAGTCGCTGTTCCCTGATCAGTTCGACGAACTGATGAAGCAAGTGCGGCAGATTGCCGCGGTAGTAGGAAGAACCGTGCCTGAAATTGGAGTAAGGGAACCGGTAGCGGTTAGCAAGTAGCTGAGCCAGACCCGAGTCGAGGGAAATTCGGCGATGCCCGAGCATAATTCGATGGCTGGAGTATTTTACGTAGATTTGGTGTAATCTGATAATCTGATTCTATGAAAACGATGTCCATCTCCGTCACAGAGGCCGCCCGCAACTTTGCCGACTGCGTGAACCGTGCCCATTACCAGAACGTCACGTTCGTTCTGCTGAAGAACGGTTCGCCGGTCGCCCGCCTTGTACCCGATGGCGAAAAGGTCTTCCTGGCGGGCGATTTGGCAGAGGCGCTAAGCAAAGTTGAATTATCCGCGGACGAGGCTAAAGCTTGGAACCGCGACTTGCGGAAGGCCCGCAAAACTTTGAAACCCCAAGTCGACAAATGGCGATAATCGTCGATGCCGATGTAATTATCCGCGGCGAGCGAGGCACGTTCGACCTGAAGGAATGGTTGGCGACTCGTTCCAGCGAACCGGTCGAGATTGCCGCTATTACCGTCGCGGAGTTATGGCACGGCGTTGAAAGAGCGGAAGCCGCCCACAAGGCGAAACGGGAAAAGTACGTGCGCTCAGCCATGAACAGCATGTTGATCGTTCCTTATACCGAGGCTACCGCGCTCGAACATGCGCGCATCTGGGCCGCTCTCGAAGACGCTGGTCGGATGATTGGCGACTATGACCTGATTGTGGCCGCCAGCGCCCTCGAGCGTGGCAGTTCCCTCGCGACCTTCAATCGACGTCATTTCTCTCATGTACCGGGATTGAAAGTAATTGAGCCGGTATAGCCTCCCGGCCAAATGCAAAGAACTGTAAATGTGATGGCCTTTCCCATCGCCCTGAGCCAAGCTAAACTTTCTTGCCACGCGGCAGGTTACACTTCTGTAGGAGATCCTCGATGTTGCGCAGAGTCAGCCGTCTTACCGCTGTAACCGTCCTGGCAGCCGCTCTCCTCGTGTCTCCCTGCGCGCTCGTTGCCCAGCGCGGTGGCGCCAGTGGCCACGTTGGCGGCGGCACTGCTGGCGGAGACGGATTAAGCGGGGTTGGCAAACCAACCGGCGTCGATCAGAAAGACAGCTTAAGGGACTTTCACGAAGCCCTGGCCGTCCAAGCCACCAGCGAGCAGGTCGCCGCCTATGTCTTAATGCTGAAGAGTACTTCTGCGGCCAGCGCAGAATTACAGGCATTTCAGCAACAACTCACCAAACCGAGCCCAGCCCCAGAACTTTCTAATCGCGGCGCTACAATCGCGCAAGCCATCGAAAACGCACGCTCGCTGAACAAACTGTTTCTCGCAGGATTCTCCGAGCGCCAGAAAACCGGTCTGAAAGAAACTGTAAAAAAACTGACCAAGGCAGAGGCCGACCTAGCGCAACAAACCCAGGCGCTTGATCAGGAGCTCCGAGATGCAAAAGCATCGGCGCCACAGCTTCCAATCTCCGCGCAAGCCCTCGATCACGCCCTCAGCGCCTTTCAAAACCAGCAACTCGATCTCGGAAAAGAAATGAGCATCGGGGCCGCCAACAACAACCAGAACTTCGTCTTCGACCTTCCTCCGGTAAGGAACTCGATCACGCTCGGCGATCAGGCCATCGCAATCTCAACCTCCGGTGCGGTTTCGAAGGGCGTGGCAGATGCTGGCCAGAACAGCTTCAAACTCGAGCTCACCACCGACCTCTCGGACCTACGCCAGAACTTTACCTCGGCCTTGCGCGCCCAGCTCGACCGGTCGAACCGGTGCGGAGAGCGCATCGCGGTGCAGACCGCAACTTTAGACGCGCACCCTCCGGCCAGCCTGGCGGTCGTGCGCCTGCACTATGAGCGCTGGGTATGCTTTGGCGCGGCCGCAAATGAAATCGTGGAAGGCAACGGCACAATCGAGATCAAGCTAACTGCGACGGTAGCAGAGGATGGCACGTTGCGGATCGAGTCAGCTCTTGGCCACATTGATGCTGAGGGGCTGGTCGGCGAACAGCTGCGCTCTGGCTCTCTGGGTGATACAGTGCGCGAGCAAATCGCGCAGTCCCTGCTCACTACCGTGCAGAGCGGCAGCGACTTCAAACTCACGCTGCCCCCATCAGCTCAAGGCAATGCCACCCTCCATCGCGCCCAATTTCAAGGCACGGGCTCGGGAAAGTTGTTGGCTGTCTTGGACGGAGAAATTCGCGTCTCCAACGACAAAGTAGCGTCGTTGACCAGCGAACTACAGGCGCGCTCATCCTCCCAAGCCCTACCCGAACTCGTTCCCCGCTAAAGCAGCAAGCTAAGATACTCCTCCTCATGCCTCGCCAAGCTGCCACACCCACAACCATCTCTGCTAATCTTGTGGCTTCCTGATAAGCGACCCTGCATCTTGCGAAAACTCCTCCTCATCATTGTTCTAATCCCACTCCTGGGCGCGCTCGCATGGTGGTACTTCCGCGAGCGCCCACTGCCGGATTACGGCCCCGCCTATCGCGAATATGCCTATGTCACCAACGGCAAAAGCAACACCGTCAGCGTCATCGATCTGCGGACCTTCGTGCCTGCGAAGACGATTGCCGTCGGCCTTGAGCCAACTGGCGTTGCGGCGAACCTCAAGAAGAATGAAATTTACGTGGTCAACTCCGGCTCCAACAACGTCAGCGTCATCGACACCGAAAAGAACGCCGTAGTCGCTACCATCGGAGTTCACGGCAAGCCTTACTTCATTGACGTGTCCGAAGATGGCAAACGCGCCTACGTCGCGAACTCCGGATCCGCCAACGTTTCGGTGATCGATATCGAGAAGCGCGTGCTCTTTGGCAACGTTCGCGTCGGCATCGCTCCAGGACTGGCAAGGGTTTCTCCCGACGGCGCAACCGTAGTCGTCTCCAACCGCGGCGACAACACGGTTTCCGTCATCGATGCGAAGCTGCTGCGAGTGCGCGCCACCCTGCCGGTGTGCCAGCAGCCGGAAGACATCGCCATTCTGCCGGATTCGAGCAAAGCTTTCGTGGCCTGTTCCGGATCGTCGCAGGTAGCATCCATCGCCCTGGCGAAAACCGCACTCGGCGGCGATCCCATCAACGACCGCGTGCTCGCTCTGCTTGACGTGGGCCGTACCCCAGTAAGTCTAGCGCTCAAGCCCGACGGCGGCGAACTCATCGTGTGCGATTTCGATTCCGACAGCATTTCGATTGTCGAAACCGGCAATGATGAAGTCGGAAACACCGCCCTGATCGGCCAGCATCCCACCCGCGCGCTTGTTACGCGTGATAATTCCAGGCTATACGCCAGCAACTTTGGCTCTGACAGCGTCGCGGTCTACGATATCGATCTCGGACGGCGCATCGCTACCATGTCGGTCGGCAGCCGTCCCGATGGCCTCGCGCTGTCGCAAGATCAAAAATATCTTCTGGTGCTCGACACGCAAGCTGGCGATGTGACCGTAATCCAGCGCCGCACTCCCCGCAAACTCGAACCCACGGAATATTCGCTTCTAACGATGATTCCCGTAGGCCTTCAGCCCAACGGAATCGCAGTGAAGGCCTTCATGATCAGCAAACCAGCAAACGTCACGAACAAATAAGCGGGGAGACAGACTCGCATGGAAGCCCTCTCGAAAGTAAGTTTGCAAGAGTGGGCCGTGAGTTAGTGTTGGAAGGCAAAATTGGTAAGGGCACGACGTTTAGTCGTGCCACTCAGAACCAATAACGATAGAGGCTTTAGCCGCTGAGGGATCACGGCGGTCCACTCCCAAATCCCACTTCACGACGCCTTGCGACTTGTCAGGTGCGGAACAGTGGAAACTTCTTACATCTGTGCCGCCACTGCTTTCCCGCAGAACTTATCCAACGCCGCCTTCAACTCCGCCGCAATCGCCGGCGCCTCGCGCGATTCAATGTCACGCCGCGGCATCATGTAGACCAATTGCCCGTCGCGCAAAATCGCGATCGACGGCGACGACGGCGGCTCCCCCGTGAAATAACTGCGCGCTCGTTCGGTGGCTTGCACATCTTGCCCTGCGAACACGGTAAACGATTTGTCGGGATGCGCGGCATTCTGCAGCGCCATCCGCACCGCCGGACGCATCCGGCCAGCGGCACATCCACAAATCGAATTCACAATTACCATGACCGTGCCCGGCTGAGCCTTCAAAACACTGTCAACTGCCTCGGCCGTGCGCAATTCTTCAATACCCAGGCGGGTTAACTCTTCGCGCATGGGAATCACCATAATTTCTGGATACATTTGACTTACTCCTTAATTTGCCGGGATCAGGTTAGGAAAACACCACTTATATTCATTCTACACTCAGCCCTTGTAACTATCTAAGTTCCCGGTCTGGTTCCTGACTCTCTTCTAATAACCGAAACGTTGAAACTCCTTCGTCCGCGCGACAGGCCGCCAGCACGTACACTCGCGAATGAACTTGCGTCAATACATTTTCCACAATCGATTCCCAATCTCGCAGAGCTCTCGAATCGATTTCTTAATTCTGGTTTTCCACGCTTCGCTCGGGTGTATAATCGGCTTAGAAAGCACTGGTTTGCTCCACTTCGTTGGCAAGCTCGAGGTGCTCATGAACGTCCATATCAGTTACCGGCTTCATAAAACTCCTGCCGTAGAAAAAGATCTTCAACATCAAATCGAAAAACTGCGTAAAAGGCTGCAGGTTTTTCGCCCCGAACTCGTCCACTTGAAGGGCGCGGTGGAAGAGATTTCTGCGCGCGAAGGCACCAGCGTTTCCCTCAACCTGCGCTTGCCTTCAGGGCAGATGGCCGCGCAAGCCAAAGCCCCGTCCGCCGCGGCTGCGGTGAAAACCGCTTTTGAAGACCTGTTGCACCAGCTTGGCAAACATAAAGACCTTCTCCGCTCCAGTCATAAATGGACGCGTCGTCAGAAGGAAGAGCCGGCTCGCCGCAATTCTTCCGTCCCCTTTGAGCAGACCCTCGCCGCGGTTTTCCCTCCCACGGTTTCCGCCGAGGACGTCCGCTCCTACGTCAACGTAAACCTCGCGCGCCTCGAGCGTTTCGTCGAACGCGAGATTTATTTCCGCGAAACCTCCGATCTCGTAACGCCGGATTCCATCAGCAAAGAAGAAGTCATCGACGAGACGATCGCCGCTGCGCTCGGTAACGGTCACGAGAAGCCTGAGCGTCTGGCACTCGAACCCTGGCTCTACCGCCTCGCCCTCAACGCGCTCGATCAACTCGCCCGCCCCGATGAAAGCAACGGCGGCGCCGTTCATCTTGAAGATTCTGCCCGCAAGCGAAACGTCAAGGCCAGCGACGAATCTGAACTGCAATTCCATCAGCCGGACGAAGCCATCACCGAAGAAACCATAATCGCCGACGATCGCATCTCAACTCCCGAAGAGATCGTTGGTTCCGATGAAATGATGCGTCTCATCGCTTCCGCTCTCCGCGACGTTCGCCCCGCCCATCGCGAAGCTTTTATCCTCCACGCCCTGGAAGGTTTTGGCGTCGGCGAAATCTCCGCCATTACAGGCGATTCGCCCGAACGCGTGGCGGCGTCCATTTCTGCCGCCCGCGATCACCTTCGCCACTCGCCTGGGCTCGTCCGGCAATTCAAAGGGCGGTTCGCATCCACCGGCACAGCGTAAATCAATCCATATCGAATAAGGACTGGGAATACGAATGATCACACGCGATCAAATCCGTGAATTAGCTCAATTGGAAGATCAACATTCTTGCGCTCTTAGTTTCTACTTTCAGCCCACCCCACCTCGTAACAAAGCTCATAAAGAGGAGGTGATCCTGGTTAAAGACTTGGCCCGGGAAGCCTGGCGCTCCCTGGAATCCAAAAGTTCGGAAAGTAAAAATAACGGCAAGTGTGAATCGGCCCGCGCCGATCTCGACCGCATCGTGCGCCTGTCACAGGATTTGCGCGGCAATGGCTCTCATGCCAAGGCGGTCTTCGCCTGCTCAGCGCAGAATTTTTGGCGCGAATATGATTTGCCGGCTCAACTCGCCGCAACCCAGCTTTTCGTCGATCGTCACTTTCATCTCAAGCCTCTCGCGCGTTTGCTGGGAGCTTTTCCCAGCCTCGGCATCGTGCTTGTCGATCGTCATCGTGCCCGGCTTTTCGATTTGCGTCTCGGCGAACTGACCGAACGCGAGGGATTTTTTCATCCGCTCTCCCGCCGTGGCCGCGGCGATGGTTTCGCTGGATATGACGGAGGCCATGCCGAACGCCGCGTTGCCGATGAAGCCCGCCAGCATTTCAAGCACCTCGCCGAGTTCCTCAAAGATGCTTTGGACAAGGGCATGTTTGAGAAGTGGATTCTGGGCTGCCAGGATGCGCATTGGCCGCAATTCGAGGCTCAACTGCATCCCTACGTCTCACAGCGGCTGCTCGGCCGTTTTTCCGCCGACGTCGCCCGCACGGGCCGCGAAGAGGTCCGCTCCGAAGCCGAACGAATCTTCGCCGACTCTCAAAACAAACTCCGCGACGAGGCAGTCCACGAAACCATGAACCAGGCTCGCAGCAACGGTCGCGGCGTCACCGGATTGCGGCGCGTGCTCCACGCCCTCGAGTTAGGCGAAGTGCAAACTCTGCTGCTTGGTGATAATTATTCCGCGCAAGCCGTTGAATGCGCCGGCTGCGGCCATCTCGACGCCCACCTTGTGCATTACTGTCCGGCTTGCGGACGCGTAACTCGCACCGTGGTCGATGTTGCAGAAGCGATTCTGCCCTGGGTCATCCGCCGCGACATCGAACTCTTCTACGTCAAAGACAATGCCGAGTTCGATAAAGTCGGCAACATCGCCGCCCTCCTCCGCTTCCGCTCCGAAGCCGGCACCCGCGCTCGCCCCGTCGCCGCTAAGTCCGCCGACTATTCTCCCAGCCCCCGCGCAAGGCTAGTCGGCCGCTACCGCGGCATCGCCACCGGAGCCTGATTGGACGTCGAGTCCGTCTCCTCAGCGAGTCTTGTCATCCAGAGCGAAGTGAGTGCTTGGCGCAGCCAAGCACTCACGCAGTCGAAGGATCCCTACACGACACGACTGACCTGAGCTTGCCGAATGGCCGCGCAAGCTTACCTCTTCAATTCCATTGCAGGGATCGCTTCTAGACCCAGAAAACCACTAGCTCTACAAAGGCACTGCTCCATGAAAAAGCATCGCTCTAGAAAATCACTAAGGCTGACCTGGGTGCCCCACTTCTCTCGCTTCCTTTGCGAGAAGTGGGGCTTTTCCATGTAACGTAACCAGTCCCCGACATTGAGGACCGATAGCTAGCAACTAAAAAACTCTCTCCGCATGATATGCTCCGTTTTCAGAAAACCCGGAGCCCCATATGCCATTCTCGCGCCGTGATTTCGTCAAGACTTCCCTCCTGGGAGCAGTTGCCGCTGGAATAGGAACACCAACCCACGCAGATTCCAACTCAGCCGCACAAGAGCACGACTCCCAACCCCGCAAGCGCCCCATAATCGTCTGTGCCAACAACGGCTACGCCTACCTCGAAGATGCATTCGCCTTCCTCAAAGCTGGTGGCGATACCCTCGACGCGGCTCTTCGCGTCGTCAAAGGCCCTGAAGACGATCCCAAAGATGATAGCGTCGGCCTCGGCGGCCTGCCCAACGAAGAAGGTGTAGTTGAACTTGACGCTTGCTGCATGCACGGACCCACGCGCCGTGCCGGTTCCGTCGGCGCCGTGCGCAACATCAAAAACGTTTCGCTGGTTTCAAAGGCCGTGATGGAGAACACTGGCCACGTCATGCTGGTTGGCGAAGGCGCCGAGCGCTTCGCCGTTGCCATGGGCTTCCCGCGCGAAAACCTGCTCACCGAAAACTCCCGCAAAATCTGGCTGCTGTGGAAGGAATTTCACTCTACCGGCGACTGGTGGGGCCCCGGTCTCGCCGACCCGCACTGGCAGCCGCCCGACCCGGACAAGGATCGCGACTTCGAAAGAAAAGAAGACAAGCCGCACTCCCAACTCTGGCAGCAACGCATCCAGAATCTGCAAGCCCGCGCCGCCGATCTCGGCATCGCACCTGAGGATCAACTCGTCGCCGTTCGCAAAGTCATCTTCCCTCCCACCGGCACCATCCACTGCTCCGCGCTCAACGACAAAGGAGAAATCTCCGGCTGCACTACCACCAGCGGCCTCGCCTTCAAACTGCCCGGCCGCTGTGGCGATTCGCCCATCATCGGAGCTGGCTGCTACACCGACCAGGATGTAGGCTCCGCCGGCGCCACCGGCAGCGGAGAAGAAAACATAAAAGTTGCCGGCGCTCACACCATCGTCGAAAACATGCGCCACGGCATGTCCCCGCAGGAAGCCGGTCTCGACGCCCTCAAGCGCATCGCCCGCAACTACAACGGCGACATGAACAAGCTGCGCTTCGTCGACATGATCTATTACGTCCTGCGTAAAGATGGCGCCTACGCCGGGGTGTCGCTATGGGAGGGGTACTCGCCGCGCAAGATTCACAAGATCGCCATTCATGACGGCAACCACCGTGCCGAAGTCACGGCCAGTTTGTTCAAGGGCTACTCGCAGGATTTCCCCCCGTTCCCCCACATCCCGGAGGAACTGAAAAAGGATTCGGAGTATTTGAAGTAAAACTCCGGGTTATTGGAATAGAAGGAGGCAAGCTCATGTGGGGATAGCCGCCCTCGGCTGTCCGGCTTCAATCGGGCCGCTTATTGGCCACAAAAAATGATCCACTCGCCGGGGCTTTAGCCCTGGTCGCGGTCATTTTGTCATCCTGAGCGAAGCAAGTTCTCCACGATGATCCATCTGGACTCGAAGCGTCACTTCGCGCCCAACAGAGTTTCCCGCACCGACCGCTCCGATGCCAGCAAAACCTTTATGACCTCGAAAACAATCACCGTGGCATAGGTAACACCGATCCAGACAAAAATTTCCTCGATGGGCAGGCCAGACCAGGCACCGATAAAAAGACCGATCATCTGAGGGTGTTGGAAGCTCCACCATCCGTAGGGGAGGGCCAAGGTAGCCTCCCAGATCAAGCTGACCAGCAACATAAAGAAAAGCGTCAAGCTGAAGGCCCGCCAGTTGATAAAACGACGCGCTGCGGAATAAAAAAACAGGCCGGGCAGCACCCCGCCGATCACCAGAAACGCGAAGTAGCCGGGAAACCCCGCCTGGTCTGCTGGACCAGCAAAATGCTTCTTGTACAGCCACGCGACGCCAATCAGGACCGCGGCCACGATCAGCGTTGGGGGATGAAATTGCCGAAGGCCGCCACTAATCTTTCTGACTTCGCCGGGATAATCGATCACGTTGTACGCCGCTACCCAAAACTCACCGAGCCACACATACAGAAGCAGATCTGCAAGGGCGCCAGTGAAATAAAAAACGTATTCCTCGATCGGAACTGGCTTGCCCAGGGCGAAAGCATGGACGCACAACGTAGCTCCAGCGTTGGGAAATTCGAAGAAGTACTGGGCGAAAAAAAAGTCGAGCGCACAAAAGAGCGGGACGAGAATCGCGATGGTCCGGACGAAAGCGCGCCGGGGAAAATGCAGTTCTTCGTTTCTGAGGAACCATACTAAGATGGACACGTCCGGAATGATGAACAACAACAGGCTGACGGTGTACCCATACGGTGTGGGGTCCTGGCTGGAAGCCACGAGCCTCGCCGGAGAGCGAACAGTGTGCAGCGTAATCGCCGCAGGCACGGCAATTATCGCAATCATGGCAACGACAATCACTGCGCAAACTGTGGGGCTGGGCAGTCCGTGAGAACGAGGCGCGGTCATTGGCAACCTCCAGTACTTAGCAATTCTTCACTCTTCGAGTTGCATGTGGGGACAGCCGCCTAAGCCTGCCCTGAGCGGAGCCGAAGGGGGCTGTCCGGTCGAGCAACGCTCGACTGCCTTTTCTGGCCACGATCTCGAAACTTAAGCCTTCTACGCGAACCTCACCTTCACATCCGGCCCTTTCTCTAAATGGATGCTCTCAATAAACCGCACCTTGCCCGTCTGCTGCGTCAGAATCACCGACGATGTCCGCGTCCCTTCACCAAAAAACCGCACTCCTTTTAACAGCGCCCCATCGGTCACGCCCGTCGCGGCAAAAATAAGCTGCTTGCCCGGAGCCAGATCCTCCGCCTCATAAATCCGATTCTTGTCCTTAACACCCATGCGTGCGAGCCGCTCTTCCTGATCTGGCGTCACCACCAACCGTCCCAGCATGTATCCATTCAGGCACCGAATTGCCGCCGCCGTAATCACGCCCTCCGGCGCTCCACCCGAACCCATCACGGCGTGTACGCCAGTTCCAATCACTGCCGCAGCAATGCCTGCCGAAAGATCTCCATCTCCAATCAGCCGGATCCGCGCTCCCGCCGCGCGAATGTCTGCGATCAATTTTTCGTGCCGTGGCCGGTCGAGCACAATCACCACCAAGTCTTCCACATCGCGTTCCAATCTCTTCGCAATGTTTTTCAGATTCTCGGCCACGGGAGCATCCAGCTCCACCGCGTTCTTGCACGACGGCCCCACCACAATTTTTTCCATGTAGCAGTCCGGAGCATTCAGCAACCCTCCGCGCTCCGATGCCGCCAGCACCGTAATCGATCCCGGCGCACCGGTCGCGCACAAATTCGTCCCCTCCAGCGGATCAACCGCAATATCGACCTCCGGCACCTCGCGCCCATCCGTAAACTCCGCGCCCACGCGCTCCCCGATATAAAGCATCGGCGCTTCATCGCGCTCCCCTTCTCCAATCACAATCGTCCCGCGCATCGGGATCGATTCCATGCTTCGCCGCATCGCCTCGGTTGCCACCTGATCCGAAAGCTTGCGCTCGCCCTGCCCC